>NZ_PIBN01000048.1:0-1163 GCF_002806655.1 Klebsiella sp. K-Nf6 | reverse complement strand
CGCAGCATCGGGCGGAACTCCGGCCCCATGCCGATGGCGATGTTCTGCGACAGCGTCAGCTTCCAGCCGTGGTTATCCCCGCCCTGGTCGTAATCCACGCGCTGGTAGCCCGCTTCCAGCCAGGTGGAGTGCACGTCGTTCCAGAAATACATCGGCCGGACGATGGCGCCGTAGTTTTTACGGTTGTCGGTGTTGTCCTTGCCGTTGTCGTAGTCGTGGAAGGCCAGCAGGTATTCGATCTGCGCCTGCTGGGTGAACTTATGGCTGCCCTCGAAGCTGGCGTAGACCGTGGTCAGGTCGTCGGTCTTGTTGTAGACGCTATTATCCGAGTTGTCAGAGTAGCGCAGGATCACCTTGTTCACCCCGCTGTCGTTGGTGTGGCTCAGCACCAGGCCGCCCTGCCAGGCTTCGAGGCGCGCGTCGCTGTCCACCGCCTTCGAGTCAAAGCCGTAGTTGGCGTACACCTCGACGTCGATCGGCCCGGCCTTGATGTTGTGGGTTTTGGTGGTCAGCGCGTAGTGGCCGTTGTCGCCGGTATCGGAGCTGCCGGTACAGGTGATACGCGACGGGTTGGTCTCGTCGGCCATCACTTCCGGGCTACAGGATTTCACCTGCGAGACCGTCGCCACGTCAAACTGCACGCCGCCGATATCAAAGTTCTTCACCCCGGCGCCCTGGCCGTCGTGGTTCATCCAGAAGTAGTCGTTGATCCCCTGTTGCGGACGCTGGTGGAAGTCGCGGCCGGCCCAGAGATAGGCGTTGGGGTTGGATTCCAGCACGTTGGTGACGCCGACGTAGGCCTTCTTCAGGTTAACTTCGTCGCTCCAGTGGTCGAACATCACGTTGAGATCCCAGATAGCCCCCTGCGCGCTTTTGAAGGCCTTGCTGATCTGGAATTCGCCGCCGTTGCTTTCGTTGCCCAGACGGCCGATCGCCGAGGCGCCGTTATAGGAGCCGTCGACGCCGACATATTTCTGGTCGCCGGTCTGGAAGTGGGCGCCATAGCGGGCATAGCCGCTGAACTTGAGGCCGAACGGAATGGCCATATCCGGCGAGGCGGCGGTGGTCTGCGGGTTAGTGATCACGTCGACCTTTTTGTTGGCCGCGGCGTCGATTTTCGCCTGGCGGTCGGCCAGCGCTTTATCAACGGCTTTGGCAACGAT
>NZ_PIBN01000047.1:0-1164 GCF_002806655.1 Klebsiella sp. K-Nf6 | reverse complement strand
GGCTTCGGCGGCCTGCTCTCCAATATCCCGGAGGCCGGGCTGGCGCTGAGCGCGCTGGAAAACCTGCTGGCCCACCACGACCCGGCGCAGCTGGCGGTGATTGCCACGAAGCTCCACTGCGCGCCGGACGTCCACGCCATCAAGGAGGCACTGGCGCTGGCCCTGCCGTCGGTGCAGGGGCAGATGGAGAGCCTCGCGGTGGACATGGGCTACTCCGCCGGAGTGCTGGCCATCTTCTATAAGGTGGCGATTGGCTCGGGCATCGCGCCGCTGGTGATCTTTATGGGCGTCGGGGCAATGACCGACTTCGGCCCGCTGCTGGCCAACCCGCGCACCCTGCTGCTGGGGGCGGCGGCGCAGTTCGGCATCTTCGCCACCGTGCTCGGGGCGCTGACGCTGAACTACTTCGGCCTGATTTCGTTCACCCTGCCGCAGGCGGCGGCCATCGGCATCATCGGCGGCGCCGACGGCCCGACGGCGATTTACCTGTCGGGCAAACTGGCACCGGAGCTGCTGGGGGCCATCGCGGTGGCGGCCTACTCCTACATGGCGCTGGTGCCGCTGATCCAGCCGCCGATCATGAAGGCGCTGACCACGAATAAGGAGCGGAAGATCCGCATGGTGCAGCTGCGCACGGTGAGTAAGCGGGAGAAGATCCTCTTCCCGGCGGTGCTGTTGCTGCTGGTGGCGCTCCTGCTGCCGGACGCCGCGCCGCTGCTGGGGATGTTCTGCTTCGGCAACCTGATGCGCGAAAGCGGGGTGGTGGATCGTCTGAGCGATACGGTGCAGAACGCGCTGATCAACATCGTGACCATCTTCCTCGGGCTGTCGGTGGGGGCCAAGCTGGTGGCGGACAAGTTCCTGCAGCCGCAGACGCTGGGCATTCTGCTGCTGGGGGTGATCGCCTTCTGCGTGGGGACCGCCGCCGGGGTGCTGATGGCGAAGCTGATGAATGTGTTCAGTAAACACAAAATCAACCCGCTGATTGGTTCCGCCGGGGTGTCGGCGGTGCCGATGGCGGCCAGGGTGTCGAACAAGGTGGGTCTGGAAGCGGACGGGCAGAACTTCCTGCTGATGCACGCCATGGGCCCGAACGTGGCCGGGGTGATCGGCTCGGCGATCGCCGCCGGGGTGATGCTCAAGTACGTGCTGGCGATGTAGGCC
>NZ_PIBN01000046.1:0-1515 GCF_002806655.1 Klebsiella sp. K-Nf6 | reverse complement strand
GACCTGCTGGGGCGCTACACCCCGGAACTGATGCAGGCTGAATATGAAAAATGGCCGAATGTGCCCTCCCTGAGCATCACCAGTCTGGACCAGATGATGGACTGGACCCGACAGCGTATTGCATACCTGGACACTTTTTTCAGCTACCACCAGTAAGGACCTCACCATGACCACGATTTTAGTCAAAGATGCGCTGCGGGCCTCCGTTGAGGCGGCTTCGGGCGGAAAACAGACGGTGCTGTATACCCCGAAGGGACAGCCGACCTTTGTGAACATTATCCCGAAGGTGAGTATCGAAAGCCTGAACCCGGCGCTGGGGATTTCCGGCGTACACCCGGCCTTTAAGCAGGGCGACAGGGAAATCCCGTATCTGTATGTCGGAACCTATCAGGGATGCGTGCTGAACGGCGAGGTCCTGAGTCTGCCCAACGTGGATGCGAATGCCTGTAACGCAACCAGCGCCACCCTTTTCCCGTTACTGAAAGCGATGGGCAGCACCTGGCACGGCATGACGTCGGTCGAGTGGGCGCTGATGCAGGCGATGGCCGTGAAGAGCCGGTACAGCCCGCTGGGGGCTGATGTGTACGGCAAGTCCGCGCTGGACGCGACCCAGACCGGGCGCCGTATCGACGGCAAAGAGGCGGGCGATTTGTCCTCGCAGTCTCCGCGCATTTATACCGGCTCTGGTCCGGTCTCTTATCGCCAGGACAAAAAATACAACGGTATCAGCGACCTTGCCGGAAACGTCTGGGAGCGCACCTACGGCGCGCGTGTGGTGGGTGGCGAAATCCAGCTCTACGGGACCGGCAATGAGGCCGCGCTCGCCGCCTCCGCGGTGTTCAGTGCGCACGGCGCTGATGTGCCGGGCTGGTACGCCATCCATGCGGTGACCGGGGCCTTTATCACCCCGACACATACCGGGAACACCACCACGGCGGACTATGTGGCCACCACACCCAACAGCGTGCGGGCGGTGACAAAGACCACCGGGCTGGCTGACAACGAGTTTTATCACCCGGCCTGGGGCGGGACCTTCGTTCAGCCGCAGAACACGCTGCCGGAAGCGGTAAAAAATCTTCTGGAGCTGTATGGCGTGTGGCCGTCCCTGACCGGGAAGGCGATTGTCCCGGCAGGGTCCACCGTCAACTACAACGCGGGCGCGACAAGCTGCATGCATCCGGTGCGCGGTAAGAACGATATTTTCCAGTTTGGCTTTGCCAACAATATCGAAGTGCTGAATTCCGAGATGGGTCTGCGCCCGGTGTATTACGCGCCCCTGAGTTAATCCCGAGGCTGCCCCGCTCCGGCGGGGAAGCCCGCTATTACGGACTGCCTTATGAGTAAAAAATTCAGCGCCATACTGACCGCGCAGGGGGCTGAACGTCTGGCTGCTGCGGCGGTGAAGGGTATCCCTCTGGGTATCACTCACATGGCCGTCGGCGACGGGGGCGGCGTCCTGCCGGTGCCGTCCCCGGACCAGACCGCCCTGATTAACGAGCAGTACCGCGCACCGTT
>NZ_PIBN01000045.1:0-1584 GCF_002806655.1 Klebsiella sp. K-Nf6 | reverse complement strand
GCCGTATTCACGCTCAAAAGCGGCAGGGTCATGGTGCAAAGCACGGTGGTGCTTGCGGCATAATGGGATCGTAAAAACATCGTGGGCCTTGGTGCCTACGCCGCCCTGCCCCCAGCCAATAAGATGGTGTGCATCATCTGCAGGCTGCCCGCAGCACATACACGGCTGTTTTTTAACCCATGAGATAAAGTCCGCTGATAACCATCGGCTCCGCTTAGGTCTCGCGAATAGTGTCGCCGGAGCAACAGGATCGACGTTCACAGGAACCAGAGGTATGCCCGGCGTTGTTATTGCCGTTGGCTTGATTGTTTTTTCGAGACGGGGAGAAAGAATACTGGTGGCCGGTACCGACGGAACAATCTCACTCTCCCTGTAAACCGATTTAATGCCATCGTCTTTAATACGCAGGGATCGGCGCGCCATTTCTTCTGTAATTTCATCGCCAATCCCGGCGCCTACCGCCCACCAGCATAGCTCCGCCAGTGACAATGAGCGCTGAGTGTCCAGACCAAGCGCGATGCGGGCAGTGTCGATTACCCAGTCAGCGTTATTAACACCTACCAGTTGATCGAGGGTTTGTTCCGTTTGGTTTTTAAGCTCATTATCACAGTGCCAGCATGCGATTATTACACCCGTCGAATGGCGAAACGGGACGAGCTCATGGTGATGGTAATCGGAATGTGTCCACTGACAGTTTTTAACCTGCCTACGCAACCATGACTCGAGGGCACTTACCCCACCAGCTGCAGTGATAACTGCCTTCTTCATGAAAAAAGGTCTAATCCCCATATCATCCCGCAACGGCTGCCGGGCATCAGGAAGACGACCACTGGGTATCTTTTTCATGCTTGCCGGCGGTATTTCAACAAGAACTCGGCCGGCACCGAATAACGGCATTAATTCACTACCCGGCTTAAGCAGCACAATTCCAAGATGGCGTGCAATATCCACGTTAAGCAAAGCTCGCACAGTCCCTCCACATCTTCTGTATGTAGGTCCTGTCAATCCGTGGCGGCTTCTTCGATTCCGGCAACAGCACGCGGATCTCCCACGATGCAAAGTCTCTGGATAAGCTCTTCTCAACCACACAATTATTTTTACGGTATCGCGCCACCAGCTCTGTAGCCTCAGCCTCTGAAAGTTGCTCGTGTAAAAACCAACTTTTCTTCATGGCTGATCACCGAACAGTCGCAAAAACTCAATCGCTCTTTCACGCGCGCCGGGTTCTTCAGCGATCATTTCCTGCAGCAGCTGCACGGCGAGCATAGGCTCCTTTCGCCCGACGATGGAAATTCCTCTGGAGACACGGCAAGAGAGTTTTATAAAATTTTTTCTCTCTAACGCACGCAGATGCAACAGAACAGCATTAGACGAGCTAACGCCGAGCATATCGGCCAGCTCAGATAGCGTAGGTGGGTAGCCATGCTGATTGATGTAGGCCACCAGCAGATCGAAAACTTCCTGCTGGCGAAAAGTTAGTTTTGAAGACGAAAGCAAACCGGCGCTCGATGAAGGAGCACCAGTCTGATGGGATTTTGATACTTCGGGGGTTTGCGTCATGGTTTCTCTCCGCGACGCAGCAGG
>NZ_PIBN01000044.1:0-1653 GCF_002806655.1 Klebsiella sp. K-Nf6 | reverse complement strand
GCGCGCTCAGCGCCAGCCCGGCCTCCGGGATATTGGAGAGCAGGCCGCCGAAGCCAATCGGCAGCAGCAGTAACGGCTCGAACTTCTTCGCAATCGCCAGCCACAGCAGCAGCAGGCTGACCAGCAGCATCACTGCCTGGCCGGCCCCCAGGTGCATCAGCCCCATGCCCTGAATCAGGGCGTTCAGACTTTCCATTTGTGCTCCCCGTCCTTACGCCAGCTGCAGCAGAGTGTCGCCGACCGCCACCGCATCGCCGGCTTTCACCGCGATGCCGCGTACGGTCCCGGCCTGCGCGGCGCGGATTTCGGTTTCCATCTTCATGGCTTCCAGAATCAGCAGCACCTCGCCTTCGGCCACCGTCTGGCCTTCGCTGGCCAGCACCTTCCAGATAGTGCCCGCCAGCGGCGCGGTCACCGGGGTCCCGGCGCCGGCCGGGGCCGGGGCCGGAGCGGCAGCAGGCGCAGCGGCCACCGGCGCGGCGCTGAGCTGGCTGACGTCGCCGCCGTCGCTGACTTTGACCACAAAGGCTTTGCCTTCCACTTCGACGGTGTAGACGCCGGAGGCGGCAGGCTTCTCTGCTTTTGCCACCGGCTGCGCGGCTTCCACCTGCGGCACGGGCTCAAAGGCTGCCGGGTTATGGCGGTTTTCGAGGAACTTGAGGCCGGGCTGCGGGAACAGCGCCACGGTGAGCACGTCGTCGATGGCGTTTTCGGCAAGCGTGATGCCCTTCTCCTGCGCCTGGCGTTTCACGTCGGCTTCAAGCTCCGCCAGCTCCGGCTTCAGCAGGTCAGCCGGGCGGCAGGTGACGGCGTCGGCGCCATCGAGCACCCGCGCCTGCAGGGCGGCGTTCACCGGCGCCGGGGTGCGGCCGTACTCGCCCTTCAGGATACCGGCGGTCTCCTTCGCGATGGTTTTGTAGCGCTCGCCGGTGAGGACGTTGAGCACCGCCTGGGTGCCGACAATCTGCGAGGTCGGGGTGACCAGCGGGATGAAGCCGAGGTCCTCGCGCACGCGGGGGATTTCCGCCAGCACCAGGTCCAGTTTATCCGCGGCATTCTGCTGCTTCAGCTGGCTTTCGAGGTTGGTGAGCATCCCGCCCGGGACCTGGGCGACGAGGATACGGCTGTCGGTGCCCTTCAGCTGGCCTTCGAAGGCGTGGTACTTCTTACGCACCTCGCGGAAGTACGCCGCGATGCTTTCCAGCTTGTGGATATTGAGGCCGGTGTCGTACGGCGTGCCGGCGAGGGTGGCCACCAGCGCCTCGGTGGCCGGGTGGCCGTAGGTGGCGCTCATCGAGGAGATGGCGGTGTCGACGCCGTCGACCCCGGCTTCAATGGCCTTCAGCAGGGCCATCTCCGCCATCCCGGTGGTGGCGTGACAGTGCAGGTGCAGGGTGACGTCATAGCGTTTTTTAATTTCACTGACCAGCTCAAAGGCGGCATGCGGCGTCAGAATGCCGGACATGTCCTTGATGGCGATGGAGTCGACGCCGGTCTCCAGCAGCTGTTCGGTGAGGTCGAGCCAGGTCTGCAGGGTGTGGGCCGGGCTGGTGGTGTACGAAAGCGTGCCCTGGGCGTGGGCGCCGTGGCGGCGGACAGCCTGCAGGGCGGCCTGCATGTTGCGCGGGTCGTTCATGGCATCGAAGACGCGGA
>NZ_PIBN01000043.1:0-1711 GCF_002806655.1 Klebsiella sp. K-Nf6 | reverse complement strand
CACTACAAAGGCAGGTTCTTTAAGGTAAGGAGGTGATCCAACCGCAGGTTCCCCTACGGTTACCTTGTTACGACTTCACCCCAGTCATGAATCACAAAGTGGTAAGCGCCCTCCCGAAGGTTAAGCTACCTACTTCTTTTGCAACCCACTCCCATGGTGTGACGGGCGGTGTGTACAAGGCCCGGGAACGTATTCACCGTAGCATTCTGATCTACGATTACTAGCGATTCCGACTTCATGGAGTCGAGTTGCAGACTCCAATCCGGACTACGACATACTTTATGAGGTCCGCTTGCTCTCGCGAGGTCGCTTCTCTTTGTATATGCCATTGTAGCACGTGTGTAGCCCTGGTCGTAAGGGCCATGATGACTTGACGTCATCCCCACCTTCCTCCAGTTTATCACTGGCAGTCTCCTTTGAGTTCCCGGCCGGACCGCTGGCAACAAAGGATAAGGGTTGCGCTCGTTGCGGGACTTAACCCAACATTTCACAACACGAGCTGACGACAGCCATGCAGCACCTGTCTCACAGTTCCCGAAGGCACCAAAGCATCTCTGCTAAGTTCTGTGGATGTCAAGACCAGGTAAGGTTCTTCGCGTTGCATCGAATTAAACCACATGCTCCACCGCTTGTGCGGGCCCCCGTCAATTCATTTGAGTTTTAACCTTGCGGCCGTACTCCCCAGGCGGTCGATTTAACGCGTTAGCTCCGGAAGCCACGCCTCAAGGGCACAACCTCCAAATCGACATCGTTTACAGCGTGGACTACCAGGGTATCTAATCCTGTTTGCTCCCCACGCTTTCGCACCTGAGCGTCAGTCTTTGTCCAGGGGGCCGCCTTCGCCACCGGTATTCCTCCAGATCTCTACGCATTTCACCGCTACACCTGGAATTCTACCCCCCTCTACAAGACTCTAGCCTGCCAGTTTCGAATGCAGTTCCCAGGTTGAGCCCGGGGATTTCACATCCGACTTGACAGACCGCCTGCGTGCGCTTTACGCCCAGTAATTCCGATTAACGCTTGCACCCTCCGTATTACCGCGGCTGCTGGCACGGAGTTAGCCGGTGCTTCTTCTGCGGGTAACGTCAATCGATGAGGTTATTAACCTCACCGCCTTCCTCCCCGCTGAAAGTGCTTTACAACCCGAAGGCCTTCTTCACACACGCGGCATGGCTGCATCAGGCTTGCGCCCATTGTGCAATATTCCCCACTGCTGCCTCCCGTAGGAGTCTGGACCGTGTCTCAGTTCCAGTGTGGCTGGTCATCCTCTCAGACCAGCTAGGGATCGTCGCCTAGGTGAGCCGTTACCCCACCTACTAGCTAATCCCATCTGGGCACATCTGATGGCATGAGGCCCGAAGGTCCCCCACTTTGGTCTTGCGACGTTATGCGGTATTAGCTACCGTTTCCAGTAGTTATCCCCCTCCATCAGGCAGTTTCCCAGACATTACTCACCCGTCCGCCGCTCGTCACCCGAGAGCAAGCTCTCTGTGCTACCGCTCGACTTGCATGTGTTAGGCCTGCCGCCAGCGTTCAATCTGAGCCATGATCAAACTCTTCAATTTAAGTTTGATGCTCGTGAATTAAACTTCGTAATGAATTACGTATGTTCACTCAGAGACTTGGCATTCATTTTTCGTCCAAGGACGTTAAGAATCCATGTCACTTTGAGTGCCCACACAGATTGTCTGATAAATTGTTAAAGAGCAGT
>NZ_PIBN01000042.1:0-1830 GCF_002806655.1 Klebsiella sp. K-Nf6 | reverse complement strand
CAGGCGGTCTGGCCGGGGACAGTACGGCGTCAGCCGTGGCGGGCGCGCAGGGCGGTAAGAACGCGGTTGAGAATAATGCGCTTAGTCTGCCAAAAGGGATGACGGAAACCGGACAGGCAGCTACATCCTGGGTGAAGTATGCGCAGGACAACAATCTTTCGCCGGAGCAGGTACAGGCCGGGTTAAAGGATATCGTTCGCGGCGACTTGCCGGAAAGCGCGGATATTATCAAAGCCATTCTGAGTAATAGCCCGGGCTCGGATACAGTAATGGCGTTGCTGACAGCGGAAGAGGCGAAGGATTATGCGCTGGCTCTGCTGACGTCAATCCCGGCAGAAAAAGCGTTATCGTTAGCGGGTAAAGCAGCCGGTATTATTGATAACACAATACTGATTAGAGCAGCGGAGAAGATCTCGACGGCTAAGCCGGGTAAACAATTTACAGCGCCGAGGGATTTGAATGAACAGATGGTATGGAAGCAGGTTGAATCCAATCCTTCACAAGGGCAAATACTTGACGGTATGAATAAAGATCCTCGATTCCCTACATCGGCTGGCTTCCAGAAAATGCAGGTTAACCATGAATTACCAGATGGTTCAAATATAACAATTCACTATCAGTATAATTCAGTGACGGGTAAAGCATACGATATGAAGATTACAAGTCCTCAACCGAATCCATTACAACCAGGTCCATCACTGAGGGATAAGTAATGAAAATAAGACCTTATAACTCATCTAATGTTATTGATATTTATGCTATTTACTGGAGTGGTAAGGACACTCTTTTTTTGGGAATGCCAAAAGGACATTGTGGGTTAATTGCATATAACTCACAAAAAGTAGATATAGTAGATCCTGATATCTCTGGAGAACTTACATACTTTAATAATAACTACTCTGGCATTTACCACTGGGCACTAATTAAGGAAAGGTTACTTGATGATTTACTCGAAAATGATGAAACGGCCTATAAACGCTTCCTTGAAATCGTGAAAGCTGAAGGTCTGGTTGATCCCGATTTTTATTAACTGCAAAAGATCCCGACTTCAGCGCCGGGATCTTTTTTACCCGTCAATTACGACAGCACGCAGAGCAGTCTCAGCGGTGGCCTGGGTTACACCTTCGGCGCCGGGTCGTGGTCGGGAAGCCTGAATACCAGTCGCGACAAAATGACCAGCGACTGGTCTTCGGTGCAGGAGCAGAGCGGGATATTTGCCGGTCAGGGCGGTTTTGATGTGACGGTGGGCAGCCACACGCAGCTGAATGGCGGGGTCATTGCTTCCACAGGAAGCGCAGATAAAAACGGCCTCGATACCGGCACGCTGGGTTTCAGCGATATCCACAACCAGGCGGATTATAAGACGCAGCATCAGGGCGGCGGTATCAGCACCGGGGGCAGCATCGGCTCTCAGTTCGCCGGGAACATGACCAGCGCCCTGCTGGCGGGTGGCGGCAGCAAAGGCCATGCGGAAGGTACGACGCAGGCCGCAGTGGCTGATGGCAGCCTTATCATTCGCGACAGGGAGAATCAGAAGCAGGACGTGGCTGACCTGAGTCGCGACACGGAACACGCCAGCGGCAGTATCGGGCCGATATTTGACAAGGAGAAGGAGCAGCGGCGCCTGCAGGAAGTGCAGCTGACAGGGGAGATTGGCAGCCAGGCGGCGGATATTGCGCGCACGCAGGGCGAGATAGCAAAACAGAAGGCGATAAAAGACCCTGCAGCCCTGACGGCGGCGGAAGCGAAGCTGAAGGCAGAGGGTAACAGCAGTCCGACGGCAGAACAGATTGCGGACCAGGCGGGTCGTACCGCGATGGCTGCATACGG
>NZ_PIBN01000041.1:0-1907 GCF_002806655.1 Klebsiella sp. K-Nf6 | reverse complement strand
CTGAGCATGGACGCTGTACAGAAAGCCAAATCCGGCCACCCGGGGGCCCCGATGGGTATGGCTGACATTGCCGAAGTGCTGTGGCGTGATTTCCTGAACCATAACCCGAACAATCCGGCCTGGGCTGACCGTGACCGTTTTGTGTTGTCAAATGGCCATGGTTCGATGCTGATTTACAGCCTGCTGCACCTCACTGGCTACGATCTGCCGATTGAAGAGCTGAAAAACTTCCGCCAGCTGCACTCCAAAACCCCGGGTCACCCGGAAGTCGGCTACACCGCGGGCGTGGAAACCACCACCGGTCCGCTGGGCCAGGGTATCGCTAACGCGGTCGGGATGGCTATCGCCGAGAAAACCCTGGCGGCGCAGTTCAACCGTCCGGGCCACGACATCGTCGACCACTTCACCTACGCCTTCATGGGCGACGGCTGCATGATGGAAGGCATCTCTCACGAAGTGTGCTCCCTGGCCGGTACCCTGAAACTGGGCAAACTGGTTGCCTTCTATGATGACAACGGCATCTCCATCGACGGCCACGTTGAAGGCTGGTTCACCGACGATACCGCGAAACGCTTTGAAGCCTACGGCTGGCACGTGGTGCGCGGCGTTGACGGTCACGACGCTGACGCCATCAAACGCGCAGTAGAAGAAGCGCGTGCGGTCACCGACAAACCGTCCCTGCTGATGTGCAAAACCATCATTGGTTTTGGTTCGCCGAACAAAGCCGGTACCCATGACTCCCACGGCGCACCGCTGGGCGACGCAGAAATCGCGCTGACCCGCGAAGCGCTGGGCTGGAAACACGCGCCGTTTGACATCCCGTCTGACATCTATGCGCAGTGGGATGCAAAAGAAGCTGGCCAGGCAAAAGAAGCCGCATGGAATGAGAAGTTTGCTGCCTACGCGAAAGCCTTCCCGCAGGAAGCAGCCGAATTCACCCGTCGTATGAAAGGTGAGATGCCGTCTGACTTCGACGCCAAAGCTAACGAGTTCATCGCGAAGCTGCAGGCGAACCCGGCGAAAATCGCCAGCCGTAAAGCATCGCAGAACGCCATCGAAGCGTTTGGCCCGCTGCTGCCGGAATTCCTCGGCGGCTCCGCTGACCTGGCGCCGTCCAACCTGACCCTGTGGTCTGGTTCTAAGCCGATCAACGAAGACACTGCCGGTAACTACATTCACTACGGCGTGCGTGAATTCGGTATGACCGCTATCGCCAACGGTATCGCGCTGCACGGCGGTTTCCTGCCGTACACCTCCACCTTCCTGATGTTCGTGGAATACGCGCGTAATGCGGTACGTATGGCCGCGCTGATGAAACAGCGTCAGGTGATGGTCTACACCCACGACTCCATCGGTCTGGGCGAAGACGGCCCGACTCACCAGCCGGTAGAGCAGGTGGCTTCCCTGCGCGTGACCCCGAACATGTCCACCTGGCGTCCGTGTGACCAGGTTGAATCCGCGATTGCGTGGAAATATGGCGTAGAGCGTCACGACGGCCCGACCGCGCTGATTCTGTCCCGTCAGAACCTGGCGCAGCAGGAGCGTACCGCAGAGCAGCTGGCAAACGTCGCTCGCGGCGGTTACGTGCTGAAAGATTGTGCCGGCCAGCCGGAGCTGATCTTCATCGCGACCGGTTCAGAAGTAGAGCTGGCGGTTGCCGCGTGGGACAAACTGACTGCCGAAGGCGTGAAGGCGCGCGTGGTCTCCATGCCGTCCACCGACGCGTTCGACAAGCAGGATGCCGCTTATCGCGAATCCGTACTGCCGAAAGCCGTTTCTGCCCGCGTCGCGGTAGAAGCCGGTATCGCTGACTACTGGTTCAAATACGTTGGCCTGAACGGCGCGATCGTTGGCATGACCACCTTCGGTGAGTCTGCGCCGGCTGAGCAGCTGTTCGAAGAGTTCGG
>NZ_PIBN01000040.1:0-2427 GCF_002806655.1 Klebsiella sp. K-Nf6 | reverse complement strand
ATCTCCGGATCGTTCCAGATGATGCTCCGTTCTGACTGCGGCGCGTAGTAGTTCGTCGCCTTGTAGACAAACTGCACCGTGTCGCTCAGCGCCATAAACCCGTGGGCGAACCCTTCCGGGATCCACAGCTGACGTTTATTCTCTGCGCTGAGCACCGCGCCCACCCATTTGCCAAAGGTGGGCGATGAACGACGGATATCCACCGCCACGTCAAATACCTCACCTTCCACACAGCGCACCAGTTTGCCCTGGGCGTGCGGATCCAGCTGATAGTGCAGCCCGCGCAATACGCCTTTCTGGGACTGGGAGTGGTTGTCCTGAACAAAATCCACCTGGCGGCCCACCGCCTCATTAAACACCTTGCTGCTGAAGCTCTCGAAGAAGAAGCCCCGCGCATCACCAAACACGCGCGGTTCAAAAATCAGCACGTCAGGAATATCTGTTTTAATAATGTTCATCGTTTGCCACCCGTTTATTTGCCCAGGACTTCTGTTACCACGCGAGCCACACCCTGACGCCAGTCCGGGAGAGTCACCCCAAATGCCTGCTGGAATTTTTCATTCGACAGGCGTGAGTTGAGCGGACGCTTCGCCGGCGTCGGATAGGCCGTCGTCGGAATGCCCTTCACTTCCTGGACCGCCAGCTCTGCACCGTGCGCCCTCGCCACCTCAAACACATAGCGGGCGTAGTCGCACCAGCTGGTCTCGCCGCTGGCCACCAGATGATAGGTGCCGGCCAGCGCCGGATTGCGCAGCGTTTCACGGATTGCCGTCGCCGTGCAGTCTGCCAGCAGCTCAGCGCCGGTGGGCGCCCCGTGCTGGTCGTCAATGATGGAGAGCGTCTCTTTCTCACCCGCCAGGCGGAGCATCGTCTTGGCAAAGTTGGCGCCGCGGGTGGCGTACACCCAGCTGGTACGGAAAATCAGGTGACGCGGGTTGCCCTGCTCCAGGGCCAGTTCACCGGCGCGTTTGGTTTCACCGTAGACGTTCAGCGGGCCGGTTGCTTCATCTTCCCGGCGATAATGGCTGCCGGCGCCGTCGAACACATAGTCCGTGGAATAATGCACCATCAGGGCACCCAGCTTCGCCGACTCCGCCGCCAGCACCGCCACCCCTTTGTCGTTCAGCAGGTCGGAGAGCTCCCGCTCGCTTTCTGCCTTGTCCACCGCCGTGTGCGCGGCGGCATTCACCACCACATCCGGGCGGACGGTACGCACGGTCTGCGCGATGCCTTCCAGATTAGTCAGGTCACCGCACAGCTCTTTGTCAAAGTAGTCCACCGCGACCACGTCGCCGAGGGTGGACAGTGAACGCTGCAGCTCCCAGCCCACCTGGCCATTCTTGCCAATCAGTAAAATCTTCATTCTCTGTATCCTGTCGTTGACGGAGAGGGCATTAACGCTCGTTCAGCAGGCGCTTCAGATAAGCACCGTACTCGGTTTTCTTCAGGCGTTCCGCCTGAGCCGCCACCCCTTCCGCCGACAGCCATTTATTACGGTAACCAATCTCTTCCAGGCAGGCCACTTTCATCCCCTGGCGCTTCTCAATGGTGTGAATGAACTGTGATGCGTCCATCAGGCTGTCGTGGGTGCCCGTATCCAGCCAGGCAAAACCGCGCCCCAGCAGCTCCACCTGCAGATCGCCGCGCTCCAGATACATCTGGTTCAGGGTGGTGATCTCCAGCTCGCCGCGCGCTGAAGGCTTCACGTCCTTCGCCATCTCCACCACGTTATTGTCGTAGAAATAGAGCCCGGTCACCGCCCAGTCCGATTTCGGCTTCAGCGGTTTCTCCTCGATGGACAGCGCCTTAAAGTTCTCGTCGAACTCCACCACCCCGAAGCGCTCCGGATCCAGCACCTGGTAGCCAAACACCGTGGCACCGGAAGTCTTCGCCGCTGCCGCTTCCAGCTTTTTACCGAAGCTCTGGCCAAAGTAGATATTATCTCCCAGCACCAGGGCGCAGGCATCGTTGCCGATGAACTTCTCGCCAATAATAAAGGCCTGCGCCAGGCCGTCCGGCGACGGCTGGATAGCGTAGCTGAAGTTCACCCCGAACTGCGACCCGTCACCCAGCAGGCGCTGGAAGGAAGGCATGTCGTCCGGCGTGGAGATGATCAGGATGTCGCGAATCCCCGCCAGCATCAGGACGGACACCGGGTAGAAAATCATCGGCTTGTCGTAGATAGGCAGCAGCTGCTTGGAGACGCCCTGGGTGATGGGATATAAACGCGTGCCGGAGCCGCCGGCCAGAACAATACCTTTCATCTTTACTTCCTTATTAGTTATTCAGGCCCAGACGCTCGCCGGCATAGGAGCCGTCCAGCACGCGCTGCCACCAGGTCTGGTTGTTCAGGTACCAGTGCACGGTTTTCTCAATCCCGCTCTCGAACGTCTCCTGCGGCACCCAGCCCAGATCGCGCTGAATTTT
>NZ_PIBN01000039.1:0-2935 GCF_002806655.1 Klebsiella sp. K-Nf6 | reverse complement strand
ACATCTTCGGGTTGTGAGGTTAAGCGACTAAGCGTACACGGTGGATGCCCTGGCAGTCAGAGGCGATGAAGGACGTGCTAATCTGCGAAAAGCGTCGGTAAGGTGATATGAACCGTTATAACCGGCGATGTCCGAATGGGGAAACCCAGTGCAATTCGTTGCACTATCGTTAACTGAATACATAGGTTAACGAGGCGAACCGGGGGAACTGAAACATCTAAGTACCCCGAGGAAAAGAAATCAACCGAGATTCCCCCAGTAGCGGCGAGCGAACGGGGAGCAGCCCAGAGTCTGAATCAGCTTGTGTGTTAGTGGAACGGTCTGGAAAGTCCGACGGTACAGGGTGATAGTCCCGTACACCAAAATGCACAGGCTGTGAACTCGAAGAGTAGGGCGGGACACGTGGTATCCTGTCTGAATATGGGGGGACCATCCTCCAAGGCTAAATACTCCTGACTGACCGATAGTGAACCAGTACCGTGAGGGAAAGGCGAAAAGAACCCCGGCGAGGGGAGTGAAAAAGAACCTGAAACCGTGTACGTACAAGCAGTGGGAGCCTCTTTATGGGGTGACTGCGTACCTTTTGTATAATGGGTCAGCGACTTATATTCTGTAGCAAGGTTAACCGTATAGGGGAGCCGCAGGGAAACCGAGTCTTAACTGGGCGTTAAGTTGCAGGGTATAGACCCGAAACCCGGTGATCTAGCCATGGGCAGGTTGAAGGTTGGGTAACACTAACTGGAGGACCGAACCGACTAATGTTGAAAAATTAGCGGATGACTTGTGGCTGGGGGTGAAAGGCCAATCAAACCGGGAGATAGCTGGTTCTCCCCGAAAGCTATTTAGGTAGCGCCTCGTGAATTCATCTTCGGGGGTAGAGCACTGTTTCGGCTAGGGGGTCATCCCGACTTACCAACCCGATGCAAACTACGAATACCGAAGAATGTTATCACGGGAGACACACGGCGGGTGCTAACGTCCGTCGTGAAGAGGGAAACAACCCAGACCGCCAGCTAAGGTCCCAAAGTCATGGTTAAGTGGGAAACGATGTGGGAAGGCACAGACAGCCAGGATGTTGGCTTAGAAGCAGCCATCATTTAAAGAAAGCGTAATAGCTCACTGGTCGAGTCGGCCTGCGCGGAAGATGTAACGGGGCTAAACCATGCACCGAAGCTGCGGCAGCGACACTATGTGTTGTTGGGTAGGGGAGCGTTCTGTAAGCCTGCGAAGGTGGCCTGTGAGGGCTGCTGGAGGTATCAGAAGTGCGAATGCTGACATAAGTAACGATAAAGCGGGTGAAAAGCCCGCTCGCCGGAAGACCAAGGGTTCCTGTCCAACGTTAATCGGGGCAGGGTGAGTCGACCCCTAAGGCGAGGCCGAAAGGCGTAGTCGATGGGAAACAGGTTAATATTCCTGTACTTGGTGTTACTGCGAAGGGGGGACGGAGAAGGCTATGTTAGCCGGGCGACGGTTGTCCCGGTTTAAGCATGTAGGCGGAACGATTAGGTAAATCCGGTCGTTTATTAACGCTGAGGTGTGATGACGAGGCACTACGGTGCTGAAGTAACAAATGCCCTGCTTCCAGGAAAAGCCTCTAAGCATCAGGTAACATTAAATCGTACCCCAAACCGACACAGGTGGTCAGGTAGAGAATACCAAGGCGCTTGAGAGAACTCGGGTGAAGGAACTAGGCAAAATGGTGCCGTAACTTCGGGAGAAGGCACGCTGATAGGTAGGTGAAGCCCCTGCGGGTGGAGCTGAAATCAGTCGAAGATACCAGCTGGCTGCAACTGTTTATTAAAAACACAGCACTGTGCAAACACGAAAGTGGACGTATACGGTGTGACGCCTGCCCGGTGCCGGAAGGTTAATTGATGGGGTTATCCGTAAGGAGAAGCTCTTGATCGAAGCCCCGGTAAACGGCGGCCGTAACTATAACGGTCCTAAGGTAGCGAAATTCCTTGTCGGGTAAGTTCCGACCTGCACGAATGGCGTAATGATGGCCAGGCTGTCTCCACCCGAGACTCAGTGAAATTGAACTCGCTGTGAAGATGCAGTGTACCCGCGGCAAGACGGAAAGACCCCGTGAACCTTTACTATAGCTTGACACTGAACATTGAGCCTTGATGTGTAGGATAGGTGGGAGGCTTTGAAGCGTGGACGCCAGTCTGCGTGGAGCCAACCTTGAAATACCACCCTTTAATGTTTGATGTTCTAACGTAGACCCGTAATCCGGGTTGCGGACAGTGTCTGGTGGGTAGTTTGACTGGGGCGGTCTCCTCCCAAAGAGTAACGGAGGAGCACGAAGGTTAGCTAATCCTGGTCGGACATCAGGAGGTTAGTGCAATGGCATAAGCTAGCTTGACTGCGAGCGTGACGGCGCGAGCAGGTGCGAAAGCAGGTCATAGTGATCCGGTGGTTCTGAATGGAAGGGCCATCGCTCAACGGATAAAAGGTACTCCGGGGATAACAGGCTGATACCGCCCAAGAGTTCATATCGACGGCGGTGTTTGGCACCTCGATGTCGGCTCATCACATCCTGGGGCTGAAGTAGGTCCCAAGGGTATGGCTGTTCGCCATTTAAAGTGGTACGCGAGCTGGGTTTAGAACGTCGTGAGACAGTTCGGTCCCTATCTGCCGTGGGCGCTGGAGAATTGAGGGGGGCTGCTCCTAGTACGAGAGGACCGGAGTGGACGCATCACTGGTGTTCGGGTTGTCATGCCAATGGCATTGCCCGGTAGCTAAATGCGGAAGAGATAAGTGCTGAAAGCATCTAAGCACGAAACTTGCCCCGAGATGAGTTCTCCCTGAGACTATAAGTCTCCTGAAGGAACGTTGAAGACGACGACGTTGATAGGCCGGGTGTGTAAGCGCAGCGATGCGTTGAGCTAACCGGTACTAATGAACCGTGAGGCTTAACCTTACAACGCCGAAG
>NZ_PIBN01000003.1:0-389560 GCF_002806655.1 Klebsiella sp. K-Nf6 | reverse complement strand
GGCCCGGGCAGTCTACGTGCGCGTAGTGGCGAGTCGGGGTGTCATATTCAACGTGAGAAGTGTTGATGGTGATACCACGAGCTTTTTCTTCCGGCGCGTTATCGATCTGGTCGAATGCACGAGCAGAACCACCGTAGGTTTTAGCCAGAACGGTAGTGATGGCAGCAGTCAGGGTAGTTTTACCATGGTCAACGTGGCCGATAGTACCAACGTTGACGTGCGGTTTTGTACGTTCAAATTTTTCTTTAGACACGGCTATATTCCTTACTATAGTGCTCTCCCCACCGGAGAGAGCACGGGACTTAGGTTTTAATCCTGTGGATTATTTACCACGGGCTTCAATAACGGCCTGAGCAACGTTGTTCGGCGCATCATCATACTTCAGGAATTCCATGGTGTATGATGCACGACCTTTGGTCAGAGAACGCAGCTGAGTTGCATAACCGAACATTTCGGACAGCGGTACTTCAGCGTGGATCTTAACGCCGGTTACTTCGGATTCCTGACCGCGCAGCATACCGCGACGACGGCTCAAGTCACCGATAACATCACCCGTGTTCTCTTCCGGAGTTTCTACTTCAACCTTCATGATCGGCTCAAGCAGAACTGGTTTTGCTTTCTTAAAGCCTTCTTTAAAGGCAATAGACGCAGCCAGTTTAAACGCCAGCTCAGAGGAGTCAACGTCGTGGTAAGAACCGAAGTGCAGACGGATACCCATATCAACTACCGGGTAACCTGCCAGCGGACCAGCTTTCAGCTGTTCCTGGATGCCTTTATCAACGGCCGGGATGTATTCGCCAGGAATTACACCACCTTTGATGTCGTTGATGAACTCGTAACCTTTCGGGTTAGAGCCCGGCTCCAGCGGGTACATGTCGATCACAACGTGACCGTACTGACCACGACCACCAGACTGCTTGGCGTGTTTACCTTCGATATCGGTAACTTTCGCGCGAATCGCTTCACGGTAAGCAACCTGAGGTTTACCAACGTTCGCTTCAACGTTGAATTCACGCTTCATACGGTCAACGATGATGTCGAGGTGCAGCTCACCCATACCAGCGATGATGGTCTGGTTAGACTCTTCGTCAGTCCATACACGGAATGACGGGTCTTCTTTAGCCAGACGACCCAGAGCCAGACCCATTTTTTCCTGGTCAGCTTTGGTTTTCGGCTCAACGGCGATGGAGATTACCGGCTCAGGGAATTCCATACGCTCCAGAATGATCGGCGCATCCGGGTCACACAGGGTGTCACCAGTGGTTACGTCTTTCAGACCGATAGCAGCAGCGATGTCGCCCGCGCGAACTTCTTTGATCTCTTCACGTTTGTTAGCGTGCATCTGAACGATACGACCGAAACGCTCACGTGCAGTTTTCACGGAGTTCAGTACGGTATCACCAGAGTTAACCACACCGGAGTACACACGGAAGAAGGTCAGGTTACCCACGAACGGGTCGGTAGCGATTTTGAACGCCAGTGCAGAGAACGGCTCTTCGTCGCTTGCGTGACGCTCAGCCGGAGTATCTTTACCGTCGTCCAGAATACCGTTGATTGCCGGAACATCGACCGGGGATGGCAGGTAATCAATTACCGCATCCAGCATCGCCTGAACACCTTTGTTCTTGAACGCAGAACCGCAGGTTACCAGGATGATTTCGTTGTTCAGAACGCGCTGACGCAGAGCTTTTTTGATCTCTTCTTCAGTCAGTTCTTCACCACCCAGGTATTTTTCCATCAGCTCTTCGGAAGCTTCCGCAGCGGACTCGATCAGGTTCTGGTGCCATTCGTCAGCCAGGTCCTGCATTTCAGCCGGGATATCTTCGTATTCGAAGGTAACGCCCTGGTCGGCATCGTTCCAGTTGATGGCTTTCATTTTCACCAGGTCAACAACACCGGTGAAACCTTCTTCAGCACCAATCGCCAGCTGCAGCGGAACCGGGTTCGCGCCCAGACGGGATTTGATCTGACCAACAACTTTCAGGAAGTTCGCACCCATGCGGTCCATTTTGTTAACGAACGCAATGCGCGGAACTTTATATTTGTTTGCCTGACGCCATACGGTTTCAGACTGCGGCTGAACACCACCAACTGCGCAGTAAACCATTACCGCACCATCAAGAACACGCATGGAACGTTCTACTTCGATAGTGAAGTCAACGTGCCCCGGGGTGTCGATGATGTTTACACGGTGCGGTTCATACTGCTTAGCCATACCAGACCAGAATGCAGTAGTCGCAGCGGAAGTGATGGTGATACCACGTTCCTGCTCCTGCTCCATCCAGTCCATGGTAGCGGCGCCGTCATGAACTTCACCGATTTTGTGGTTTACACCGGTGTAGAACAGAATACGTTCGGTAGTAGTGGTTTTACCGGCGTCGATGTGCGCACTGATACCGATGTTACGGTAGCGTGCGATGGGTGTTGTACGAGCCATTTGATTCCTCGTTTATTTCTTTAGGCGTTCAGTTAAGTTATCCAGAGCGGGCGACTCATCTGAAGCGCCCGCCTGGTGACTATGACTCCGAAGGGATTACCAACGGTAGTGTGCGAACGCCTTGTTGGCTTCGGCCATACGGTGAACGTCTTCACGTTTCTTAACTGCAGTACCTTTGTTGTCTGCAGCATCAGTGAGTTCGTTCGCCAGGCGCAGAGCCATGGATTTATCACCGCGTTTACGAGCAGCTTCAACGATCCAACGCATTGCCAGAGCATTACGACGAACCGGACGAACTTCAACTGGAACCTGATAAGTAGAACCACCAACGCGGCGAGACTTAACTTCTACAGTCGGGCGCACGTTGTCGAGAGCGACTTCGAAAGCTTCCAGTTCATTTTTACCAGAGCGCTGAGCCAGGGTCTCCAGCGCGCTGTATACGATTGCTTCTGCAGTAGATTTTTTACCATCTACCATCAGGATATTGACAAATTTAGCCAGCAGTTCTGATCCGAACTTCGGATCCGGCAGAATTTTACGCTGACCAATGACGCGACGACGTGGCATGGAAATACTCCGTTGTTAATTCAGGATTGTCCAAAACTCTAAGAGTTTAGTATGACATTAAGGTAAATCAGTTTGGCCTTACTTAACGGAGAACCATTAAGCCTTAGGACGCTTCACGCCGTACTTGGAGCGAGCCTGCTTACGGTCTTTAACGCCGGAGCAGTCAAGCGCACCACGAACGGTGTGGTAACGAACACCCGGAAGGTCTTTAACACGACCGCCACGGATCAGGATCACGGAGTGCTCCTGCAGGTTGTGACCTTCACCACCGATGTAGGAGGTGACTTCGAAACCGTTAGTCAGACGCACACGGCAAACTTTACGCAGTGCGGAGTTCGGTTTCTTAGGAGTGGTGGTATATACGCGAGTACATACGCCACGTTTCTGCGGGCAGGCTTCCAGCGCAGGCACGTTGCTCTTTGCAACTTTGCGTGCGCGTGGTTTGCGTACCAGCTGGTTAATTGTTGCCATTAAATAGCTCCTGGTTTTAGCTTTTGCTTCGTAAACACGTAATAAATCGCCTCATATAATATGAGGACGCAGAATTTTAGGGCGGTGCCGAAAAGGTGTCAAGAAATATACAACGATCCCGCCATCACCAGGCCAACTGACCGGCATGTTTTACCGTGAGTCTGACGAAATCAGTATAGCTAACCCTACCGACACTGTCCGCAATTTGACCAGCCAACCCGCGGGCGTCAACGTCGTCTTGCAGCACATAGAGGGTTATGGGGGCGGATTGCAGGATCTCAAGGAAGCGACCGCCGGCGATGGCCGCCGTGACGCCATCAGACAGCAATAACAGATCGTCGCCGTGATCCATCACGCGAAGCATTGCTGCGATATCGGCATGCCAGGGAGAAACACTGAGCGTATGGAGCATGGGGACCTCAGAAACGCAAAATCACATCAAATTCATGCAGACGGGCGCGCAGGGTATCCGGCGCCAGGCATTCGACATCCACCGCCCACGGAGTAGCGGGGTCCAGACCGCGCTCCCGCGCGGAGTCGGCACACAGCCAGCACTGATCGATGTCATACAGTGACAGCAGTTTAAAGGTGGCTATGTAGTCGCGAGCCAGCACTGCACCCGGCCGTTGATCGGGCAGCAGTTGAAAAACGCCGTCGCCGACAAAAAATACGCCAATCTCGTCGGTAAGCGCGGAGGTGGCGAGTAACGCATCGAGGCCTTCCCTGCCGGCGGCGCTACCGTGCGGCGCGGAGGAAAAAACAAAAGCTACACGTTTCATCAGAACTGTACCATCCGATCGCAAGTGAGCGCGGCTTCCGCCAGCGCACCGAGCCCGCTAAGCGTGAAACCCGGCTGCAAATTGTGGCTGGCCAGCGCGAGCTGTTGCGCTTCACGTTCGTCCGTTACGCCTCGACGTAAGGCAGCCGCCACACAGATGTGCAATGCCACACCTTGTTCATCGTGCAGTGACTGCCATGCGCGCACCAGATCGAACTCATCGCTGGCGGGCGCCGTCAGCTGATTAGCGTTGAGTACGCCTTCGCGATAGAAAAAAACACATGCCAGTTCATGACCTTCCTGCAAAACGGCCTGGGCAAACTGCCAGGCGCTGCTTGCCTGCTGCGTCCCATAGGCAGGGCCAGTCACCGTAATGGCAAAACGCATTACTTATCCAGCCCCTGGAAATCGCCGCTCTTGAACTGGCGGATATAGAGGTAGACGGTGTGCTTGGAGATGTTCAGACGATCGGCCACCTGGTTAATGGCGTCTTTGATATCGAAGATCCCTTTTTCATAGAGATTCAGCACGATTTGGCGGTTTTTCGCATTATTAGACACGCTGCGATCGGCATTCACCTCTTCAATGGTGAATTCCAGCGTCTGCGCGACCAGATCGTCAACCGAGGAAGCAAAGTTCACCGGTGAGTTGACCTCCGGCGTTTCTGGCGGAATAAAGGTGCTCATGATCTGGGAAAACGGAACATCCAGATTCATGTTGATGCACAGCAGACCAATCACCCGATGATCGCGGTTGCGAATGGCAATCGTCACCGACTTCATCAGTACGCCGCTTTTGGCGCGGGTGAAGTAGCATTTGGAAACGCTGCTATCGGCGCCAGTCATATCGTGCAGCATGCGCAGCGCAAGATCGGTAATCGGTGAACCGATTTGGCGGCCGGTATGTTCACCATTGGCGATACGAATGGCAGAGCATTTAAGATCCTGCAAAGAATGCAGCACGATTTCACAGTGCGAACCGATGAGCATCGCCAACCCGTCCACCACCGCTTCATAAGATTTAAGAATATCGAAATCGGTCTGGTCAAAGGGACGTTGATCCAGCAGGTCAAGCTCGCTGGTTTCGTTGGTTAAAAGCGACCTGGACATGAAAAAAAGCACTCCTTTTCAGGAGCCTGTCGTTATTGTCAGGGCAGGCTCATCATCATTATTAAGCTATCTAAAGTAATACAGCGCCTGAGGATCTTTCCAGTTTTAATTATATCTGCGCTCAATAAAAAAGCCGCCGCCTCTGACGAGACGGCGGCCTGAACTCGATTACTTCTTAGCGTCAGCGTTCGCGTCTGCGGCTTTCGCTTCGCCAGCGGCTTCCGGCTGTGCATCTGCCTTCGGCGCCGGTTTGATATCCAGCAGTTCTACGTCAAAGACCAGCGTAGAGTTGGCCGGGATCCCCGGAACGCCGGTTTTGCCGTACGCCAGATCCGGTGGAATGACCAGCTTGATTTTACCGCCTTTCTTGATGTTCTTCAGGCCTTCCGTCCAGCCCGGGATCACGCCGTCCAGGCGGAAAGAGAGCGGCTCACCACGGGTATAAGAGTTATCAAACTCTTTACCATCGATCAGGGTGCCTTTGTAGTTAACGACCACAGTGTCGCTGTCTTTCGGCGCATCACCAGTGCCTTCTTTCTCGACTTTATACAGCAGGCCAGTTTTCGAGGTTTTCACGCCCTTCTCTTTAGCAAAGCTATCGCGGAAGGTTTTGCCTTTGGCTTCGTTCTCAGTTGCGTCTTTTTCCATTTTCTGCTGAGCCGCGGTCTTCACGCGCGTTTCAAAGGCCTGCAGAGTCTGTTCGATCTCCTGGTCGGACAGCTTGCTCTTGTCGGCAAACGCGTCCTGTACGCCGGCGATCAGCTGGGCTTTGTCCAGCTTGATGCCCAGCTTTTCTTGTTCTTTCAGGGAATTTTCCATGTAACGCCCCAGGGACGCGCCCAGCGCATAGGCGGATTTCTGATCGTCATTTTTAAATGCCGATTTACTCTCAGCCGCTGGGGCTGCCTTCGCCGCCGTATCTGCAGCAAAGGTCAGCGGTGCATTCAGGGCGACGGCCATTGTGGTCGCCAGCAGCGTTACTTTAAACAGTGATTTCATCCATTTCTCCAGGGCCGGGGCCTCTCACCCCAGGGTTATCGTAAAAAGCAAAAAACGTACTATAGAACGTTGCCGTTAAAATCTACATACGGACGTTCCTGAATATCGCCTCTTTTAGGACTATTTTTGTATGAATAAGTTTCCTGTCAGACGCAGCGATGCTGCGCGAAAAGAGAAACTTAAGTAGAATCCGCTCGCAGGATCAGACTAAAGAGGTTACCCATGCACGATAGCACATTAGAAACGCGCCTTGCAGAGCTGGAAAGCCGGCTGGCGTTTCAGGAAATCACCATCGAAGACCTCAATAAAACCGTGACCGCCCACGAGATAGAGATGGCGAAGATGCGGGAGCATATGCGTCTGATGATCGAGAAACTGAAGGCGACCCAACCGTCCCATATCGCCTCTCAGGCAGAAGAGACGCCGCCGCCGCATTATTGAGACGTAAAAAAAGCGGGTTTCCCCGCTTTTTTTGGCTATCCGCGCGAACGCGACGCCATTAGTGGCAACCGCAACCACCGTTACCGCAACCACCTTTGCCGTGTTCATGGTCGTGACCATGATCGTGGCCGTGGCCGCCGCAGCAACCGTCATGACCGTGGTCATGATCGTGATCGTGGCCATGAGCGCCATGCACGTGACCATGCTCCAGCTCTTCAGCCGTTGCTTCACGGATAGCGACAACTTCCACATTGAACTTCAGGTTCTGGCCAGCCAGCATGTGGTTGCCATCAACCACAACGTGGTCGTCTTCAACTTCAGTGATTTCTACCGGTACTGGACCCTGATCGGTCTCCGCCAGGAAGCGCATGCCAACCTGCAGTTCATCAACGCCCATAAAGACGTCTTTCGGTACACGCTGCACCAGGTTTTCGTCATACTGGCCGTAAGCGTCGTTAGCGCCGACAGCTACGTCAAATTTGTCGCCCACTTCGTGGCCATCCAGCGCGTTTTCCAGGCCGGAAATCAGGGAGCCGTGACCATGCAGGTAATCCAGCGGCGCGCTTACCGGAGACTCATCAACCAACACACCGTCTTCTGTACGTACCTGATAGGCCAGGCTGACCACCAGGTCTTTTGCTACTTTCATGATATCTCCTGAGATGGGAAGAATAGTGGCGCAGATTGTAGCGGAATTCTGCAGCCGTGTACCCTCTAGCTTAAAAAAAGCCGACGGATAACGCTAGTCGGGATGAAAAATGCCAATCACCTGCTCCTCTTTGCGTACATGCTCGCGGGCCTCTTTATCCGCCTCACGCATTTGGTGACCACACTTAACGCATTCAACGACATCAACATTATTCTCACGCCACATCGCCAGCGAATCCTGCGCCTGGCACGCCGGACATTTAGCCCCGGCAATAAAACGTTTACGTACTGCCATATGATTTACCTTTATTCAAACTCGTCCCAGCCGTCCAGCTGCCGGCTTTCTTTCTGCATTTCACGCTGAAAAATCTCTTCCAGTTCGCGTCGGGCTTCCCGCACGCGAGATATCTGTACCGTATCAGTATGCACCGGCATTAACTCACGCAGCATTCGCATATCGAGCCGTCGGAAGTGCAGCTGCGCGCGCTGCGCCTGGTGAGGATGCATGCCCAGGGTGATAAGCGCTTTCCGCCCCAGCTCCAGCGCGCTGGAGAAGGTTTCACGAGAAAACTGCGTCACGCCGGCCTGCAGCAGCTCATGCGCCTCAACGCGGCCGCGTGCGCGGGCCAGAATATGCAGATGTGGAAAGTGTTGTTGACACATTTCCACCAGCCGCATGGTGTCTTCCGGCTCATTACAGGTGATGACGATCGACTGCGCCTCTTCCGCACCTGCCGAGCGCAGCAGCTCCAGCTGGGTGGCATCGCCAAAATAGACTTTATAGCCATAGTTGCGCATCAGATTCACCGCGCTGATGTCCCGCTCCAGCACCGTAATACGCATCTTATTGGCCATCAGCAGGCGGCCGATGACCTGACCAAAGCGACCAAACCCGACAATAATCACCTGCGGCTTGTCATCCTCCACCCACGGCGCCTCATCGGTATCGTCCGCTGGATTCAGCCGTCGCGACAATAGCCTATCTATCCCCTTCATCAGCAGCGGCGTCGTCATCATCGACAACGTCACCGCCACCAACAGCAGCGCCATCTGGTCATGCTGGAACAACCGCTGAGAGGCGGGCAACGAAAAGAGGACAAAGGCGAACTCGCCGCCCTGGCTTAATACGCCCGCGAACTGCATCCGCTCTGAACTTCGCAGGCCATAGAGGCGGGCCAGGAGATAGAGCACCAGCATTTTTACCGCCACCAGCACCGCCACGCTCACCGCCACCCACAGCAGATGGGTGTACAGCACGCCAAGGTTCAACGCCATGCCGACGGAGATAAAGAACAGCCCGAGCAGCAGCCCCTTGAACGGATCGATAGCGATTTCCAGTTCGTGGCGATACTCGCTTTCCGCCAGCAGCACGCCGGCAATAAAGGTACCCAGCGCCATCGACAGCCCCAGCGCCTCCATAAACAGCGCAGACCCAAGAACCAGCAGCAGCGTGGCGGCAGTAAACACTTCCCTGACCCCCGAGCTGGCGATAAAGCGGAACACCGGCCGCAGCAGATAACGTCCGCCAATCAGCATCCCGGCAAAGGCCAGGACCTTCATGCCGACCGTCAGCCAGTTAACATGCTCCTCCGCTGAACCGGCCAGCAGGGGCACCAGCGCCAGCGCCGGGATCACTGCCAGATCCTGAAACAGCAGCACCGAAAAGCCTAATTGCCCCGACTCACTACGGCTCATTCCCTTCTCACGCATCAGCTGCAGCGCCATGGCGGTGGAAGACATCGCCAGGCCGATCCCGCCGACCACCGCCGCCTGCCATGAAAACCCGGTCGTCATCAGCAGACCGCCGAGGATCGCCGCGCTGAGCATCACCTGCGCCGCGCCAACGCCGAAGATGGAGCTCCGCAGCCGCCATAACTTGGCCGGATTAAGCTCCAGGCCGATGATAAACATCAGAAACACTACGCCGAGCTCAGAGAAATGGAGAATCTCATCCACATCGCTGATAAACCCAAGTCCCCACGGACCAATCGCAATCCCGGCCAGCAGATAGCCCAGCACCGCGCCAATACCCAGTCTTGAGGCCAGAGGGACGGCAATAACGGCGGCGAACAAAAACAGAACGCCCGCCAGCAGCAAATCAGATCCCGCCATGTATACCTCCGGCGGCGATGGGGTTGGCCAGCCAGTCCCGGTAGGCCCGGGCGCGGCTACGCAGCTCCTCTGGCTGTTGCCGCCGGGCCCAGTAGACAATAATGGGACTCATCCAGTGCATACGGCACATGCCGGCGGTCAGTTCAAAAGGACGTAAAATTTCGTTCATCGGATAGCGATTGGCATCGCGACGGTAGGCGCTCTCAGGTTCGCCGGTGGTGATCACACTACGCCAGTACTTTCCCGCCAGCTCGTTCCCTCCGGCACCGCTGGCGAAGCCGCGGCTCAACACACGATCCAGCCACTCCTTGAGCAGCGCCGGACAGCTCCAGGTATATAAAGGATGCTGGAAAACAATCACCTCATGCTGGCGCAGCAGATCCTGTTCATGAGCGATATCGATAAAAAAATCCGGATAGTGCGCGTAAAGATCGTGCACGGTGACGTTCGGCAACTGTAAGGCCGGCTCTAATAAAACCCGGTTGGCCACGGAATCATGAGATTCTGGGTGGGCATACAGCAGCAACACTTTCGCTGTCTGAGACATCATTCCCCTCCCGTAGGTCTTCTGGCGGCCTGTGCAGCCCCGGCGTTCTGACACCGCCAGAATGACTTTGTGTATCGTCTTCGTTTTGGGCTACCATGGCGGCCCGGTGAAGCGATTCGCTTCCACACTACATTATCATAATGACAAATTAACATAGTCTGAACATACGGCGCCTTATGATTGTTTTCTCCTCGTTACAAATTCGTCGCGGCGTACGCGTCCTGCTGGACAACGCCACCGCTACCATCAACCCAGGTCAGAAGGTCGGACTGGTGGGGAAAAACGGCTGCGGGAAATCGACGCTGCTATCGCTTTTGAAAAACGAGATAAGCGCTGACGGCGGCAGTATGACCTTTCCAGGCAGCTGGCAGCTGGCATGGGTGAATCAGGAAACCCCGGCGCTGCCTCAGCCGGCTATCGATTATGTTATTGATGGCGATCGAGAATACCGCCAGCTGGAAGCCGCGCTCCAGCAGGCTAATGAGCGCAACGACGGCCATGCCATCGCCACGGTCCACGGCAAGCTGGACGCCATCGACGCCTGGACTATCCGTTCGCGCGCTGCCAGCCTGCTGCACGGTCTGGGATTCAGCAACGAACAGCTGGAGCGGCCGGTCAGCGATTTTTCCGGCGGCTGGCGTATGCGCCTTAACCTCGCCCAGGCGCTGATTTGCCGTTCTGATCTGCTGCTGCTCGATGAACCGACTAACCACCTCGACCTCGATGCCGTCATCTGGCTCGAAAAATGGCTTAAGGGTTACACGGGTACGCTGATCCTGATCTCACACGATCGCGATTTTCTCGATCCTATCGTCGACAAAATTATCCATATCGAACAGCAGACGATGTTTGAGTACACCGGTAACTACAGCTCGTTCGAAGTGCAGCGCGCTACCCGACTTTCTCAGCAGCAGGCGATGTACGAAAGCCAACAGCAACGCGTTGCGCATCTGCAAAGCTATATCGATCGCTTCCGCGCCAAAGCCACCAAGGCCAAGCAGGCGCAAAGCCGTATCAAAATGCTGGAGCGGATGGAGCTTATCGCCCCGGCGCACGTGGATAACCCGTTCCACTTCAGCTTCCGCCAGCCGGAGAGTCTGCCTAACCCGTTACTGAAAATGGAGAAAGTCAGCGCCGGTTACGGCGAGCGTATTATCCTCGACTCCATCAAGCTCAATCTGGTGCCGGGCTCGCGCATCGGCCTGCTGGGCCGCAACGGCGCCGGGAAGTCGACGCTGATTAAGCTGCTGGCGGGCGAACTCCAGCCGGTGAGCGGCGAGATCGGCCTCGCAAAAGGTATCAAGCTCGGCTACTTCGCCCAGCATCAGCTTGAGTTCCTGCGTGCCGATGAATCACCGATACAGCATCTGGCTCGCCTGGCGCCGCAGGAGCTGGAACAAAAGCTGCGTGATTATCTGGGCGGCTTTGGTTTCCAGGGCGATAAAGTCAGCGAAGAGACCCGCCGCTTCTCCGGTGGAGAAAAAGCGCGTCTGGTACTGGCCCTGATCGTCTGGCAGCGCCCTAACCTGCTGCTGCTCGATGAACCGACCAACCACCTTGACCTCGATATGCGTCAGGCCTTAACCGAAGCGCTGATCGACTTTGAGGGGGCGCTGGTTGTCGTGTCGCACGATCGTCACCTGATCCGCTCCACCACCGACGATCTGTACCTCGTCCATGACGGTAAAGTTGAGCCGTTCGACGGCGATCTGGAAGATTATCAGCAGTGGCTCAGCGACTCGCAAAAACAGGAATCCCAGAGCGGCGAGGCGCCAAAAGAGAGCGGCAACAGCGCGCAGGCACGCAAGGACCAGAAGCGTCGAGAAGCGGAACTGCGCAGCCAGACCCAACCGCTGCGCAAAGAGATCGCCCGTCTGGAAAAAGAGATGGACAAGCTCAACGCGCAGTTGGCCAGTGCGGAAGAAAAACTTGGCGACAGTGAGCTTTATGACGCCTCACGCAAAGCCGAGCTGACCGAATGCCTGCAGCAGCAGGCCAGTGCGAAGTCCGGGCTGGAGGAGTGCGAAATGGCCTGGCTGGAGGCCCAGGAGCAGCTAGAGCAGATGCTTCAGGAAGGCTAATATTGACTTCCTCATCCTGCCTGCGCGTACGATGCCGCTGGCAGGGTGGGTTTATGCCCTCTCCATGGCCTGCCATCGGTGACATCAATGATTTGTTTTTGGTGTAACCTCGAGTCACTGGCCACAAGACCACATATTGGCTAACCCCTGTGCGCCCTGCGCGGTATAGTCATCATCACGTTTATTAATTGTTCTGGTGCTATGGTTGAAATCATCCCCACAGACATGACGCCCCCCGAAAACGATTCGCGTGAGTTCCATCCGATGCGCGGCGTGGGCAATCGTCATCTGCAAACCATGCTGCCGCGGCTGATCCGCCGTAAATTGCGCTTTACCCCGCACTGGCAGCGCCTAGAGCTGCCGGACGGCGATTTTGTCGATCTGGCCTGGAGCGAAGATCCGCATCAGGCGCGCCATAAGCCGCGCCTTGTCGTCTTTCATGGTCTGGAAGGAAGCCTGCACAGCCCATATGCCCATGGTCTGATCCACGCGGCGATGCAGCGCGGCTGGCTGGGCGTGGTTATGCATTTCCGCGGCTGCAGCGGCGAACCTAACCGCAATCACCGCATCTATCACTCCGGCGAAACGGAAGATGGCACCTGGTTTCTGCACTGGCTACAGCGCGAGTTTGGTCCCGCGCCGACTGCGGCCGTCGGCTATTCACTGGGCGGCAATATGCTGGGCTGCCTGCTGGCAGAAGAAGGCGACCGCTGCCCGCTGGATGCGGCGGTGATCGTCTCCGCGCCTTTCATGCTCGAAGCCTGCAGCTATCATATGGATAAGGGCTTCTCGCGGGTTTATCAGCGCTATCTGCTCAATCTGTTAAAAGCCAATGCCTCACGCAAGCTGAAAGCGTATCCGGGCTCACTGCCTGTCGATTTACGCCAGCTCAAAGGGATGCGCCGCATCCGGGAATTTGACGATATGATCACCGCCAAAATCCATGGCTTCGCCGATGCGCTGGATTATTACCGGCAATGCAGCGCCATGCCGCGGCTCAGCGATATCACTAAGCCGACGCTCATCATTCACGCGAAAGATGACCCATTTATGGATCACCACTCCATACCACCGCAGGAGCAACTGCCCGCGAACGTTGAGTATCAATTAACCGAGCAAGGCGGTCACGTTGGTTTCGTCGGCGGCACCCTGCGTAAGCCGGAGATGTGGCTGGAACGACGCATCCCGGACTGGCTAAACCGTTGGCTGGAGGACCCCGTATGATTATTCCCTGGCAGGATCTGGATCCCGAAACGCTGGATAACCTGATTGAAAGCTTTGTGTTACGTGAAGGCACCGATTATGGTGAACATGAACGTTCACTTGCCGATAAAGTCGCCGATGTTAAACAGCAGCTGAAACGCGGAGAGGCGGTCCTCGTGTGGTCTGAACTGCATGAGACGGTCAATATTATGCCGCGCGGCCTGTTTAACGGCTAAGGCGACGCCACTACATCGTTTAACCAGGGAGTTGTTATGTCTGCCAAACATCCGGTGATCGCCGTCACGGGCTCCAGCGGCGCGGGCACTACCACCACCAGCCTTGCCTTTCGCAAAATCTTCGCGCAGCTAAACCTGCACGCCGCGGAGGTAGAAGGCGACAGCTTTCATCGCTATACCCGCCCGGAAATGGACATGGCGATCCGCAAGGCGCGGGATCAGGGCAAACATATCAGCTACTTTGGCCCGGAGGCGAATGACTTCGGCCTGCTGGAGCAGACCTTTGTCGACTATGGTCGCCACGGAAAAGGCCAGTCGCGGAAATATCTTCACACCTATGACGAAGCCGTGCCGTGGAATCAGGTACCGGGGACCTTCACCCCCTGGCAGCCGCTGCCGGAGCCGACAGATGTACTGTTCTATGAAGGGCTGCACGGCGGGGTTGTCACGCCGCATCATGATGTCGCCAGCCATGTCGACCTGCTGGTCGGCGTAGTGCCTATCGTTAACCTCGAGTGGATCCAGAAGCTCGTTCGCGACACCAGCGAACGCGGCCACTCCCGGGAGGCGGTGATGGACTCGGTCGTCCGCTCGATGGAAGACTACATCAATTTCATCACCCCACAGTTTTCCCGCACCCATATCAACTTTCAGCGCGTGCCGACGGTGGACACTTCCAACCCGTTTGCTGCGAAAACTATTCCCTCGCTGGACGAGAGCTTTGTGGTGATCCATTTCCGTAACCTGCAGAATATCGACTTTCCCTGGCTGCTGGCGATGCTGCAGGGGTCGTTTATCTCGCACATGAACACGCTGGTGGTGCCGGGCGGTAAAATGGGGCTGGCGATGGAGCTTATCATGACGCCGCTGGTCGAGCGCCTGATGGAAGGCCGCAAGATCGGCTAACAGAAAAAACCCCGGCCAGGCCGGGGTTGAGATGCTTCACTATGGCAGGTGAAGACTACGCCTCGATCACTTCATAGGAGTGGGTGATCTTCACCGCTTTTTCCAGCATCAGTGCCACCGAGCAGTATTTCTCTGCCGACAGATCCACCGCACGGGAGACCGCGGCATCTTTCAGCGCCTTACCGGTGACGATAAAGTGCAGATTAATATGCGTAAACAGACGCGGTGCCTCTTCGCGGCGCTCAGACGTCAGCTTCACTTCACAGTTGGTCACCTCATGGCGACCTTTTTGCAGAATGGAGACGACATCGATCGCACTGCAACCGCCCGCCGCCATCAGCACCATCTCCATCGGGCTGGGTGCCTTATCCCCGGAGTTGCCATCCATCAGAATCTGGTGTCCTGACGCGGACTCCCCGATAAAGGTTAACCCTTCAACCCATTTCACACGCGCTTGCATAAAATTTAACTCCAGTATCGCAATTTTCCTGTCAGATTACGCGCACATAACAATTCTCGCAACGGAAGGCGACCTGCGTCATGCTGAAGCGAGACACCAGGAGACATGCGGCGAAAGCTATGCTAAAACAGTCTGGATGCTACAGTATTACATTGATGTACTGCATGTATGCAGAGGAGTTCACATTACGGGCTGTCGAAAAATCATCAGCCAGCTTCCCAGGTATAGGGAAACAATACGATTGCATGCCCGGACGCCGTGTAGTGTCGGCGCCCGGAGATAGCTTATAACAGAGGATAACCGCGCATGGTGCTTGGCAAACCGCAAACAGACCCTACCCTTGAATGGTTCTTGTCTCATTGCCACATTCATAAGTACCCATCAAAGAGCACGCTGATCCACCAGGGTGAAAAAGCAGAAACGCTGTACTACATCGTTAAAGGCTCCGTGGCTGTACTCATCAAGGATGAAGAAGGTAAAGAGATGATCCTCTCCTACCTCAACCAGGGCGATTTCATCGGTGAATTAGGCCTGTTTGAAGAGGGTCAGGAGCGTAGCGCCTGGGTACGGGCGAAAACCGCATGTGAAGTGGCCGAAATCTCTTATAAGAAATTCCGTCAGCTGATCCAGGTTAACCCGGACATTCTGATGCGTCTCTCTTCGCAAATGGCTCGCCGTCTGCAGGTCACGTCTGAGAAAGTGGGCAACCTCGCCTTCCTCGACGTGACGGGCCGTATCGCCCAGACGCTGCTGAACCTGGCGAAGCAACCCGATGCCATGACCCACCCGGACGGTATGCAAATTAAAATTACCCGTCAGGAAATTGGTCAGATCGTCGGCTGCTCTCGTGAAACAGTTGGCCGTATTTTGAAAATGCTGGAAGATCAGAACCTGATTTCCGCACACGGTAAAACTATCGTCGTCTACGGCACCCGTTAAGTTGCTAAGCGGCGTATTGCTCCTGCAGTACGCCGTTCTTGTTTTTCCCTCATGTGGCGCAGGCTGATTTACCACCCGGAAGTCAACTATGCACTGCGGCAAACGCTGGTGCTGTGTCTGCCTGTGGCCATCGGTCTTCTGCTCGGCCATCTCCAGCAGGGGCTGTTGTTTTCCTTAGTGCCCGCCTGCTGCAACATTGCCGGTCTTGATACCCCGCATAAGCGCTTTTTCAAACGCCTGATTATCGGCGGCTGTTTGTTTGCCGGATGCAGTCTGGTCGTGCAGTTGCTGCTCGCCCAGGACATTCCTTTGCCGCTTATTCTCAGCGGTCTGGCGCTATTGCTCGGCGTCACCGCGGAGATCAGTTCGCTGCACGCTCGCCTGCTGCCCGCGTCGCTGATCGCCGCTATCTTTACCCTGAGCCTGGCGGGCAATATGCCCATCTGGGAACCACTGCTGATCTACGCTTTCGGTACGCTGTGGTACGGCGTGTTTAACTGGCTCTGGTTCTGGCTGTGGCGCGAACAGCCGCTGCGGGAGTCGCTCAGCCTGCTTTACCGGGAACTGGCTGACTATTGTGAAGCCAAATACAGTCTGTTGACCCAGCATACCGATCCGTCGACCGCCCTGCCGCCGCTGCTCACCCGCCAGCAGAAGGTAGTCGACCTGATTACCCAGTGCTATCAGCAGATGCATATGCTGGCCGCCAACCAACGCAACGATCACAAGCGTCTGCTGCGGGCGTTCCAGGTTGGGCTGGATCTACAGGAACATATTTCGGTTAGCCTGCATCAGCCAGAAGAGGTGCAAAAGCTGGTGGAACGCAGCCATGCCGAAGCGGTGATCCGCTGGAATGCGCAAACCGTCGCTGCCCGCCTGCGCGTGCTGGCGGATGATATTCTCTATCATCGCTTTCCGCAGCGCTTTCAGATGGATAAACAGATTGAGGCTCTGGAAAAGATCGCCCGCCAGCATCCGGACAACCCGGTCGGTCAGTTCTGCGCCTGGCACTTTAGCCGTATCGCCCGGGTGCTGCATACCCAGCGCCCCCTGTATGCCCGGGATCTGATGGCCGACAAAGAGCGTCGTTTACCGCTGTTTCCCGCGCTAAAGAATTATCTGTCGCTGAAATCACCCGCACTGCGCAATGCCGCCCGCATCAGCGTGATGCTGAGCGTCGCCAGCCTGATGGGCAACGCCCTGCATTTGCCGAAGCCCTACTGGATCCTGATGACGGTGCTCTTCGTCACGCAAAACGGCTACGGCGCCACGCGGGTGCGAATTGTTCACCGGGCGGCGGGAACGCTCGCCGGTCTGGTCATCGCCGGGCTAACCTTGCACTTTCACGTTCCGGAGAGCTATACCCTGAGCGGGATGCTGCTGATTACCCTGCTCAGCTATCTGATCATCCGTAAACACTATGGCTGGGCGATGGTAGGCTTTACGGTGACGGCGGTGTATACCCTGCAACTGCTGACGCTCAACGGCGAACAGTTTATTGTCGCCCGGCTTATCGACACGCTTATCGGCTGCCTGATCGCCTTCGGCGGGATGGTCTGGCTCTGGCCGCAGTGGCAGAGCGGCCTGCTGAAAAAAAACGCCCACGATGCGCTGGAGGCCGACCAGCAGGCGATTCGCCTGATCCTCAGCGCCGACCCGAAAGCCCCCGCGCTGGCCTACCAACGCATGCGCGTCAACCAGGCGCATAACGCGCTCTACAACTCCCTGAATCAGGCGATGCAGGAGCCCGGGTTTAATACCCACTATCTGGAAGATATGAAGCTGTGGGTGACGCACAGCCAGTTTATCGTCGAACACATCAACGCTATGACCACCCTCGCCCGGGAGCACACGATGCTGACCCCGGATCTTGCCCAGCGCTATCTCGAATCCTGTGAGATTGCCCTGCAGCGCTGCCAGCAGCGGCTGGACAGCGATGGTCCCGGCAGCGCAGGGGATGCCAATATTCTGGAGTCGCCGGAAACAGAGGTGCCGAACGGTCCGTTAAGCACCCTGGAGCAACACCTGCAACGCATTCTGGGCCATCTGAACACCATGCATACCATTTCGTCAGTGGCATGGCGTCAGCGGCCGCATCATGGCATCTGGCTGCGGAAAATCAGCCGTTAATCACCTTTGCCACTGCCAGGGCAAAGCGCGCCATCCCCTCGGCAATATCCTGCTCTTCGATGATCAGCGAGGGAACAAAACGCATCACGTCCGGCCCGGCGTTGAGCACCATGACGCCGGCTTCCGCAGCGGCATAGAGGAAATCGCGCGCGCGGCCCTTGTGCTGCGGCTTGAGTTCGGCGCCAATCAGCAGGCCCATCCCGCGAATATCACTGAACAGATCAAATTCAGCATCCAGCTGCTGCAAGTGTTTGACGAACAGTTCGCGCTTCGCGCTCACGCCATCCAGCACCGCCGGGGTATTGATCAGGTCGAAGGCGGCGTTGGCGACCGCGCAGGCCAGTGGGTTGCCGCCATAGGTTGAGCCATGGGATCCCGCATGGAAGGCACTGGCGATCTCATGGGTGGTCAGCATGGCGCTGACCGGGAAGCCGCCGCCGAGCGCCTTGGCGCTGGTCAAAATATCCGGAGTCACACCGTAGTGCATATAGGCGAACAGCGATCCGGTACGCCCCATGCCGCACTGCACTTCATCAAAGACTAACAGCGCCTGGTGCTGATCGCACAGCTCACGGAGCCCCTGCAGGAAGGCCGGCGTCGCTGCCGTCACGCCGCCTTCGCCCTGAATCGGCTCCACCACCACCGCGCAGGTGTGGTCATCCATCACCGCTTTTACCGCCTGCAGGTCGTTGAAGGGAACATGGACAATGTCCGCCGGTTTCGGGCCGAAACCATCGGAGTACTTCGGTTGCCCGCCGACGGAAACGGTAAACAGGGAGCGGCCATGGAAGGCATTATGGAAGGCAATGATTTTGGTTTTATACGGGCTATGGCGGGTCACCGCATAGTGACGCGCCAGCTTGAAGGCCGTTTCATTGGCTTCAGTCCCGGAGTTCATAAACACCACGCGCTCGGCGAAGGTGGCATCGACAAGTTTACGTCCCAGACGCAGCGCTGGCTCATTGGTAAAGACGTTGCTGGTGTGCCACAGCGTTTCACCCTGCTCGTGGAGCGCCGCCACCAGCGCCGGGTGGCAATGACCGAGCGCCGTCACCGCAATGCCGCCAGCGAAATCGACATACTCTTTGCCCTGCTGATCCCAGACGCGGCTGCCTTTCCCTTTCACAGGGATGAATTCTGCTGGTGCATAAATCGGCAAAATAACTTCATCGAATGTGGCGCGGGTGATTGCCGGTTGTTCAGTTGCCATGTCTTGCCCATCCCTCTTCGTTATGCAGATGTAATCATGAAAATATAATCACAAAATATGCATAAAAAATCAGTCAATGGCAACTGAAAATCACCGCTTCAGAAAGTTTTCCAGCAATTGATGGCCCTGCTCGCTGAGGATGCTTTCCGGATGAAACTGCACGCCCTCAAGATCCCAGTCGCGGTGGCGGATCCCCATAATCTCAGCGCTGGCGCTGCGGGCGGTGACGATAAACTCGGGCGGGAGCGTCGGCGGGTCAATCACCAGCGAGTGATAACGGGTCACCGTCAGAGGATTATTCAGCCCCTGAAACACCCCTTCGCCGTTATGCTCGATAAGCGAGGTTTTACCATGCATCACCTGTGCCGCCCGTACGATGGTCGCGCCAAACGCCTGGGCTATCGCCTGGTGCCCGAGACAGACGCCCAGTAGCGGCGTTTTCCCCGCATAGTGGCGGATCACCGCGAGGGAAATCCCCGCCTCATTCGGCGTACAGGGGCCAGGCGAGATCACGATCTTCTCCGGCGCCAGCGCCGCTATCTCCTCCAGCGTCAACGCATCGTTGCGCCTGACCAGTACTTCCGCACCCAATTCACAGAAGTACTGATACAGATTCCAGGTGAAAGAGTCATAGTTATCGATAAGCAGGATCATAGTGGCTCCGGAACAATCAAAACCGGGCTATTCTACTCAGATTCCCGCGCTTCGCTTACCACTTTGCGAAAGATCGCCACCAGCGGAGCCGGATCGCCCATCGCGCTCTGCTGGCAGGCCGCGTTCCAGCCGGCAGGGTCGACGTCACGCCAGTCAAGAAGGTAGCCGGCATGTATCGCCAGCTGTTCAAAGAAAATGCGCTGGGTCAGGCCATTGCCAAGACGAAAAGGGTGCAGCACATTAATTTCACCATAGAACCAGCTCAGGCGTTCAATAAAGGTATCGCGCGGCAGGCCGCTAAGGTAATCCTCCTGCTCAAGGGCCTGCATCAGGGCGTTCCCCTCCTCCTCGATCCGGGCAAAATGGCAGAACGGCGTATCGCCCAGGTAGAGGTTCACTTCGCGCAACCGCCCCGCCCAGTCAAACAGGTCCTGGTACAGCTGATGATGAATCGCGCACAGATAGGGTAAGCCGCGCACGCGCGGGCCCAGCGGCAAGGTTGCCGCCCGCAGCGCCGTCATCTCAAAGGCGGCCTGTTGCAGATTTTTAGCCTGACGGATGCCGAGGCGGTTGCGCAGGACGTTCAGCGTCGGGTAGAGGTAAGGATCGCGTTCATCACCAAATTTATCGCTCATACTCCCTCCGCAGCGTCGCCAGACGCGCCAGCGCCTCCTCGGCAGTCAGCGTAACCAGCGGCACCGTCACACCTTCAAGGCGACGACTGGCCTGAAAATTGGTATTGCGTGTCTGTTCCCAGAGTCGGGATTTTTGCTTTTCGGTGAGTGGACGCATCGTCGCCCCCCTTATCGTCCCCTATGTGCCACAAGTATAAGCAGCAATTTCAGGTTATGCCGGGAGGCGACCGGACGCGGCGATAGCACACCGCGCCGTGGAAGGATTAGGGCAGCACTTTCGCAGAGAGGATAACGACTGGTTTGGTCGGCACATTCTGGTACGGGCCGACGTTATGGGTCTGGACCTGGGAGATCTTATCCGCAACGTCCATACCTTTCACTACCTTGCCAAACACCGCATAGCCAAAGTCGCGCTGACCATGGTCAAGGAAGGCGTTATCCGCCACATTGATGAAGAACTGGCTGGTGGCGCTATCCTGATCGGCGGTACGCGCCATCGCGATGGTCCCGCGGGTGTTGCGCAGGCCGTTGTCTGCTTCATTCTTGATCGGCGGGTTAGGCTGTTTCTGCTGCATCTGCTCGTTAAAGCCGCCGCCCTGCACCATGAATCCCGGGATCACGCGGTGGAAGGTGGTGTTGTTGTAGAAGCCACTGTTGACGTACTTCAGGAAGTTATCCACGGAAATCGGGGCTTTCTGGCTGTTTAACTCAAGCTCAATATTACCTGCCGAGGTGGTCAGCAGCACATGCGGATCGCCCTTTGCCGCCATGGCCGGGGAGAAAGCTGAAATGGCGAAAACGGCAGCCATCGCCGCCAGTGTTGATTTGAGCATGGAAATTCCTTAACGGAGCAGAATAAAAGCGAGTGCCTTGATTCTAAAGAGCCTTTGCATCCTGGGCCAGCCTTTTACCAAATTTTACTTAGCTGTAATAATTGTAACCGCGCAAACGTTATCCTGTACGACGGATAAAGTGTGATGAAAGTCACATTAACCTATGCAAAAGATAACCACTTTCACAATAAACATTTGATTACATCACCTGAACGAATAAAATCTGTCCGCCCGGCGCAGCGTCAACGCGCTTTACCTTTCTATTCACAGGCCAGTCATGACTAACAGCAACCGTATTAAGCTCACATGGATCAGCTTCTTCTCCTACGCCCTGACCGGCGCGTTGGTGATCGTCACCGGGATGGTGATGGGTAACATTGCGGATTATTTCCATCTGCCCGTTTCCAGTATGAGCAACACCTTTACCTTTCTGAACGCCGGTATTCTGATCTCCATCTTCCTCAATGCCTGGCTGATGGAAATCGTGCCGCTGAAAACTCAGCTGCGCTTTGGCTTTATTTTGATGGTGCTGGCGGTGGCCGGCCTGATGCTCAGCCACAGCCTGGCGCTGTTCTCCGCATCGATGTTTGTTCTCGGCCTGGTGAGCGGGATCACCATGTCGATCGGGACCTTCCTGATCACCCATATGTATGAAGGCCGTCAGCGCGGGGCGCGTCTGCTGTTTACCGACTCCTTCTTTAGTATGGCGGGAATGATTTTCCCGATGGTCGCCGCCGTCCTGCTGGCGCGCAGCATCGAGTGGTACTGGGTTTACGCCAGTATCGGTCTGGTGTATGTCGCCATTTTCGTCCTGACTTTTGGCTGTGATTTCCCGGTGCTGGGCAAAAAAGCGCAGAGCGAAAACAGCCAGCCGGTAGTGAAAGAGAAGTGGGGCATCGGCGTGCTGTTCCTCTCCGTTGCGGCGCTGTGCTACATCCTCGGTCAGCTGGGCTTTATCTCCTGGGTACCGGAATATGCGAAGAGCCTGGGCATGAGCCTCGGGGATGCCGGTAAACTGGTGAGCGATTTCTGGATGTCCTACATGATCGGCATGTGGTCATTCAGCTTCATCCTGCGCTTCTTCGACCTGCAGCGTATCTTAACCGTCCTCGCCGGGCTCGCGACGGTGCTGATGTACCTGTTTATCAATGGTTCGCCAGAGCACATGCCGTGGTTTATTCTGACTCTGGGCTTCTTCTCCAGCGCCATCTACACCTCGATCATTACGCTCGGCTCGCAACAGACGCGGGTCGCTTCGCCGAAGCTGGTGAACTTTATCCTCACCTGCGGCACCATCGGCACCATGCTCACTTTCGTCGTCACCGGCCCGATTGTGGCTGCCAGCGGTCCACTGGCAGCGCTGCACACCGCTAACGGCCTCTACGCCGTGGTGTTCGTGATGTGCTTTATCCTCGGCTTCGTCTCCCGTCACCGCCAGAACAACGCTCAGGCGGCGTCTCACTAAGCCTTCGGCCCCTTTGCGTCCGCAAGGGGGCTGTTCCTCATAAAAGAGAGCTCCTCGCCACCGCGGTCGGTCTGGATCCAGGTTTGCGCCAGCTGGGTGGTCGCGATCACCCTTCCCTGGCGAATTGACCAGCGCACAGGCACCTGGCAGCGGACGGCCTCAAAGCCATTCTCCGCCGGGAGAATGATCAGGTTAGCCGGGTTGCCGCTGACAATGCCGTAATCCTCCAGGCCAAACGTGCGGGCGCTGTTGTCGGTGATAAGCTTCAGGCCGTCGTTGATCTGCTGGTAGCCCATCAGTTGGCAGACGTGCAGCCCCATATGCAGGACCTGCAGCATATTGCCGGTCCCCAGCGGGTACCATGGGTCAAAGACGTCATCATGACCAAAGCACACGTTGATCCCCGCCGCCATGAGTTCCTTCACTCGGGTAATCCCCCGTCGCTTCGGGTAGTCATCAAACCGGCCCTGCAGATGAATATTCACCAGCGGATTGGCGACAAAGTTGATACCAGAGAGCTTAAGCAGGCGAAACAGGCGCGAGGTATAAGCGCCATTATAGGAGTGCATGGCGGTGGTATGGCTGGCCGTCACCCGCGCCCCTATCCCCGCCTTTAACGCCAGCGCGGCAACGGTTTCGACAAAGCGCGACTGTTCATCGTCAATTTCATCGCAGTGAATATCCAGCGGGCGGTCATATTTCTGCGCCAGCCGGAAGGCGATATGCAGCGACTCCACACCATATTCACGGGTGAACTCAAAATGCGGGATGGCCCCAACGACGTCCGCTCCCAGCTTGAGGGCCTCCTCCAGCAGCGCCTCGCCGTTGGGGTAAGAGAGGATCCCTTCCTGCGGAAAAGCGACAATCTGCAACTCGACCCATGGCGCTACCTCCCGTTTGACCTCCAGCATCGCCTTCAGCGCTGTTAACGTGGGATCGGAGACGTCGACATGAGTGCGGACAAACTGCACGCCATTGGCGATCTGCCACTTCAGGGTTTTCCACGCCCGGGCTTTGACGTCCTCATGGCTGAGCAGCGCTTTTCGCTCCGCCCAGCGCTCAATCCCCTCGAACAGGGTGCCGGACTGGTTCCAGTGCGGCTCGCCGGCCGTCTGGGTGGTATCCAGGTGGATATGCGGCTCAATAAAAGGCGGGATCGCCAGCCCACCGCGAGCGTTCAACACTTCGTAGCTTTCGTCGCTCGCCTCGCCCATCGGCGTGATCTCGCCAAAGCGGCCCTTATCAATCGCTATCTGCCACAGGCCGTCGCGGTCTGCCAGGCGTACGTTCTGAATTAACCAAAGCGGCGCTGCTGTCATATCACCTTCTCCATTCAATATGGCTAGTTTTCTGCCCAACCCCAATCGCGGCTCATCCAATTCTTGTACACAAAATCAGCAAAAAGGAAAAGCCAGCGTTTTCCATAACTTATAAAAATACTGACAAATCAATCATATACCCATTAAGTGGTAGGTGAAGTTGTCATTGATTTGCATCAATAAGCCTGATGGCTGAATCGTTAAGGTAGGCGGTAATAGAAAAGAAATCGAGGCAAAAATGAGCAAAGTCAGAATCGCTATCATCGGTAACGGCATGGTTGGCCATCGCTTTATCGAAGAGCTTCTCGATAAGGCGCCTGCCGGACAGTTCGACATTACCGTGTTCTGTGAAGAACCGCGTATCGCCTACGACCGTGTCCACCTGTCGTCTTATTTCTCCCACCATACCGCAGAAGAGCTGTCGCTGGTGCGCGAAGGTTTCTATGAGAAACACGGCGTCAAGGTGCTGGTCGGCGAACGGGCGATCACCATTAACCGCCAGGAGAAGGTGATCCACTCCAGCGCCGGGCGCACCGTGTTCTACGACAAGCTGATTATGGCGACCGGCTCATACCCCTGGATCCCGCCGATTAAAGGCGCGGAAACTCAGGATTGCTTCGTTTATCGCACCATTGAAGATCTTAACGCGATTGAATCCTGCGCCCGTCGCAGCAAACGCGGCGCGGTGGTCGGCGGCGGCCTCCTTGGCCTGGAAGCCGCAGGCGCGCTGAAAAACCTCGGCGTGGAAACCCACGTGATCGAGTTCGCGCCGATGCTGATGGCCGAGCAGCTCGACCAGATGGGCGGCGAGCAGCTGCGGCGCAAAATTGAAAGCATGGGCGTGAAAGTTCACACCAGTAAAAATACCAAAGAGATCGTCCAGCAGGGCACTGAGGCGCGTAAAACCATGCACTTCGCCGACGGTAGCGAGCTGCAGGTCGATTTCATCGTCTTCTCAACCGGGATCCGCCCGCGCGATAAGCTGGCCACCCAGTGCGGGCTGGCAGTCGCCCAGCGCGGCGGCATCATGGTCAACGATAGTTGCCAGACTTCCGACCCGGACATCTACGCGATCGGGGAATGCGCCAGCTGGAACAACCGCGTGTATGGTCTGGTCGCTCCGGGCTACAAAATGGCCCAGGTGACCGTCGACCATCTCCTCGGCAGTGAAAACAGCTTCACCGGCGCCGACCTGAGCGCCAAGCTGAAGCTGCTGGGTGTGGACGTGGGCGGGATCGGCGATGCCCACGGCCGTACGCCGGGCGCCCGCAGCTACGTTTATCTCGACGAAAGCAAAGAAGTCTACAAACGTCTTATCGTCAGCGAAGACAACAAGACCCTGCTCGGCGCGGTACTGGTCGGCGACACCAGCGATTACGGCAACCTGCTGCAGCTGGTGCTCAACGCTATTGAGTTGCCGGAAAATCCGGATTCGCTGATCCTCCCGGCCCACGCCGGCAGCGGCAAGCCGTCGATCGGCGTCGATAAACTGCCGGACAGCGCGCAGATTTGTTCCTGCTTTGACGTCAGCAAAGGCGACCTGATCGCCGCCATCAACAAAGGCTGCCACACCGTAGCGGCGCTGAAAGCGGAAACCAAAGCCGGTACCGGCTGCGGGGGCTGTATTCCGTTGGTGACGCAGGTGCTCAACGCCGAGCTGGCGAAACAGGGCATCGAAGTGAACAATAACCTGTGCGAACACTTCGCTTACTCCCGCCAGGAGCTGTTCCATCTGATCCGCGTGGAAGGCATTAAAACCTTCGACGAACTGCTGGAAAAACACGGTCAGGGTTATGGCTGCGAGATCTGTAAGCCGACCGTCGGCTCCCTGCTGGCCTCCTGCTGGAATGAGTACATCCTCAAGCCGCAGCACACGCCGCTGCAGGACACCAACGACAACTTCCTTGCCAACATTCAGAAAGATGGCACCTATTCGGTGATCCCGCGCTCCGCTGGCGGCGAAATCACACCGGAAGGGCTGGTCGCCGTGGGCCGTATTGCACGCGAATTCAATCTGTACACCAAGATCACCGGCTCCCAGCGCATCGGCCTGTTTGGCGCGCAGAAAGACGACCTGCCGGAGATCTGGCGGCAACTGATTGAAGCAGGCTTCGAAACCGGCCATGCCTACGCCAAAGCGCTGCGAATGGCGAAAACCTGCGTCGGTAGCACCTGGTGCCGCTACGGCGTCGGGGATAGCGTCGGCTTCGGCGTGGAACTGGAAAACCGCTACAAAGGCATCCGCACCCCGCACAAAATGAAGTTCGGCGTCTCCGGCTGCACCCGCGAATGTGCGGAGGCCCAGGGCAAAGACGTCGGGATCATCGCCACCGAGAAAGGCTGGAACCTGTACGTGTGCGGTAATGGCGGGATGAAGCCGCGCCACGCCGATCTGCTGGCCGCGGACCTCGACCGCGAGACGCTGATTAAGTATCTCGACCGCTTTATGATGTTCTACATCCGCACCGCCGATAAGCTGACCCGCACCGCACCGTGGCTGGACAACATGGAAGGCGGCATCGACTATCTGCGCAGCGTCATCATCGATGACAAGCTGGGCCTGAACGACCATCTGGAAGAGGAGCTGGCTCGCCTGCGCGCCGCCTTCGCCTGCGAGTGGACCGAAACCGTCAACAACCCGGCGGCGCAGACCCGCTTCAAACACTTTATCAACAGCGACCAGCGCGACCCGAACGTTCAGGTGGTGCCGGAACGTGACCAGCACCGCCCGGCCACGCCGTATGAGCGTATCCCGGTTACTCTGGTGGAGGAAAAAGCATGAGCCAGTGGGTAAACATCTGCAGCATCAACGACATCCTGCCGGCCACCGGCGTCTGCGCGCTGCTCGGCCAGCAGCAGGTGGCGGTCTTCCGTCCCTACCATGACGAGCGGGTATTCGCCATCAGCAACATTGACCCGTTCTTCAACGCCAGCGTGCTATCTCGCGGGATTATCGCCGAACATGACGGCACGCTATGGGTTGCCAGCCCGCTGAAAAAGCAGCGCTTCCGCCTGAGCGACGGCCTGTGCATGGAAGATGCCAGCCACTCCATCGCCCGCTTCGACGCCCGGGTGAAAGACGGCCAGGTGCAGCTTAAAGCGTAAGTCCCCTTCCTCCCCCCGGTTACGGGGGGAGACATAAGCAACACTTCTGACCGACAATGCATGAGTGCGGGATAAGTCGCATGTTTTGTATTACCTTTGCTGCTATTCTACGACCACGCATTTTCTACCCCTTATTTTCATGAGGTTATTCTGTGGATCACTTACCCATATTCTGCCAGTTGCGCCAGCGCGATTGTTTACTGGTTGGCGGCGGGGATGTCGCCGAACGCAAGGCCCGCCTGCTACTGGATGCCGGCGCGAACGTCACGGTCAATGCGCTCGACTTCACCCCGCAGTTTCAGGTGTGGGCCGATTCACAGATGCTAACCCTGGTGCAGGGGGAGTTTATCCCCTCGCTGCTGGACACCTGCTGGCTGGCCATTGCCGCTACCGATAATGAGACGGTGAACCAGCAGGTCAGCGATGCGGCCGAAGCGAGGCGTATCTTCTGTAACGTGGTGGATGCCCCACGTCAGGCCAGCTTTATTATGCCATCCATCATTGACCGCTCGCCGCTGATGGTCGCCGTCTCTTCGGGCGGGACATCGCCGGTACTGGCGCGCCTGCTGCGCGAGAAGCTGGAGTCAGTCTTACCCCTGCATCTCGGCCAGCTGGCCCGCTATGCCGGCCATCTGCGCGCGCGCGTTAAGCAGCAGTTTGCCAGCGTGGGCGAACGTCGCCGCTTCTGGGAGAAGCTGTTTGTGAACGACCGGCTGGCGCAGTCGCTGGCCAATGACGATCGGCAGGCGGTGGCGGATACCACCGAGCAGCTACTGACGGAGCCATTGGAGCATCGCGGCGAGGTCGTCCTGGTTGGCGCCGGTCCCGGTGACGCCGGGCTGCTCACGCTCAAAGGCCTGCAGCAGATCCAGCAGGCCGACGTGGTGGTTTATGACCGGCTGGTTTCCGACGACATCATGAATCTGGTGCGTCGCGACGCTGACCGGGTGTTCGTCGGCAAACGCTCTGGCTATCACTGCGTCCCGCAGGAGGAGATCAACCAGATCCTGCTGCGTGAAGCGCAAAAAGGAAAACGCGTGGTCCGGCTGAAAGGCGGCGATCCCTTTATCTTTGGCCGCGGAGGGGAAGAGCTGGAAACCCTTTGTGAGGCGGGCATCCCCTTCTCCGTTGTTCCAGGCATCACCGCCGCCTCCGGCTGCTCCGCCTACTCGGGGATCCCATTAACACACCGCGATTTCGCCCAGGGCGTCCGCCTGGTCACCGGCCACCTGAAAACCGGCGGCGAGCTGGACTGGGCGAACCTGGCGGTGGAGAAACAAACCCTGGTGTTCTACATGGGTCTGAACCAGGCGCCGGCGATCCGCGAGAAGCTTATCGCTCACGGCATGGCGGAAGATATGCCCGCCGCCATCGTCGAGAACGGCACCGCCGTATCGCAAAAAGTGGTCAGCGGCACCTTAGGGCAACTGGATATCCTGGCGCAGCAGATGGCCAGCCCGGCGCTGATCATCGTCGGTCGCGTGGTTGGCCTGCGGGATAAACTGAACTGGTTCTCGAACCACTAACCTTCGCCTCCCCACGTGGACGACAGACATAAAAAAGGCGGGATAATATCCCGCCTTTTTAGCTGTTGCGTCGCTTACGGCCTGGCGACAAAACCAATCGCTTCGTATACCGCTTTCAGGGTCTGAGAAGCGCGCGCGCTGGCTTTCTCTGCGCCGTCTTTCATTACCTGGTTGAGAAACGCTTCGTCGTTACGGAAACGGTGATAGCGCTCCTGCAGCTCAGTCAGCATGCCCGACACCGCTTCAGCGACTTCGCCTTTCAGGTGGCCATACATTTTGCCTTCAAAATGCTGCTCCAGCTCAGGAATGGTTTTCCCGGTGACCGCGGAGAGGATATCCAGCAGGTTGGAGACACCCGCTTTTTCTTTCAGGTCGTAGCGTACCACCGGCGGCTCGTCGGAGTCGGTCACCGCGCGTTTGATCTTCTTGACCACCGATTTCGGATCTTCCAGCAGGCCGATGACGTTGTTGCGGTTGTCGTCGGACTTGGACATCTTCCTGGTCGGCTCCAGTAGCGACATCACGCGTGCACCGGACTTCGGAATAAACGGCTCAGGCACTTTAAAGACATCGCCATAGATGGCGTTAAAACGCTGGGCGATATCGCGGCTCAGTTCCAGGTGCTGTTTCTGATCTTCCCCTACCGGAACCTGGTTGGTCTGATACAGCAGAATGTCAGCGGCCATCAGTACCGGGTAATCAAACAGACCGGCATTGATGTTCTCCGCGTAGCGCGCGGACTTATCTTTAAACTGGGTCATGCGGCTCAGTTCGCCGAAATAGGTGTAGCAGTTCAGCGCCCAGCCTAACTGAGCGTGTTCCGGCACGTGCGACTGAACGAAGATGGTGCTTTTCTGCGGATCGATACCGCAGGCCAGATACAGCGCCAGGGTATCCAGCGTCGCCTTGCGCAGCTGCTGCGGATCCTGACGCACGGTAATGGCGTGCTGGTCCACGATGCAATAGATGCAGTGGTAATCGTCCTGCATGTTTACCCACTGACGCAGCGCACCCATGTAGTTGCCAATGGTCAGTTCACCTGAGGGCTGTGCGCCACTAAAAACGATGGGCTTAGTCATGTTTCAATTCCTGAGTTTCACTGTGCGGTAACCCGAGAGCGGGTAAGAGTTCATTAAACTGGTCGAAGAGATAGTCCGGCTCGCTCAGCGCAAGCGGTTCGCCATAGTTATAACCGTAGGTCAGGCCGACAGAGCAGCAGCCTGCCGCTTTGGCCGCCTGAATATCATTGCGCGAATCGCCGACGAACAGCAGCTCGGCAGGAGCCAGAGAGAGCTTTTCCGCCACCAGCAGCAGCGGTTCCGGATGCGGCTTTTTGTTCTGCACGTCATCGCCGCCAATCACCACGGTAAAATATTTCGCGATATCGAGCGCGTCCAGCAGCGGGGCGACAAACGGCGTCGGCTTATTGGTGACCAGCGCCAGCGGCAGGCCTTTGGCATGCAGCGCGCCGAGCGTATCGGCCACCGCCGGGAACAGGAAGCTACCCTCTTCCGCCGTTTCGGCGTAATAGCGGTCAAACAGCTTACGCAAAATGCGCAGCTGTTCGTCTTGCGGAATATCATGATCGTCGACGGAAGGCTTACCCATCGCCGCCCGTAATGTCGCACGCTCCTGACGAGCCCAGGTCAGCGCCCGCTCCATCAGGACATCGGCGCCGTTGCCGATCCAGGTGACAACGCGTTCTTCTCCCGCCACAGGCAGCTCCAGGGCGTAGAGGGCGTTATCAACCGCCGAGGTTAGACCCGGCGCGCTGTCCACCAGCGTGCCGTCGAGATCAAACGCGATGCCGCGGATCGCCTGTAATTTATCCATGACTCACCTTCGCTAATTCACTACGCATTTGATCAATCACTTTCTTGTAGTCCGGCTGACCGAAGATCGCCGAACCGGCAACAAACATATCCGCACCCGCCGCGGCGATTTCGCCAATGTTGCTGGCTTTCACGCCGCCATCCACTTCCAGGCGAATATCGTAGCCAGAAGCATCGATGCGCTGGCGTACTTCACGCAGTTTATCCAGCGTCTGGGGAATAAAAGACTGGCCGCCAAAACCCGGGTTAACCGACATCAGCAGGATCACGTCCAGCTTATCCATCACATAATCGAGATAACTCAGCGGCGTTGCCGGGTTAAACACCAGGCCCGCTTTACAGCCGTGCTCTTTAATCAGCTGCAGGCTACGATCGACGTGTTCGGAGGCTTCAGGATGGAAGGTGATGATGCTGGCGCCGGCTTCAGCAAAATCAGGAATGATGCGGTCAACCGGCTTCACCATCAGGTGGACGTCGATCGGCGCGGTAATACCGTAGTTACGCAGCGACTTCAGCACCATCGGGCCAATCGTCAGATTCGGCACGTAGTGGTTGTCCATGACGTCGAAGTGCACGACATCCGCACCTGCCGCCAGCGCCTTCGCGGTATCCTCACCCAGACGGGCAAAATCAGCTGACAGAATCGAAGGGGCAATCAAATACTGCTTCATCCGCATCTCCTTGAAATTTATTTGGTCTTAGGCGGACGGTAGAGCGCTAATAGCTCATCCACCTTTTTACGCGTACCACCGTTGCTGCTGATGCTGCGCCGAACCTTCACAATATGTGTTTCTGCCGCGTTTTTATACCATTCCTGCGTCAACGGTGTGCGGTGGTTGGAAATCAACACCGGGATCCGCTTTTTCATCAGCGATTCCGCCTTTTGCGCCAGCAGTACCTGTTGTTCCAGATTGAAGCTGTTGGTGTGGTAGGCGGTAAAGTTCGCCGTCGCCGTCAGCGGCGCATAGGGTGGATCGCAATAAACCACCGCGCGGCTATCGGCACGTTGCATGCACTCTTCATAAGATTCGCAGTAAAACTCGGCGTTTTGCGCTTTCTCGGCGAAATGATAGAGCTCTGCCTCGGGGAAATAGGGCTTTTTATAGCGGCCAAACGGCACATTAAACTCGCCGCGCAGATTGTAGCGACACAGGCCGTTGTAGCCGTGGCGATTCAGATACAGGAACAGCACCGCGCGACGCAGCGGATCCTGGCTTTGGTTGAATTCATCACGATACTGGTAGTAGCGCTCAGCGATGTTGTTTTCCGGGACAAACATCTCACGCGCAGCGGCGACGTATTCGTCGGTACGCAATTTAACGATGTTGTACAGGCCAATTAAGTCACTGTTGATATCCGCGAGGATATAACGAGAAAAGTCGGTATTGAGAAATACCGACCCGGCGCCCACAAAGGGCTCGATTAAGCACTCGCCTTCCGGCAAATGCTTTTTAATATCGTCAAGCAGGGGGTACTTCCCCCCTGCCCACTTCAGAAAAGCGCGATTCTTTTTCATGCTGCCTAACTAATTACACATTCTCCGGCTGTGGAGAAAGCTCCGACAGCATCCTGCGCTTAAGACTACCCCACGGCATTATTTCAGGTCAGCCTGAACCTGATGCAGTGGTTTTGCCCATGGATTTTTCGCCTGCACGTCCGCCGGCAGTGAGGTGACAGCGCGTTTCGCTTCTTCTTTCGAAGCATAGATACCGCTCACCAGCACGTACCACGGTTGGCCGTTACGCGACGTTTCATAGACAACATATCGATCCAGCTTCTCTTTCTTCGCCCAGTTGTTCAGGTTGTCGTAGTTAGAGGAGCTGCTGAGCTGCAGGGTATAGTTACCCGACGGCGCAGATTTCATTGAACTCACGTCACCTGCCGTTTTACCGCTCTTCGCGGCTGGCGCTGCCGTGGCTGCCGTTGCGGCTGGCGCGGCAGTGGTGGTGGTTGCTGTTGCTGCCGGTTTGCTCTGCGCTGTTGCCACCGGTTTGCTTTCGGTTACGGTGGTTTTCGCCGGGGCGGTAGTCGCCGCGCTTTCAACATGCTTCGGCTGAACCGGCTTCGTTTCTACCGGCGCTTTTGCCACGGCCTGAGGCTTCGTCTGTGGCTTCGCTTCGATAACGGTGTGCTTACGCTCAGCCGGACGCGGCGTTGCAGCCGTCTGACGCTCGGTCGCCTGGCGCGGAGCCGCAGTGCCATTGGCACCATTACGGATCGGCGCGACGGTTGCCGGTTCAGTTGGCAGCGTCGAGTTAGCCACAGCGCCGTCCAGCTGGCCCTGCTGCTGGGTCAGCGCATTGTTCAGATCGCCCTGAACTTCAACACGCTGCTGGCCCTGCGGTTCTGCCGCGGCCTGGCCCTGCGTCGGGTTCGCGGCAATAGGCGGAACCGTTACGTCCTGCTGTGGGGCGGTATTGGCGGAGGTCTGTTCCTGGCCGGCAGCAGGCGTAGGCGTGCTGGTGGACTGGTCGTCAGACAGATTAATGCTCTTCTCGCCGGAAGCGGTCTGCTGGCTGGACGAGGATGGCGATTTCAGCGCAGAACCGATACCCACGATTAACAGCAGCAGCACCAGAATCCCCACGCCCATCATGATGTACTGACGGGAAGCAGGTTTGGCTGGCGCTTTTTTACGCTTGCGCGGACGACGCTCTACAGGCTGCTCTTCGAGCAGTTCCTCGTCTTCCGCATCCAGTTCTTCTTCGAACTCTTCCTCTTCACGCTCGCGACGGGCCTTACCGGCGCGCGTCGGACGGCCTTCATCGGCATCAAGATCGACGTCGTCAAAATTGATCTGCGGATCGGCATCACGCTCGGAAGACTGACGGGAACGACCAGCACGACGATCGTTGCGATCGGCTTTCATATCGTCTTCTGGTTTGAAATCATCCATTTAACACCCCACTAAAAGGCTTATGCTCACGATTATTGCACATCACCCGAAATGATAACGCCGCGCGAACGCGGCCAGACCTTCTTATTGTTGCGCCTGCTGAGTATCAGCAATCGCGCCAAGAACCACATCGTGCGGCACTCCGCCGCGCAGCTCGCTGCTTCCTATTGCGAGCGGGAGCACCAGCCGCATGTCGCCCGCCAGTACTTTTTTATCGCGCATCATATGGGGCAAATACGCCTGCGCACTCATCTCCTGCGGGCCGCGTACCGGTAAGCCTGCACGCTTGAGCAGAGCGATAATGCGCTGAGTATCCTGCGTGCGGAACTGCCCCAGCCGTTCGGACGTATGCGCCGCCATCACCATACCTGCCGCCACCGCTTCGCCGTGCAGCCAGTTACCGTAGCCCATTTCCGCCTCGATAGCATGGCCGAAGGTATGTCCAAGATTGAGTAAAGCACGTAACCCAGTTTCACGCTCGTCGGCAGCGACAACTTCCGCTTTCAGCTCACAGCAACGGCGAATACAGTACGCCATCGCTTTTTCATCCAGCGCCAGCAGCGCATCAATGTTGTTTTCCAGCCAGCTGAAGAATTCGCCGTCGAGGATCACCCCGTACTTGATAACTTCAGCCAGTCCGGAAGCGAGCTCGCGCGTCGGCAGGGTCTTCAGACAGTTAAGATCAACCACCACGGAAACCGGCTGCCAGAAGGCGCCAATCATGTTTTTGCCGAGAGGATGGTTCACTGCGGTTTTGCCGCCGACCGACGAATCGACCTGCGACAACAGAGTGGTGGGGACCTGGATAAAACGCACGCCGCGCTGATAGCTTGCCGCGGCGAAACCGGTTAAATCACCAATTACGCCGCCGCCAAGCGCCACCAGTGTGGTGTCGCGACCATGCGGTTTTTGCAACAGAGCGGTAAAAACGGTATCCATCACCGCCAGGCTTTTATACTGCTCGCCATCGGGCAGGATCACGCTGTCAACGTTGACCCCTGCCTGCTCCAGCACAGAGCGGACGGTATCCAGATAAAGCGGCGCCAGCGTTTCGTTGGTGACCAGCATAGCCTGGTCGCCCGACTTGAGTGGCAGGAAGGAAGCTGGATCGTTAAACAAACCAGCCGCGATGGTAATCGGGTAACTACGTTCCCCGAGGGTAACAGTAAGCCTCTCCATAACGCGACGTCCACCTCAGTGACTTTTACTCTGACGCACTTTTATTAAGCCAGAATCAATTGCTTTCCAGCATATGAATAATCTGGTTCGCGACGACTTTCGCACTCTGATCGTCTGTGCGGATAGTCACATCGGCGATCTCTTCATACAGCGGGTTACGCTCGTCAGCCAGCGCTTCCAGCACTTCACGAGGCGGCGCATCGACTTGTAGCAAAGGACGCTTTTTATCGCGCTGCGTACGGGCCAACTGCTTCTCGATTGTCGTTTCCAGGTAGACCACCACGCCGCGGGCGGAGAGACGGTTACGCGTTTCACGGGATTTTACAGAGCCGCCGCCAGTCGCCAGCACAATCCCCTGTTTTTCCGTCAACTCATTGATAATTTTTTCTTCACGGTCGCGGAAGCCGTCTTCGCCTTCAACATCGAAGACCCAGCCCACATCAGCGCCAGTGCGTTTCTCAATTTCTTGATCGGAATCGTAAAATTCCATGTTGAGCTGTTGGGCTAACTGGCGCCCAATAGTGCTTTTGCCGGCACCCATAGGCCCAACCAGAAAGATATTGCGTTTCTCTGCCATTTTTTCGGTACTACTAAGACTATTCGTTAATGATAAACCCGCTTCGCAGACACCCAGCGCCGCAGGGCATGAACTGAAACCTCATATGCAATAGAGCGAGAGTCAGACTAAAAATTATCTCAATACTCCGGCTGGTTTGGCAACTGAATAAAATCGCCGGACAATAAAGGGAGGATTGATGTCGTACCCGACTCTCAAATCGGTACCCCTTGTATGCTAAATCCGTCCTCACGTCAAACACCTGAAACGTGTTTAGCATGAAAAACCTGCTTAACGTACTGCCAGAATCCGTGGCGTAATAAAGACAACCAGTTCACGGCGTTCATTATCTTTCCCATCGCGCCGAAACAGACGCCCCAGCACCGGGATATCGCCAAGCAGCGGGACGCTGTCGCGGGCGGTTTTGTTTTTCTGCGAAAAGATGCCGCCCAACGCTAAGGTCTCGCCGCTGCGAACTTCCACCAGAGTCTCTATCTCCTGTTTATCGATGGCCAGCGCCTCGCCATTATCCTGCTTCAGCACCTGGCCCGGCGTATTTTCGCTGATCCGCAGCTTCAGCCGCACTCTCCCCTGCTGCAGCACCGTCGGCGTCACCTCCATCCCCAGCACGGCTTCTTTAAACTCCACCGACGTGGCGCCGCTTTCACCGCTGGAAACCTGATAGGGGATCTCGCTCCCCTGCTTGATGCTGGCGGGCTGCATATGCGAGGCCAGCAAACGAGGGCTGGCGATAATATCGACCTGCTGCTTGCGCTCCAGCGCGGAAAGCTCGAGTTCAAGCAAGCGACCGTTGATCTTGCCGATGTTAAAACCCGCGCGGGTGCTGGCATCGTTCACCGACAAATCGCTGCTCAGGGTGGTCATTTTACCGGAGCCCGGCGTGCCGCCGACCTCCGCCAGCCGCCACTTCACCCCCAGCTCGCGAAGGCTGGTTTCGCTCATCGACACGATATGGGCAGCCAGCTCAACCTGCCCGACGGGCAAATCCATCTCCTGCGCCCAGGCTTTCAACGCCGGCAGGTGCCGGGCATCATCGCGGATCAGCAACCGGTTGGTCCGCTTGTCCGCCATCAGGTGCCCCCTGGCGCTGAGCAACTTACCGCCTGTTTTAGCCAGCTCCTCGGCATCGGCATAGTGCAGGGTCACGTTCTCGGCCTGCAGGGGCAGGTTCTGCAGGCGTTTCTCCTGTTCGGCTTCACGCTGCGCCTGATTTGCCTTTTGCCAGGCCTGGGTATGCGCGTAGATGACCGTCCCCTGCTGTTGCAAAGAGAGGCCTGCGCTATCCGCTACCGCCCGCAACGCCTGGGTCCAGGGAACCTTTTGCAGACGCAGGGAGAGCGTACCGCTAACGTCCGGCGCCACAACAAGGTTCTTGTGGTTCATTTCGGCCAGCGCTTGCAGCACATGGGCCACCGGCGCGTCATCGACCACCAGCGAAATTGTCTTTTCATTTCGGGCGGCGCCCGCCGCCAGCGGCAGCAGCAGAAGCAGCAGGCTTATCCATCGCATCATATTGTTTCCCTTCACGTTGCCAGCGCCACGCTGACGGTTCACACCCAGGAGGCGTAGCGATCACCAGCTCACCGGCCGTCAGCCGGCTCACCCGCCAGCCCGTGGGCAATTGATCATCCATGCGCACCCGTCGCCACTTGCCGCTCCCGTCCTGCAGAAACCCCATCCAGCCAGCGTCATCCCCGGCCGCGCCGCCATAGCGCCATTGCGATAGCTGCGCTGTGCGGCAGGGATCCTCAACCGGCTGGAAAGGGTCACGCTCTGCTGCCAGCAGCGACAGCGGCAACCACAGTAATGCCCAGCATTTACCCCCCATCTTCCGCCTCCAGTTGCAAACGCAGGCGGAGTGCCTGCGCCTCGTGCTCCAGTGAGAACGATCGCGGGGTCATTCCACAGCGCGCCAACCAGGAAAAAAGCGCGGGCAGCGTCTGCCAGGGTAGGGTCAGCTCCATCTCGCCCCCGCTCCCCTGGGGTCGCCAGGCGATAAGCTTCACCCCGGCAAGCGGAATGGCTATCGGCGAAAACGGCTGTTTGTCGATGCCCTCCACTGGGATTTCACCGGCGGGTATGCGTAATGCCATCACCCGACGCCATTGCATCTGCAGGACGGTGTCGCGGGACACTGCCGCCAGCGGCGGTCCGGCAGCGCGCCAGAGCGTAACGCCGAAGCCCAGCAGCCCCATCATGAGCAGGATCAGCAGCACCGTCTGGCTGCGCCGGGTGCTAATCCGCATCGGCGCGCTCTCCTGTGAGGGTAAAGCTGAACTGCCAGCGCTCCTCGGCGTCGCGCTGCGTTCCGCCCGCTTTTGCCGGCGCGAATCCCGCCACGTTAGTCAGAACGCGCTCCAGTCCGGCCAGCGCCTGCAGATTCAGGGCCAGGCCGTTCACGGTCAGAACTGCGCCCTGGTAATCCAGCCGCGTCAGCCACGCCTGCGCGGGCAGATCTGCCGCCAGCGCCAGCAGCCTGGGTTGCCAGGCGGCGATCGCCGCTCTACGCCGTTGCTGCTGACGATGACGCTGGTGCTGCTGCCACGCCTCGCGCATTGGAAGCTCGCGCTGTTTAAGCGAGGCGAGCAGCTGCGCGTCGGCCGTCGCGTGGAGTGTCGTCAGGGTGAGATGCTGCAGACGGACCGTGCGCCATACCTGCAGGATCATCAACCCCAGCAGCATAATGCCGGTAGCAATCAGCAGGAGGAAGCGCAGGCGCTGGCGCCGCCGCAGGTCACGCCAGGGGAGAAGATTAACGGCATGCGTCATGGTGTTCACTCCCCAGCGCCAGCCCAAGGGCGATAGCGTAGCGATCGCCATCGGCCGGCAGAGGAGGCTGCCGGCGGTGAATGACCTGCCAGACATCTAAGCTGTTGGCTTCGTCGCCAGCGTCAGCGCACAGACGCAAAGGAATCTGAAGTTGCTCCGCCAGCTGGCTTAACGACTTCACCTCATCGCAGGTGACACAACCCCAGGCCTCCTGCGTTGCCCATAGCCAGTGATTTTCATCCCGCCACGCGAGGCCCTGCGACTGCGCGTTCAGCCAGGGGACAAACGCGCCGAGCGCGCTGGCATCCGGCACGATGGCCGCTACTCGCAGTCGCAGCCGTCCTGCCAGCTCCCGCAGGACATTGATGTCCAGCCGCTGCGCCGCCGTGACCTGCCAGCCGTCATCCCGCGAAGTGGGGGCATAATCAATGCTTAAGGAGGCGGCGGGCATCGCCAGCTGCTGGGTCATCGCGCTGGCTATCCACGTCGCCTGTTCACGATCCCGCAGGGCGAACTGGGGATACGGCAGGCGCTTTTGCAGCGTGCGAACGGCAGGGAAAGCGATACTGACCTGATGCTGCACCGGTAGCTCCCGCCGCCAGGCGGCAAGCCGTGCGCCAAGGGCGCTGACGTCCACCACCATCCCCTGCCGTACCAGGCCTGACGGCAGCGGAATACGCCACCAGCGGCGCAGCGCCCAGTGTGAGCGTTCATGCAGTAGTGCGACAATAGCAATGCTATCCTGTTGGATATGCATCCCGATCCGCCAGTTTCTGAAAGCCATGCTTACGATCTCCTTATCCGGCAAAACTGTCCGGCTATATCAATGCACCTGGCTTGCCTTTATACTACCGCGCGTTTGTTTATAAACTGCCCAAATAAAACTAAATGGGAAAACACCGGTGAAGTTCGTAAAGTATCTATTGATCCTTGCAGTCTGTTGCGTACTGCTGGGAGCAGGCTCGATTTTTGGCCTCTACAAATACATAGAGCCGCAACTCCCTGATGTCGCAACCCTGAAGGATGTGCGTTTGCAGATCCCGATGCAGGTCTATAGCGCCGACGGTGAGCTTATCGCGCAATATGGCGAAAAACGCCGTATCCCTGTGACGTTGCAGCAAATTCCCCCCGAGCTGGTAAAAGCGTTTATCGCTACCGAAGACAGCCGTTTCTATGAGCATCACGGCGTCGATCCGGTGGGTATTTTCCGCGCTGCCAGCGTGGCGATGTTTTCAGGCCACGCCTCCCAGGGCGCCAGTACCATCACCCAGCAGTTAGCACGTAACTTCTTCCTCAGCCCCGAGAAGACGTTGATGCGTAAGATTAAAGAGGCCTTTCTGGCCATCCGCATCGAGCAGTTGCTGAACAAAGATGAAATCCTTGAGCTGTATCTGAACAAGATCTACCTCGGCTACCGCGCCTATGGCGTCGGCGCCGCGGCGCAGGTCTATTTTGGCAAGCCTATCGACCAGCTGACCCTGAGTGAGATGGCGGTGATTGCCGGCCTGCCGAAAGCCCCTTCCACCTTTAACCCGCTCTACTCGATGGATCGCGCGACAGCCCGCCGCAACGTGGTGCTGTCACGTATGTTAAGCGAGGGGTATATCACCCAGGCACAATACGATCAGGCACGCAGCGAAGCGATCGACGCCAGCTATCATGCCCCGAAAATCGCCTTTTCCGCCCCTTACCTGAGCGAAATGGTGCGCCAGGAGATGGTGAATCGCTACGGCGAACAAGCCTATGAAGATGGCTACCGGGTTTACACCACCATTACCCGCAAAAACCAGCAGGCAGCCCAGCAGGCGGTACGCAATAACGTGCTGGATTACGATATGCGTCACGGCTACCGCGGCCCGGCCAGCGTGCTGTGGAAAGTCGGTGAAACGCCGTGGGAGACGAAGAAGATCGTCGACTCGCTGAAGCGCCAGCCTGGCTTCGGCCCGCTTTCGCCCGCAGTGGTCACTGCCGCGAATGCCCAGGAGGCCGTCGCGCTATTGGCTAACGGCGACTCGGTTTCTCTGACGATGGATGGCGTACGCTGGGCCCGTCGCTTTATCTCTGACACGCAGCAGGGAGCGACGCCGCGTAAGGTCAACGACGTCCTGCAGGCCGGGCAGCAGATCTGGGTTCGTAAAGTGGGTGACAGCTGGTGGCTGTCGCAGGTTCCGGACGTCAACTCGGCGCTGGTCTCCATTAACCCGCAGAACGGCGCGATTATTGCTCTCGTCGGCGGGTTTGACTTTAACCAGAGCAAGTTCAACCGTGCCACTCAGGCACTGCGTCAGGTCGGCTCCAACATTAAGCCGTTCCTCTATACCGCCGCGATGGATAAAGGCTTAACGCTGGCAAGCATGCTTAACGATGTGCCGATCTCGCGCTGGGATGCGGGCGCAGGCTCCGACTGGCGACCGAAGAACTCGCCGCCGCAGTATGCCGGTCCGATTCGTTTACGCCAGGGGCTTGGACAGTCGAAAAACGTGGTGATGGTGCGCGCTATGCGTGCCATGGGCGTCGACTATGCCGCCGAGTATCTGCAGCGCTTTGGCTTCCCGGCGCAAAACATTGTCCATACCGAGTCGCTGGCCCTGGGTTCTGCCTCCTTTACCCCTATGCAGGTTGCCCGCGGATATTCGGTGATGGCCAATGGCGGCTTCCTGGTCAATCCGTTCTTTATCAGTAAGATTGAGAATGATCAGGGCGGCGTTCTCTTCGAAGAGCGTCCGAAGATCGCCTGCCCGCAGTGCGACTTACCGGTGATTTACGGCGATACGCCAAAATCCAACGTGCTGGAAAACAAAGATGTGGAAGATGTTGCCACCTCGACGGAACCGCAGAATGACAACGTGCCGCCGCAGCCGCAGCTGGAGCAGGCCAACCAGTCGCTGATCGCACAGAGCGGCGCCCAGGAATACGCGCCGCATGTGATTAATACGCCCCTGTCGTTCCTGATCAAAAGCGCGCTGAACAGCAACATCTTTGGCGAGCCGGGCTGGATGGGAACCGGCTGGCGCGCCGGACGCGATCTGCAGCGGCATGACATCGGCGGGAAAACCGGGACCACCAACAGCTCGAAGGATGCCTGGTTCTCAGGCTACGGGCCGGGTGTGGTGACCTCGGTATGGATCGGCTTTGACGATCATCGTCGCGATCTTGGCCGCACCACCGCCTCAGGGGCGATTAAAGATCAGATCTCCGGCTATGAGGGCGGTGCTAAAAGTGCCCAGCCGGCTTGGGACAGCTTTATGAAAAGCGTGCTGGAGGGGGTGCCGGAAGAACCATTAACCCCGCCGCCAGGTATCGTCACGGTGAATATTGACCGCAGCACCGGTCAGCTGGCGAACGGAGGCAACAGTCGTGCGGAATACTTCATTGAAGGAACCCAACCCACGCAGCAGGCGGTCCATGAGGTGGGCACCACCCTGACTGACGGCGGTGGTGAAACCCACGAACTGTTCTGACAAAAAAAGCGCCTGCGGGCGCTTTTTTATTGCTGCTAACGGCGCGCTTTCTCTCAGAGTCGGCCCTGAGCCAGCAGCCATTCGCGCACTAAAAACAGCGCGCTGACGTTACGAGCCTCGTTAAAATCTTCTTCATCCAGCAGCGACATCAGCTGCGCCAGCGGCCAGCGCACCTGCGGCAGCGGTTCGGGCTCATCGCCCGGCAGCGACTCAGGATAAAGGTCTTCCGCCACCAGGATATTCATTTTGCTGGAGAAGTAGGAGGGGGCCATACTGAGCTTCTTCAGAAACGTCAGCTTATTGGCGCCAAAGCCAACCTCTTCTTTCAACTCGCGGTTGGCTGCTTCATCCACCGTTTCACCCGGGTCAATCAGCCCTTTGGAGAAACCCAGCTCGTAGGATTCCGTGCCGACGGCATACTCGCGAATCAAAATAATGTGATCATCAACAATCGGAACAATCATCACCGCTTCACGGGTAGACGGCCGCATACGTTCATAAACGCGACGCACACCGTTGCTGAATTCCAGATCGACGCTTTCGACATTAAAGAGGCGCGAACGGGCGACGGTTTCAACATTGAGAATGGTGGGTTTTTGTAATGATTTGCTCATTGTCATCGGTCTATGCTGTGATTAAGCAGTCATTGTGCGATACGCAACACGCTTTCGGCAATCCAAATCGCTACTTATTTACAGAGTTGTAACCTTTTACCGGCAAAGGGGAAAGTAATAAAGATAAAAAAGTCAATAGCTTGAATTCTGTTTGAGAATTTACCGATTTCTGCGCATTAACGTTTTTGGTAAGCTTATACGCTGCTGCATGACATATTCACTACCCTGTAACCAGGTGCGCCGCTAACACTGCAGCTTGACGTTAGTATTGACGTTCACCGACGATATCGTAAGAAAAAAATAACTATGATGGGATGGGCATGGGCACCTTTCTGATTTTCCTTATAGCTCTGCTAATCTGCGTATTGCTCATCGGATGGTGGTATCGCTCTCACGCCAGACGTCGACGCCTTCCTCTACTGCACGCCTTTAGCGACGCGACCACGCGGCCGCTTCCTGCCGATGAGCGTCAGGCTATCGAAAAGTATCTTGCGGAGCTCAGCCGCGCCCTGCAGGTCCCGGCGTCCGGCGCAACGACGGCGCCCATTGTTCTGGCGCTGAACGAACAGAGTGATACTGTCTACGCCGTGACGCGAGCCATTACTCGCTACGGGATCACCACCGACGCGCCGAACAAATGGCGCTACTTCCTCGATTCGGTGGAAGTCCATCTGCCGCCATTCTGGGAACAGCATATTAACGACGAAAACAGCGTCGAGCTGATCCCCACCGACAGCCTGCCGCTGGTCATCACGCTCAACGGTCATTCCCTGAGCGACTATCGCCAGGAAGCGCAAAGCTACGCCCTGGAACGCGCATCGGCCACCCAGGCCTCCATTCGCGGCGAAGAAAGTGAGCAGGTTGAGCTGCGGCAGATCCGTCGGGAAAGCCCGGAAGAACACGCGCTGAACCGGCCGGATGGACTACGCGAAGCGATCCTGATCGTCGCCTCCTTCCTGTTCTTTTATTTCAGCCTGATTGGGCCAGCCGTCTTTACCCCCTGGCTGGTGGCCGCGGGTGTATTGCTTCTCGCCGCCGGCATCTGGGGGATCTATGCCCCACCGCGCCGCGCCGCGCTGCGCGAAATTCACTGCCTGCGGGGCGTCCCCAAGCGCTGGGGACTGTTTGGCGAAAACGATCAAGAGCATATCAATAACATCTCACTGGGCATTATCGATCTCATCTATCCGCGCCACTGGCAGCCGTGGATCGCGCAGGACCTGGGGCAGCAGACCGATATTGATATCTATCTCAACCGCCACGTGGCCCGCCAGGGACGCTACCTGTCGCTCCATGATGAAGTGAAAAACTTCCCGCTCCAGTACTGGCTGCGCAGCGCGATTATCGCCGCCGGCGCGCTGGTGGTGGTGGTCATGCTGTGGGCCAGCGTACCGCTGAATATGCCGTTTAAGTTCACCCTGTCGTGGTTGAAGGGCGCCCAGACGATTGAAGCGACTACCGTCGACCAGCTGGCGAAAGCCCATGTGCGCATTGGTGATACGCTGCGTCTGACAGGCACCGGGATGTGTAATATCCGCACGCCGGGTAGCTGGTCGGCCAAAGAGGATTCGCCGTTCCTGCCTTTCGATTGTTCACAGATTGTATGGAACGATGCCCCTCCTCTGCCGCTGCCGGAGTCTGATATTGTCAGCAAAGCGACCGCCCTGATGCAGTCCGTCCAGCGGCAGTTGCATCCGGAAACCGACGATGACTCCCGCGTCAGCCCGGCGTTGCGTTCCGCTATACAGAAATCAGGCATGGTGCTGCTGGATGATTTCGGCGATATCGTCCTGAAAACTAACGATCTCTGCTCGGCAAAGGATGACTGCCTGCGCCTGAAGAATGCGCTGGTCAACCTCGGAAATACCCGTAACTGGGAGGCGCTGACCAAGCGCGCCACCGCCGGGAAACTGGATGGCGTGAACGTGCTGCTGCGCCCGGTCAGCGCGGAGTCGCTGGAGAATCTGGTGACCACCTCCACCGCCCCCTTTGTGATGCGTGAAACCTCGCGAGCCGCGCAGGCGCTAAACAGCCCGGCGCCCGGCGGTTTCTTAATCGCCAGCGATGAGGGCAACGTGCTGGTCAATCAGCCGTGGCCGGCGGTGAGCCTGTATGATTATCCGGCACACGAGCAGTGGAGCGAGCTGCGGCGGCTGGCCGGTATGCTCATGCATACCCCTTTCCACGCCGAAGGGATCGTCACCAACCTGTTCACCGACGCCAACAGCACCCAGCATATCAACCTGCATCGCATCCCTGATCGCAGCGGGCTGTGGCGCTATCTGGGCATTACGCTGCTGCTGTTGTCGATGCTGGGATGCATGGCTTACCACGGCGTACAGGCGCTGCGTCGTTATCAACGCCATCGCCAGCGTATGGAAGAGATTCAGAAATATTACGAAAGCTGCCTGAACCCGGTGCTGCTCCCCGCGTCTGACCCGCAAGATTAATTTCCCCGGCGACGGGGTATGATACCCTGTCGCCCATTTTCTGCTCGCTGGAGAGTCATCATGCATTTTGATATCGCCTGGCAGGAGGTTGATACCGTTCTGCTGGATATGGACGGCACGCTCCTGGACCTCGCTTTCGACAACTATTTCTGGCAAACGCTGGTGCCTGAAACCTGGGGAGCCGCCCGCGGCCTCAATCTGCAGGAGGCGAAAGACGCCATGCGCCAGGAGTATCACGCCGTGCAGCATACGCTAAACTGGTATTGTCTGGATTACTGGAGCGAGCGCCTGGGTTTGGATATTTGTGCGATGACCAGTGAACAGGGTCCGCGCGCCACGCTGCGCGAGGATACGGTGCCGTTCCTTGATGCGCTCAAGGCCTGCGGTAAGCGACGCATTCTGTTGACCAATGCCCATCCCCACAATCTGGCGGTGAAGCTCAAACATACCGGCCTGGATGCGCACCTTGATTTATTACTTTCCACCCACACATTTGGTTATCCGAAAGAGGATCAGCGCCTGTGGCGCGCCGTAGCGGAGGAGACCGGTCTTGAGGCGCGTAAAACGCTGTTTGTCGACGACAGCGAGGCGATTCTGGATGCCGCGAGGGAATTTGGCATTCGTTACTGCCTGGGCATTACTAATCCCGACTCCGGGCTGGCGGAAAAGCAGTATCTGCGCCATCCGGGGCTGAATGATTACCGGCGACTGATCCCTTCGCTTACCCCGAAGGAGAGGCGATGAAAGAGAAGCCCAGCGAAACCGTCAGACTGGACAAATGGCTTTGGGCCGCTCGCTTTTACAAAACCCGCGCGCTGGCGCGGGAGATGATTGAAGGCGGCAAGGTGCATTACAACGGACAACGCAGCAAGCCCGGGAAAATTGTCGAACTGGACGCCATGCTGACGCTGCGACAGGGCAACGACGAGCGTACGGTACGAATCGTCGGTATCACCGAGCAGCGCCGCCCGGCAAGTGAAGCTGTCGCCCTGTATGAAGAGACGGCGGAAAGTATCGAAAAGCGTGAAAAAGTGGCCCTGGCGCGCAAAATGAACGCCCTGACCATGCCGCACCCTGACAGACGTCCGGACAAGAAAGAACGCCGCGACCTGATGAGATTTAAACACGGCGAGAGTGAGTAACTCGCGCCAGAAAGAGAGATGATTATGACTCAACACGATCAATTACATCGTTATCTGTTTGAAAACTATGCCGTACGCGGCGAGCTGGTGACGGTGTCGGAAACCCTGGAACAGATTCTGGCGAATCACACCTATCCGCAGCCGGTGAAAACGGTGCTGGCGGAACTGCTGGTCGCCACCAGCCTGCTGACTGCAACGCTGAAGTTTGCTGGCGACATTACCGTTCAGCTGCAGGGCGATGGTCCTTTACAGCTGGCGGTGATCAACGGCAATAACCAGCAGCAGCTGCGCGGCGTCGCGCGCGTGCAGGGTGATATTGCGGACGATGCAGATCTGAAAACGATGGTTGGCAACGGCTATCTGGTCATTACCATCTCCCCGAAAGAGGGTGAGCGTTATCAGGGTGTGGTCGGTCTCGAAGGCGATACGCTGGCCGCCTGCCTGGAAGATTACTTCCAGCGTTCAGAGCAGCTGCCGACACGCCTAATCATTCGCACCGGGGAACATGAAGGCCAGCCGATGGCCGGCGGGATGCTGCTGCAGGTGATGCCGGCGCAGGATGCCCAGACTGCCGACTTCGAACACCTGGCGACGCTCACCGAGACCATCAAGGCGGAAGAGCTGTTCACCCTGCCGGCGAACGATGTGCTGTGGCGTCTGTACCATGAGGAAGAGGTCACGGTCTACGAGCCTCAGAGCGTCGAATTCAAGTGCACCTGCTCTCGTGAACGCTGCGCTGGCGCGCTGAAGACTCTGCCGGATGAAGAGATAGATAGCATCCTCGCTGATGAGGGCGAGATTGATATGCACTGCGACTACTGCGGTAGCCACTATATCTTCAATGCCATGGATATTGCCGAGATCCGTAATAACGCCTCTCCGGCCGACCCGCAGGTCCATTAATCCCCGCGTCTTCCACAGGCACAGGGCGGCGATGTTGTTCATCGCGCTGTGCCTGACTTCCATTTATTCACGAGTTGAATCGATTTTCGCTGAAAGAGTTACGTAATTTTATTCCAGGAAAGCGATTACATTCACATTTCAGCAGTTTTTTTAATTACTTTTTAACCATTAATAAACATCTACCCCCAATATCCGCCCATTTCCTGAGATAATCCACTTCACTTCGTGACAGGAGTCACCGTTTTTTTCGTCATTCTGAGGAATGTCGAGATACGTAAATCTATGAGCCTGGTCGCGGTCAATACCCGGTAATAAACCCTACAATTTACAGCAGTACATCTTGGCTAAGGAGCAGTGACATGCGCGTTAATCATGGTTTAACCCCGCAGGATCTCAAGGCTTATGGTATCAATGACGTTCAGGATATCGTCCACAATCCCAGCTACGATATGTTGTTTCAGGAAGAGCTCGACCCCAGCCTGGAAGGTTACGAACGTGGCGTATTAACCAGTCTGGGTGCTATCGCCGTCGACACGGGCATTTTTACCGGTCGTTCTCCGAAAGATAAGTACCTCGTTCGCGACGACACCACCCGCGATACCGTTTGGTGGTCTGATAAAGGCAAAGGGAAAAACGACAACAAGCCGCTTTCACAGGAAACATGGCAACATCTGAAAGGACTGGTCACCCAGCAGTTGTCTGGTAAACGCCTGTTTATCGTCGACGCCTTCTGTGGCGCCAACGCCGATACCCGTCTCAGCGTGCGCTTTATTACCGAAGTGGCCTGGCAGGCGCACTTCGTTAAAAACATGTTCATCCGCCCGAGCGACGAAGAGCTGGCAGACTTCAAGCCCGACTTCATCGTGATGAACGGCGCGAAGTGCACCAACCCGCAGTGGAAAGAGCAAGGTCTGAACTCGGAAAACTTCATTGCCTTCAACCTCACCGAGCGCATCCAGCTGATCGGCGGCACATGGTACGGCGGCGAAATGAAGAAAGGGATGTTCTCGATCATGAACTACCTGCTGCCGCTGAAGGGCATCGCCTCCATGCACTGCTCAGCCAACGTCGGCGAGAAAGGCGATGTCGCCATTTTCTTCGGCCTCTCAGGCACCGGCAAAACCACCCTCTCCACCGATCCGAAACGCCGCCTGATTGGCGATGACGAACATGGCTGGGATGACGACGGCGTGTTTAACTTCGAAGGGGGCTGCTACGCCAAGACCATCAAGCTCTCTGAAGCGGCCGAGCCAGATATCTATCACGCCATCCGCCGCAACGCCCTGCTGGAAAACGTGGTGGTGCGCGCCGATGGCACGATCGATTTCGATGACGGTTCGAAGACCGAAAACACCCGCGTCTCCTACCCCATCGACCATATCGACAACATTGTTAAACCGGTTTCCAAAGCCGGCCATGCCACCAAAGTGATCTTCCTGACAGCCGATGCGTTCGGCGTACTGCCGCCGGTCTCCCGCCTGACCGCCGATCAGACGCAGTACCATTTCCTGTCCGGATTTACCGCCAAGCTAGCCGGTACCGAGCGCGGTGTGACCGAGCCCACGCCAACCTTCTCCGCCTGCTTTGGCGCAGCCTTCCTGTCGCTGCACCCGACGCAATACGCCGAAGTGCTGGTCAAACGCATGCAGGCGGCTGGCGCGCAGGCTTATCTGGTCAATACCGGCTGGAACGGCACCGGCAAGCGCATCTCGATTAAAGATACCCGCGCCATCATCGACGCCATCCTCAATGGCTCGCTGGACAACGCAGAGACCTTTACCCTGCCGATGTTTAACCTGCAGATCCCAACGGCGCTCCCGGGCGTGGATACCCAGATCCTCGATCCGCGCAACACCTATGGTTCCCCGGAGCAGTGGCAGGAAAAAGCCGACCAGCTGGCGAAGCTGTTCATTGAGAACTTTGAGAAATATACCGATACGCCAGCGGGTGCCGCGCTGGTAGCGGCAGGACCGCAGCGCTAACGGGCGCAGAGGTGAAAAAGCCGGGCTTGCCCGGCTTTTTGTTGTGCAACGTCCTGATTGGCCAACCTCGGCCGCACTCAGCTCTCTTTGGTGGGTTTCATCGGCGCCAGCATCCGGTGCACCGGCAGCCAGGCGCGGATCAGTAATCCGCCGCGTTCGCTGGAGCCAATCTCCAGCCGGCCATTATGATTGTCGATAATACGCTGAACAATCGCCAGCCCCAGCCCGGTGCCGCTGGTACTGCGGGCGCTATCGCCGCGCACAAACGGCTGGAACAGATGTTCGCGCTGCTCAGGTTTGATCCCCGGCCCGTCATCTTCCACCTGGAACCAGGCCCGGCTCGCTTCGCTGCCGCTGCTGACCTTGATCCAGCCATTGCCATAGCGAGCCGCATTCACCACCATATTCGCCAGCGCGCGCTTGATAGAAAGCGGGTGCATGCGTACCGGGATTTCACCGGCCTGTAAGGCGGTGGCGATCTCACGTTCATAGCCGCTCTCTGCAGCGATCACTTCGCCCAGCACGGCATTGAGGTCCGCCAGCTCCATCGGCATCTCCTGCCCGGTGCGCAGATAGTCGATAAACTGCTCGATGATGGCGTTGCACTCTTCGATATCTTTGTTGATCGACTCCGCGAGATAGCCGTCCTGCTCGCCCATCATCTCGGTGGCCAGACGAATGCGCGTCAGCGGAGTACGTAAATCGTGGCTGACCCCGGCCATCAGCAGCGTACGGTCGTCAGCCAGCTGCTTCACACCCGCGGCCATATGGTTAAAGGCGCGGGTCACAGAGCGCACCTCAGAGGCGCCGTACTCACGCAGCGGCGGCGGGATAATACCGCGCCCGACCTGCAGCGCCGCGTGTTCGAGATCTACCAGCGGACGGTTCTGAATACGGATAAACAGCCAGGCGCCGCCTATCGCCAACAGCATGATCGCCAGGGTATAGCGGAACAGCGGCGAGAAGTCGCCCTGATGGATCTCGGTCAGCGGTACCCGCACCCAGATATTGGGCGACAGCCAGGTCTTCAGCCACACCACGGGGGAGCTTTTATTGACCTCCACCCGCACCTCAGTGGGGCCGCCGAGCTGATGCGCCATCTGCTGGCTTAAGAATTCATAATGCTGCGCCCAGCGCAGCCCTGCGTCTTCCGCCGCTTCATTGGAATAGAGCGAAATCCCCAGCTCACGATAAATTTCACGACGAAACGCCGGGGGCACCACCAGCTGGGTGCCATCCTCCAGCTGCAGTTTGTCGGTCATCAGCATACGGACTTCGTAGGCCAATACTTTATTAAACTGCTGGAGACTCGGCAGGATCGCGAAATTCAGTACCACCAGATAGGTCGTCACCAGGCTGACGAACAGCAAGGTGACGATCAGGAGCAGCGTGCGAGCAAAGGAGCTGCGCGGCGAAAAGCGCACGCGTTTCATGCCTTAGAGCCGTCCGGGACGAAGACGTAGCCCAGACCCCAGACGGTCTGGATATAGCGCGGATGCGCCGGATCCTCTTCCACCATGCGGCGCAGGCGGGAGATCTGAACGTCGATGGAGCGCTCCATCGCAGAATATTCGCGCCCGCGGGCGAGGTTCATCAGCTTATCGCGCGACAGCGGTTCGCGAGGATGACTCACCAGCGCCTTCAGGACCGCAAATTCGCCGCTGGTCAACGGCATCGGCTCGTCTTCACGGAACATCTCGCGGGTGCCCAGGTTCAGTTTGAATTTACCAAAGGCGATAACCGCCTCTTCCTGCGATGGCGCGCCCGGCAGTTCATTCGCCTGACGACGCAGCACCGCCCGAATACGGGCCAGCAGTTCACGCGGGTTAAACGGCTTCGGAATGTAGTCGTCAGCCCCGATTTCCAGGCCAACGATCCGGTCAACCTCTTCACCTTTCGCCGTCACCATAATGATCGGCATCGGGTTGCTCTGACTGCGCAGACGACGGCAAATCGAGAGACCATCTTCCCCAGGCAGCATCAGATCCAGCACCATCAGGTGGAAGGATTCACGGGTTAACAGACGATCCATCTGTTCGGCGTTCGCCACGCTACGAACCTGGAAGCCCTGCTCGGTCAGATAACGTTCGAGCAGCGCACGCAGGCGCATGTCGTCATCCACAACCAGAATCTTATAATTCTCTTGCATTGTTTGTACTCCCAAAGGTTCACTGCAATAGTCAGTGCGTATTCTCAAAAAAGCCCGGCGCGCTCACCAGCTAAATCTGGTATACATTCCAGGCTAAATTGTTACAAAGCATATTTAACAGCAGGTTAAGTATACATTTAATCATAAGACACAGTATTTATCCTGTCGGTATTATTACGCGCTACAAATTGTGCGCAACGACAGACTGTCAGAAGGTTGAACTCACGATGAAAACGCCGCTGATCACCCGCGAGGGATATGAAAAACTGAAGCAGGAAATGGACTACCTGTGGCGCCAGGAGCGCCCGGAAGTGACCAAAAAGGTGACCTGGGCCGCCAGCCTTGGCGACCGCAGCGAGAACGCGGACTACCAGTACAACAAAAAGCGCCTGCGGGAGATCGACCGCCGGGTCCGCTATCTGACCAAATGTCTGGAGCAGTTAAAGATAGTCGATTATTCCCCGCAGCAGGAAGGCAAAGTCTTCTTCGGCGCCTGGGTAGAGATCGAAAACGACGAGGGTGACACCAAACGCTTTCGCATCGTCGGCTACGATGAGATTTTTGGCCGCAAAGACTACATCTCCATCGACTCGCCAATGGCGCGCGCCTTATTGAAAAAAGAGGTCGGCGATCTGGCTATCGTGAACACGCCGGCGGGCGAAGCCAGCTGGTATGTCAACGAGATCGAATACGTAAAATAGACAAGAACTTTCCGAGAGACACCGGGCGCGGCTGGCATTTTCAGCCGTCAGTCCGTATAACTAGTCCCTGATTTTTGACCCTAAAGATGAATTAAAAGCCATGATGAATGATTCGCTCTGCCGCATTATTGCGGGTGAACTTCAGGCCAGAGCCGAACAGGTAGAAGCTGCCGTTCGCCTGCTTGATGAAGGGAACACCGTGCCGTTTATTGCACGTTATCGTAAAGAAGTCACTGGCGGTCTGGATGACACGCAGCTGCGTAATCTGGAAACCCGCCTCGGCTATCTGCGCGAACTCGAAGACCGTCGTCAGGCGATCCTCAAATCCATCGGTGAACAGGGCAAACTGACCGACGCGCTGGAAAAAGCCATCACCACCACGCTCAGCAAAACTGAACTGGAAGACCTCTACCTGCCGTACAAGCCGAAGCGTCGTACCCGCGGACAGATCGCCATCGAAGCCGGGCTGGAGCCGCTGGCTGAGCTGCTGTGGAACGAACCGGCCCACGAGCCGGAAGCGGAGGCGGCAAAATACATCAACGCTGACAACGGCATCGCCGACAGCAAAGCGGCGCTGGACGGCGCGCGCTATATTCTGATGGAGCGGTTTGCCGAAGACGCCGCGCTGCTGGCTAAGGTCCGTGACTATCTGTGGAAAAACGCCCACCTGGTTTCCACCGTCGTTAGCGGCAAAGAAGAGGAAGGCGCCAAATTCCGCGACTACTTCGATCACCATGAACCGATCGCCACCGTGCCATCGCACCGCGCGCTGGCGATGTTCCGCGGTCGCAACGAAGGCGTGCTGCAGCTCTCTTTAAACGCCGATCCGCAGTTTGACGAGCCGCCGAAAGAGAGCCACGGCGAGCAAATTATTATCGACCACCTTGGCCTGCGCCTGAACAACGCCCCGGCGGACAGCTGGCGTAAAGGAGTCGTCAGCTGGACCTGGCGCATCAAAGTCCTGATGCATCTCGAAACCGAGCTGATGGGCACCGTGCGCGAACGCGCGGAGGACGAAGCCATCAATGTCTTCGCCCGTAACCTGCACGACCTGCTGATGGCGGCGCCCGCCGGGCTACGCGCCACCATGGGGCTCGATCCAGGCCTGCGCACCGGCGTTAAAGTCGCCGTCGTTGACGGTACCGGCAAGCTGGTGGCTACCGATACCATCTACCCGCATACCGGGCAGGCCGCTAAAGCGGCGGTGGCGGTTGCCGCGCTGTGTGAAAAGTACAACGTTGAGCTGGTGGCTATCGGCAACGGTACCGCTTCGCGTGAAACCGAGCGTTTCTTCCTCGACGTGCAGAAACAGTTCCCGAAAGTCACCGCCCAGAAGGTGATTGTCAGCGAAGCGGGCGCTTCCGTTTACTCCGCCTCCGAACTGGCGGCGCTGGAGTTCCCGGACCTCGACGTGTCGCTGCGTGGCGCGGTCTCCATCGCCCGTCGTCTGCAGGATCCTCTGGCCGAGCTGGTGAAAATCGACCCGAAATCGATTGGCGTCGGCCAGTATCAGCACGATGTTAGCCAGACCCAGCTGGCGCGTAAGCTGGACGCGGTGGTAGAAGACTGCGTGAACGCCGTCGGCGTTGACCTGAATACCGCCTCCGTTCCGCTGCTGACTCGCGTCGCCGGCCTGACCCGCATGATGGCGCAGAATATCGTCACCTGGCGCGACGAGAACGGCCAGTTCCAGAATCGCCAGCAGTTGCTGAAAGTCAGCCGTCTGGGGCCGAAAGCCTTTGAACAGTGTGCGGGCTTCCTGCGTATCAACCATGGCGATAACCCGCTGGACGCCTCCACCGTGCACCCGGAAGCCTATCCGGTGGTCGAACGCATTCTGGCCGCCACCCAGCAGGCGCTGAAAGATCTGATGGGCAACAGCAGCGAACTGCGTCATCTGAAGGCCGCGGATTTCACCGATGAGAAGTTCGGTGTTCCGACCGTCACCGATATTATCAAAGAGCTGGAAAAACCGGGCCGCGATCCGCGTCCGGAGTTTAAGACGGCGAAATTCGCTGATGGTGTAGAGACCATGAACGATCTGCTGCCGGGGATGATCCTGGAAGGCGCCGTCACCAACGTCACCAACTTCGGCGCGTTTGTCGATATCGGTGTCCATCAGGACGGACTGGTTCACATTTCGTCGCTTTCTGACCGGTTTGTTGAAGATCCACACACCGTGGTGAAAGCGGGCGACATCGTGAAGGTGAAGGTCATGGAAGTCGATCTGCCACGTAAACGTATCGCCCTGACCATGCGTCTCGACGAGCAGCCAGGCGACAGCAACGTCCGCCGCGGCGGCGGTCAGGATCGCCCGCAGGGTAACCGCCCGGCCGCGAAAGCCGCCAAACCCCGCGGTCGCGAGGCACAGCCTGCCGGTAACAGCGCGATGATGGATGCCCTGGCCGCGGCAATGGGTAAAAAACGCTAATCTCTCCCTGCCCCTGTTCAGGGGCAGTTTTTATTTTTCATACCCTGGCGATACGACCGCCATTACGCGCAAAACGGGTTCAGTCATTTCTGATAGCCTGCATTAATTCCGTCCAGGAAAGACAGCGAAATTATTATTTTCATTTCGTTAACTTAAGAAACCTTAATTAAACATTAAACCGACGAAATAATATTTCGCGCATTTTTGATTACAGCCGGACTTTGCGTCATATCAAAAAAAAGGTGATTTTCGCAATAAAAATAGCGTTTAGCGCATCATATGTATTGATGATAAAAACCATTCTCATTATCATCATTTTCAGTACGCTTTTTCCTTTTTCGTTGGCTACGGTCCCCGGCGCGGTTGTCCCAGACGCCCGGTCAATTCTTCTTCGGTTAGCGATACACAAGTAGGCCCTATGCAATTCACACCTGATAGTGCGTGGAAAATTACCGGATTCTCCCGCGATATTAGCCCAGCATACCGTCAGAAATTGCTTTCCCTCGGCATGCTGCCCGGTTCCTCTTTTCATGTGGTTCGCGTAGCGCCGCTCGGCGATCCTGTTCATATTGAAACCCGACGCGTCAGTCTGGTATTACGCAAAAAAGATCTCGCCTTAATCGAACTGGAAGCGGTTGCACAATAACGGCTGGCCGGCACAAGAGTGTGAAATATGAAAAAATTAACCGTTGGTTTAATTGGTAATCCTAATTCCGGCAAGACCACCTTATTTAATCAGCTGACCGGCGCCCGCCAGCGCGTAGGCAACTGGGCCGGGGTCACCGTTGAGCGTAAAGAGGGGGTTTTCGCCACCACTGACCACCAGGTCACGCTGGTCGACCTCCCGGGGACCTACTCCCTGACCACTATCTCCTCACAGACCTCGCTGGACGAGCAGATTGCCTGCCACTACATCCTGAGCGGCGACGCCGACGTGCTGATTAACGTGGTCGATGCCTCCAACCTCGAGCGAAACCTCTATCTGACGCTGCAGCTGCTTGAGCTGGGGATCCCCTGCGTCGTCGCGCTGAACATGCTGGATATCGCCGAAAAGCAACAGGTGCGAATTGATATCGACGCCCTCGCCGCCCGTCTCGGCTGTCCGGTCATTCCGCTGGTCTCGACCCGCGGACGTGGGATCGAAGCGCTGAAGATTGCCCTCGACCGTCATCAGGCGAACAGCGATATTGAGCTGGTTCACTATCCGCAGCCGTTGCTGCGCGAAGCTGACCTGCTGGCGCAGCAAATGTCAGCGCAGATCCCGACCCGGCAGCGGCGCTGGCTGGGTCTGCAGATGCTGGAGGGCGATATCTACAGCCGGGCCTATGCCGGCGACGCCGCCGATAAACTGGATATTGCTCTGGCGAATCTCAGCGACGAGATCGACGACCCGGCGTTGCATATCGCAGACGCGCGCTATCAGACCATCGCCGCCGTTTGCGACGCCGTCAGCAACACCCTGACCGCCGAGCCAAGCCGCTTCACCGCGGCAATGGACAAAGTGATCCTTAACCGCTTCCTCGGGTTGCCGATTTTTCTCTTTGTCATGTACCTGATGTTCCTGCTGGCGATCAACATCGGCGGCGCGCTGCAGCCGATTTTCGATGCCGGCTCAGTCGCGGTCTTTATTCACGGTATTCAATGGCTGGGCTACACCCTGCACTTCCCGGACTGGCTGACCGTCTTCCTCGCCCAGGGGATCGGCGGCGGTATCAACACCGTGCTGCCGCTGGTGCCGCAGATCGGCATGATGTATCTGTTCCTCTCCTTCCTTGAGGACTCCGGCTACATGGCGCGCGCCGCCTTTGTGATGGACCGCCTGATGCAAGCCCTCGGCCTGCCGGGGAAATCCTTTGTCCCGTTGATTGTCGGTTTCGGCTGCAACGTGCCGTCGGTGATGGGCGCCCGCACCCTTGACGCGCCGCGCGAGCGTCTGATGACCATTATGATGGCGCCGTTTATGTCCTGCGGCGCGCGGCTGGCGATCTTCGCTGTCTTCGCGGCCGCGTTCTTTGGTCAGAACGGTGCGCTGGCGGTCTTCTCACTCTACGTGCTGGGCATTGTGATGGCCATTCTCACCGGCCTGATGCTAAAGCACACCATTATGCGCGGTGAAGCCTCGCCGTTCGTGATGGAGCTGCCGGTGTACCACGTCCCGCACATCAAGAGCCTGATTATCCAGACCTGGCAGCGCCTGAAAGGCTTTGTGCTGCGCGCCGGGAAGGTGATCGTCATTGTCAGCATTTTCCTCAGCGCGCTGAACAGCTTCTCGCTGAGCGGTAAGGTCGTCGACAACATCAACGACTCCGCGCTGGCCTCGGTGAGCCGGGTCATTACGCCGGTATTTAAACCGATCGGCGTGCATGAAGATAACTGGCAGGCCACCGTCGGCCTGTTTACCGGCGCGATGGCGAAGGAGGTGGTGGTCGGTACGCTGAACACGCTCTATACCGCCGAAGATATCCAGAATGAGGAATTCAATCCGCAGACCTTCAGCCTCGGCGAAGAACTGCTCGCCGCCGTCGACGAGACATGGCAGGGACTGAAAGACACCTTCAGCCTCAGCGTCCTGGCCAACCCCATCGAAGCCAGCAAAGGCGATGGCGAAATGGCCACCGGCGCCATGGGCGTGATGGGCAATAAATTTGGCAGCGCGGCGGCGGCATACAGCTACCTGATCTTCGTCCTGCTCTATATCCCCTGCATCTCGGTGATGGGCGCCATCGCCCGCGAATCGAGCCGTGGCTGGATGACCTTCTCCATCCTGTGGGGGCTGAATATCGCCTATTCGCTCTCGACGCTCTACTACCAGACCGTCAGCTTTAGCGACCACCCGCGCTACAGCCTGGTGTGTATCCTGGCGGTGGTGTTGTTCAACGTGGTGCTCTTCGGCCTGCTGCGCCGGGCGCGCAGCCGGGTGGATGTCTCGCTGCTGGCCACCCGAAAAACGCCGGCCTCCTGCTGTTCCAGCCCGGCTGGCGATTGCCACTAAGGAGGGTCTGTGGCGTCGTTAATGGAAGTCCGCGATATGCTGGCCCTGCAGGGCCGCATGGAGGCGAAACAGCTCAGCGCCCGCCTGCGGACGCCTCAGCCGCTGATTGACGCGATGCTGGAACGGATGGAAGCCATGGGTAAGGTGGTACGGATCAGCGAAACGAGCGAGGGCTGTCTCTCAGGCAGCTGTAAAAGCTGTCCTGAAGGGAAAGCGGCGTGCCAGCAGGAGTGGTGGGCGCTGCGATGAAAGGAGTCATGCCAGGTCGTGCAACAAGGTAAATGAGTGAGACATCAGTGAAAAACGGGCCAGCAGGCCCGTTTTTTATGACTGGATTATTTATAAACGTCAGCGTTAGCGTGAACGGTTTTTTCGTTTTTCTGCCCGGCAATCACCACAAAGTATTTCCCACCCAGCTCATCCGCTTTTTTAGACAGATCGCGTCGAGCGTCCATCGGTGACGTCGTCCTGGAGGTCGTGATGCTGCCGACCTTGGTCAAATTCATCTTCGCCACGTCTTCTTTTTGGATCTCTTTCGCAGCGAATGCGCCAAACGACAGGGTGCCAATCACCAGAGATGCAACCATTCCTGTAACAAGTTTCATAGCCTCTACTCTCCATAAGGTTGTTATTGTAGGTCACGGTGGCGGAATGAAATAATCAACCACCGTAACAACCTAAGTATTGCTAGGAATGGCCCTTTTACCATGGCACGGCAAAAAAAATTACCCCAGCCGCTTTTTCAACGCCAGCAGCGGCTCGCAGAAGGCCGCGGGATGAGAAACAAACGGCGCATGCGCTGCCTTATCAAAGAGGATCGACTCGCTTTCCGGCCACAGCTTATCCAGCAGCGGAACAATCTTGCGCGGCACCAGTCCGTCCAGCCGACCATACAGCCGCAGCAACGGCATCGGCAGCCCGACCAGCGCCTGGCGCAGATCGACCGTTCTGAGGATCTCCAGTCCGCCGTTCAACGCCTCGGCGGAAGGCATCGGCAGCGAGAGCACCGCCTGCTTTAACGCCCGCGCATCCTGACGCGCGCTCTCTGTGCCCATGGTTTGCAGAGCGAGGAATCGCTCGACGGTGCGCTGGAAATCTTCGCTCAGCTGCTGCTGAAACCCGGCCAGCACCTCGGGCTTGATGCCGGGCCAGTCGTCACGGGCCGCGAAACAGGGGGAAGACGCGACCGTCACCAGCGCCTGCACGCGTTCCGGGTGCATCATCGCCACCTGGCTTGCCACCAGCCCGCCCAGGCTCCAGCCCAGCCACACCGCCTGAGGAGGAGCCTGCTCCAGCACCCGCTGCGCCATCGCCTCGAGCGACATCGCCCCATATCCGCCGCTGCGGCCATAGCCCGGCAGGTCCACCAGGTGGAGGGTAAAATGCGAAGCCAGCTGCGGCGTGATGCAATCCCATACCTGAGCGTTCAGCCCCCAGCCGTGCAGCAGCACAAGATGACAATCACCTTCGCCGATTGTTTGCCACCAGATGTCGTTCATCCGTTACCGTTCTCTTTTTTACTGGACAGAAGGCCAAATATGCTAACAGCACACAGCTTATGCTGGCTATGCCAAATGCCGCTGGCGCTCGCCCACTGGGGGTTCTGCTCTCGTTGCAGCCGCGCCCTGCTCGCCTGCCCCCCGCTCTGCCCGCAGTGTGGCCTGCCGGCGGCGACATCCCATCACCCCTGCGGCCGCTGCCTGCAAAAGCCGCCTCCCTGGCATCGGCTGGTGGCGGTCAACGACTATCGCCCACCGCTGAGCGGTCTGGTCCAGCAGTTGAAGTTTCACCATCGTCCGGAGCTGGGGCCCGCCCTGGCGCGTCTGCTGCAGCTGCGCCTTAAGCAGCGGCACGATTTGCCGCCGGTGGACGGTATGGTCGGCGTACCGCTGTGGCGCCGTCGTCGCTGGCATCGAGGTTATAATCAGTGCGACGAGCTGTGCCGGCCGCTAGCCCGCTGGCGAGGATGTTTTTGGCATCGCGATGGTCTGACGCGCCAGCGAGCCGGCGCCGTTCAGCATTCGCTTAATGCCCGTTTGCGCAGGCAGAACCTGAAAAATGCCTTTCAGCTTGAATTTGCCGTGCAGGGACTCCATATCGCTATCGTGGATGATGTCGTCACGACCGGCAGCACCGTCGCCGAGATATCCCGCCTGCTTTTGCGAAACGGCGCCGCGACGGTTCAGGTATGGTGTTTGTGCCGTACCTTGTAGACCCCCGCTGATGGGCGTATTATAACCCAGTAAAATAGTCAACTATTAGGCCAACGCTATGATCCGTATTTCCGATGCTGCACAAGCGCACTTTGCCAAACTGCTGGCAAATCAGGAAGAAGGGACGCAAATTCGCGTATTTGTGATTAATCCCGGCACCCCAAACGCTGAGTGCGGCGTATCTTACTGCCCACCGGATGCGGTGGAAGACACCGACACGGCGCTGAAATTTGAACAGCTGACCGCCTATGTCGATGAACTCAGCGCGCCGTATCTGGATGACGCTGAAATCGATTTCGTCACTGACCAGCTTGGCTCTCAGCTGACGCTGAAAGCGCCGAACGCTAAAATGCGTAAAGTCTCTGACGATGCCCCGCTGATGGAGCGCGTCGAATACCTGCTGCAGTCGCAGATTAACCCGCAGCTGGCGGGCCACGGCGGCCGCGTGTCGCTGATGGAAATCACCGACGACGGTCTGGCTATTCTGCAGTTCGGCGGCGGATGCAACGGCTGCTCGATGGTCGACGTGACCCTGAAAGAAGGCATTGAGAAACAGCTGCTGAATGAGTTTCCGGAGCTGAAAGGGGTTCGCGATTTGACCGAGCATCAGCGCGGCGAGCACTCCTACTACTAAGTTTTCTCTCCGGCGGCAACCTGCCGCCGGCTCTCTCTGGTCCTTTCTGTGTTACCGCGCAACATCTCCCGCTAAATGCCCGGCAAAAACCGGGGAAAGAGTATGACTTAAGTCTCATATTTAACATTTTCCCCCGTCAGGTGATTCTCAACCCTCACATGTTACCCGTATCATCCCCTTCAGGCACCACCGGCAAAAAAATAGCCAGCTATCCTTTCTCTGGGTAAGGATAATGCAAGTGTTTACGGTGCCAGACTATTTTGCTCCCTGATGGAGCAGATGTCTTACAGGTTGAAACTTTGACGTTACCCATAACAAATTAAGGCCAGGTAAATCATGCCATTAATCATCGTTGCTATCGGGGTTGCCCTGTTATTGCTGTTAATGATCCGTTTCAAAATGAACGGCTTCATTGCGCTGGTTCTGGTGGCGCTCGCCGTCGGATTAATGCAGGGTATGCCGCTGGATAAAGTGATCGTCTCCATCAAGAACGGCGTTGGCGGCACCCTCGGCAGCCTCGCGCTGATCATGGGCTTCGGCGCTATGCTCGGTAAACTGCTGGCAGACTGCGGCGGCGCCCAGCGTATCGCCACCACCCTTATCAATAAGTTCGGTAAGAAGCATATTCAGTGGGCTGTTGTGCTGACCGGCTTCACCGTCGGCTTCGCGCTGTTCTATGAAGTGGGCTTCGTGCTGATGCTGCCGCTGGTGTTTACTATCGCCGCCTCGGCCCGCATCCCGCTGCTGTACGTCGGTGTCCCGATGGCTGCCGCGCTCTCCGTCACCCACGGCTTCCTGCCGCCGCACCCGGGTCCGACCGCGATTGCCACCATCTTCCATGCCGATATGGGCAAAACGCTGCTCTACGGTACCATTCTGGCTATCCCGACGGTTATCCTGGCAGGGCCGGTGTTTGCGCGCTTCCTGAAAGGCATTGATAAGCCGATCCCGGAAGGCCTGCATAACCCGAAAGTATTCACTGAAGAAGAGATGCCTGGCTTTGGCGTCAGCGTCTGGACCTCGCTGGTACCGGTGATCCTGATGGCGATGCGCGCCGTGGCCGAGATGATCCTGCCGAAGGGCCACGCCTTCCTGCCGATTGCTGAGTTCTTCGGCGACCCGGTGATGGCCACCCTGATTGCGGTACTGATCGCCCTGTTCACCTTCGGTTTGAACCGCGGCCGCTCCATGGAGCAGATCAACGATACCCTGACTTCTTCTATTAAAATCATCGCGATGATGCTGTTGATCATCGGCGGCGGCGGCGCCTTCAAACAGGTGCTGGTGGATAGCGGCATGGATAAATACATCGCCTCTATCATGCACGAATCGAACATGTCTCCGCTGTTTATGGCGTGGTCTATCGCCGCAGTACTGCGTATCGCGCTGGGTTCAGCGACCGTTGCCGCCATCACCGCGGGCGGGATTGCCGCGCCGCTGATCGCCACCACCGGCGTCAGCCCGGAACTGATGGTTATCGCCGTTGGCTCCGGCAGCGTTATCTTCTCTCACGTCAACGATCCGGGCTTCTGGCTGTTCAAAGAGTACTTTAACCTGACCATCGGCGAGACCATCAGGTCCTGGTCGGTGCTGGAAACCATTATCTCCGTGTGCGGCCTGGTAGGCTGTCTGCTGCTGGGGATGGTGGTGTAAGGTAACTCCCGCCATAGAAAAAGGCCGGTCCGCATTATGCGGGCCGGCCTTTTTTTTCAGACATGCTCTTCGCCGCGCAGCGAACGACGCGGCGGGAAGTCATCAGGAGGCGGCTTTCTTGCTCGCCGCCTTACGCCGTTTATCCAGATCCTTAATCAGCTTATTGACCTGTTCATCGGCAAACATCTGCTCCAGGGTGACGGACAGCTTCCGGCGCCAGTTCGGGTATTCGGTGCTGGTACCCGGAATGTTAACCGGCGACGCCATCTCCAGCCAGTCTTCCGGCTGCAGGCCCAACAGGGCACTATTGCTGTCGGCAATGTAACGCTGCATCCCCCGATTGAGGATCCCCGTCATGCTCATCAGCGAGGCCTTATGTCCGGCACGCTTGGGCAGACAACCGTACTTATGCAGCGCATCCAGTAGCCCTTGCTTCGCCAGCTCACGGTCCTGGTACAGTCCGCGCAGCACCACCTCGTCGGGATAGAGCCCCAGCGCTTTACCTAACGTCAGATCGCCGCTTTCCCAGTAGCCGCGGAGGGTGGGCAGGTCGTGCGTTGTCGCCACAGCCATTGATTGCTCCGGGTACAGCGCCGGCGCGCGGAACGTTTTCTCTGCATCACTCTCAAAATAGAGCACCTTATAAGAATAGACGCCGCTATTGCGTAACTTGCTGACAATCTCCACCGGTACCGTGCCCAGATCTTCACCGATCACCATGCAGCGATGACGCTGGCTTTCCAGGGCCAGGAGCGACAGCAGATCGTCGACGGGATACTGAACGTAAGCGCCATGGTCGGCGGTCTCACCATAAGGGATCCACCACAGACGCAGCACCGACATCACGTGATCGATGCGCAGCGCACCGCAGTTCTGCATATTGGCGCGCAGCAGATCGATAAACGGCTCATAGGCACGAGCGGCAATAATATGCGGATCCATCGGCGGCAGGCCCCAGTTCTGGCCCAGCGGCCCCAAAATATCCGGCGGCGCGCCCACGGACGCTTTCAGGCAGTACAGTTCACGGTCGCACCAGGTCTCCGACCCGCCTTCGGCGACGCCCACCGCCAGATCGCGGTAAAGACCTATCGGCATGCTATCGCGCTGGCTGGTTTCCCAGCAGGCGGCAAACTGGCTCCAGGCCAGCCACTGCAACCAGAGATAGAAGCTGACGTCATCCTCATGCTCAATGCAGAAGGCTTTCACCTCCGGGCTGTCGATATCCTGAAAGGCCTTCGGCCAGGCCGGCCAGCCCCAGCGCAGCGGATCCTGCTGTACCTGCCAGGCGTGAAGCGCATCGAAAGCGGCCTGCCAGTAGAGGCTTTCCCCCTCGCGCAGGACAAACTCGCGGAACGCCGTCATCTGCTCATCTTCACGACGAGAGAATCGTTTCCACGCCATACGCAGCGCGGTCATTTTCAGCGTGGTGACCGCGGTATAGTCGACATCATCCGTTTGCCGCGCCGCCTGCAAGGCCTGCTGGGTCGCTGCGGACTGCCACCATGCCTGCGCCTCTTCGCTACGCTGGAAATCTTCAACCGCATTAACGTCGATGTAGATGACGTTCAGCCAGCGACGTGAAGACGGGCTATACGGACTGGCGCTCTCCGGGTTCGCCGGATAGAGGGCATGAATCGGGTTAAGGCCAATAAACGACCCGCCGCGGCGGGCGATTTCCGGCAGCATGGCCCGCAGATCGCCAAAATCGCCGATGCCCCAGTTTTTCTCCGAACGCAGGGTATAAAGCTGCACGCAGGTGCCCCACAGCTTTTTCCCCTCTTTTAGCGGCTGCGGCTCGTAGCAGCGGGCTGGCGCGACGATGGTCCGGCAATGCCAGCGCTCCCCCTCCTGAGTGAGGGTCAGGGAGTGGTACCCCTCCGGCAATTTGGCCGGCAGCGGCAGTGCTTCGCCGCCGCGGGTTTTCCCTTGATACTGCTTACCGTCCTCAGTGGTCAGGATCCACTGATACTCACCGCGTCCTGCCACCGGCAGCGACATTTTTTTGCCGTGGGTGAAAATTTTCACGTTCGGCAGCGGGTTAACCGCCACTTTCGTGGCGGCGGTAGAGCGATGCATCGCATCCAGCAGGCGCTGTTTGGTGACAGCCGCGATAGACTGCGGCTTGCCGTGCGCGTTGATATAGCTGGGGCTGATGCCCGCCGCCAGCGCGGCATTATCGAGGCGTTTACTCTCCATAGGCCTTCCTTTAGCGTTTCGCCTGCCAGATACGTTGCTGATAATCGCGGATCGAGCGGTCAGAGCTGAACATGCCGCAGCGCGCGGTGTTGAGGATAGTCGCGCGAGTCCAGGCCTCCTGGTCGCGATACAGCTCATCTACCCGTTTTTGCGCCGCCACGTAGGCTGCGAAATCGGCCAGCACCAGGTACGGGTCGCCGCCCTGCAGCAGGCTGTGCAGCATCTGGTCGAAGGCATGCTTGTCGCCGTTGCTGTAGGTACCGTTCTCCAGTTCCTTAAGCACTGCATCAAGCAGTTTGTCTTTTTTACGCCATTTCAGCGGATCGTAGCCTTTCGCCTTCAGCGCTTTTACTTCTTCTACCGTGTGACCGAAGATAAAGATGTTCTCTTCACCCACCTGTTCGGCGATTTCCACGTTAGCGCCATCCAGCGTCCCGACGGTCAGCGCACCGTTCAGCGCCAGCTTCATGTTGCCGGTACCAGAGGCTTCTTTACCCGCGGTGGAGATCTGCTCGGAGATATCCGCCGCCGGGATCAGTTTTTCCGCTGCCGATACACAATAGTCCGGCAGGAAGACCACTTTCAGCTTATCGCCGACTTTCGGGTCGTTGTTGATCGCTTCCGCTACCTTATTGATGGCAAAAATAATGTTTTTCGCCAGATAGTAGCCCGGCGCTGCTTTCGCGCCGAACAGGAAGACGCGCGGTACGCGATCGACCTGTGGATTTTCGCGGATCTCTTTGTACAGCGCGAGAATATGCAGCAGGTTGAGATGCTGACGCTTGTACTCGTGCAGGCGTTTGATCTGGATATCGAAAATCGCCTGCGGGTTAATCTCAATCCCGGTGCGCTGCTTCACAAACTCGGCCAGATGGACTTTGTTGGCCTGTTTAATATCACGATAGGTCTGACGGAATGCCGCATCGTCAGCGTATTTTTCCAGGTTGATCAGCTGGTCAAGGTCATTGGCCCACTCTTTTTTCAGCGTCTCATCCAGCAGCGAGGCCAGCGCCGGGTTGCACTGCTTGATCCAGCGGCGCGGCGTGATGCCGTTGGTCACGTTATGGAATTTGTTCGGCCACAGCTGGTTATATTCCGGGAACAGATCTTTCACCACCAGGTCAGAGTGCAGCGCCGCCACGCCGTTGACGGCAAAACCGCTCACCACGCACATGTTAGCCATCCGAACCTGCTTGTCATGCACCACCGCCAGCTTCGCCCAGACCTGCTTATCGCCAGGCCAGGTTTTATCCACCAGCAGTTTAAAGCGGTCGTTAATCTCTTTAATGATCTGCATATGGCGCGGCAGCAGCGCTTTCACCAGCTTCTCATCCCAGCACTCCAGCGCTTCCGGCATCAGGGTGTGGTTGGTGTAAGCAAAGGTTTTGCTGGTGATCGCCCAGGCGTCGTCCCAGCTCAGCTGGTGCTCATCAATCAGCACGCGCAGCAGTTCCGGGATAGCAATGGTCGGGTGCGTATCGTTCAATTGGATCACTTCGTAGTCCGCCAGTTCGGAAAGCTTGCGACCTGCCAGATGATGGCGGCGCAGGATATCGGCCACCGAGCAGGCGCACTGGAAGTACTGCTGCATCAGGCGCAGTTTTTTACCGGCCTGATGGTTGTCGTTCGGGTACAGCACCTTAGTCAGTTTTTCCGCGTCGATACCCTGCTGCTCGGCGCGCAGGAAATCGCCGTCGTTGAATTTGGTCAGGTTGAACGGATGGGCGTGTTTGGCCTGCCACAGACGCAGCGGCTGGGCGACATTGTTGCGATAGCCGAGCACCGGCAGATCCCAGGCTTCGCCGGTAATGACGAACGCCGGCTGCCATTCGCCGTTTTTGCTGACTTTACCGCCGATGCCAACCTGGACATCCAGCGCGTCGTTATGGCGGAACCAGGGGTAGTTGTTACGACCCCAGTCATCCGGGGCTTCCATCTGCTGGCCATCGTCAAAAGACTGGCGGAACAGACCATACTGGTAGTTGAGGCCGTAACCGGTGGCCGACTGGCCTACGGTCGCCATGGAGTCGAGGAAGCAGGCAGCCAGACGTCCCAGGCCACCGTTACCCAGTGCCGGGTCGGTTTCTTCTTCCAGCAGATCGGTGAGGTTGACGTCATAACCTTTCAGCGCATCGCTCACGCCCTCGTACCAGCCCAGGTTGAGCAGGTTGTTGCCGGTCAGACGACCAATCAGAAACTCCATCGAGATGTAGTTAACGTGACGCTGTCCTTGCGCTGGTTTTGCCACCGGCTGCGCCGACAGAAGTTCCGCCAGCGCTCCGCTGACCGCGCGCCACCATTGACGCTGCGTCATCTCGGAAGCGGACTGTAAACCAAAATGCTGCCACTGACGCGTCAGTGCAGCTTGAAACTGAGCTTTGTTAAATGAAGTCTGTGACATAATGAGATCCGGGTCCTTTACTAAAACGATGGCGCTAGTGTGCCGACCTCCCGATTCATCGTCCTCATCCCGACGGGGATTAGACAGGGAGGAGTGGCGGGGATGAGCGAAAAGTGTGATCCTGGACACTATAGTGTGGGTGAGAAGGCAAAAATATGCTGTAAAAATCACCGCCGTATGACAATCAAGAAGCGACGTCCGCAGGGTAAAAATTTGTTACAGGCCAATACGCGCTAAAAATCTTCCCGCCTCTCGCCAGGTTATTAAAAAAATAAATAGAGCGCTCTGGAGAAATAAGCACATTTCATCACATTGCCCCGCAAAAAAGATTACTTCTAAGAAATCACTGACAATAATTTAATAAAAACAAACGACTACTCTTCACATAAAATAAATCTCTCCCCGCTCCGCCAGCCGCCGTCTAAAAACCGCTGACGGCGAGTCCTGTCTGCGATTTTTCCCCATTCTCAACCAATGTCAAAATTTGTGACATAGAGCAAATTCAAGAGCATAAAGTTCGGACATAACTTGCAATAAATTTCATAATCACCGACCTTATTAGATATTAATTACGAAGCGCAAAAAAAATCGCAACCTCTCTCTTGCACAGCGAAATGTAGAACTATGTTGATTCCGTCCAAATTAAGTCGTCCGGTCCGCCTTGAACACACTGTGGTTCGTGAGCGTCTACTGGCGAAACTTTCCGGCGCGAACAATTATCGTCTCGTGCTGATCACCAGCCCTGCCGGGTACGGTAAAACAACGCTCATTTCTCAGTGGGCCGCGGGTAAAAACGATCTCGGGTGGTTCTCGCTGGACGAAGGTGACAACCAGCAGGAGCGTTTTGCCAGCTATCTGATCGCGGCGATTCAGCAGGCCACCGGCAACCACTGCGCGGCCAGTGAAGCGATGGTGCAAAAGCGCCAGTACGCCAGTCTCTCCTCCCTTTTTGCGCAGCTGTTTATTGAACTCGCCGACTGGCAGCGCCCGCTGTACCTCGTCATTGATGATTATCATCTGATCAATAATCCGGTGATCCATGACGCGATGCGCTTTTTCCTGCGCCATCAGCCGGAGAATATGACTCTGGTGGTGCTGTCGCGTAACTTGCCGCAGCTGGGCATTGCCAACCTGCGCGTCCGCGATCAGCTGCTGGAGATTGGCAGCCAGCAGCTGGCCTTTACCCACCAGGAAGCGAAACAATTTTTCGACTGCCGTCTGACGTCGCCAATCGAAGCCGACGACAGCAGCCGGCTGTGCGACGATGTTGCCGGGTGGGCCACCGCGCTGCAGCTCATCGCCCTCTCCGCCCGCCAGAATAACTCTTCCGCCCAACACTCCGCCCGCCGCCTCGCCGGGATTAACGCCAGCCATCTGTCAGATTATCTGGTGGATGAAGTATTGGATAACGTCGACGCCCGCACGCGTAGCTTTTTGCTGAAGAGTTCTCTGCTGCGCTCAATGAACGACGCGTTAATCGTGCGCGTCACCGGCGAAGAGAATGGCCAGATGCAGCTGGAGGAGATCGAACGTCAGGGGCTGTTCCTGCAGCGGATGGATGATTCCGGCGAATGGTTCCGCTATCACCCGCTGTTTGGCAGCTTCCTGCGCCAGCGCTGTCAGTGGGAGCTGGCGGTTGAACTGCCGGAGATCCACCGCGCTGCGGCGGAAAGCTGGATGGCGCAAGGGTTCCCCAGCGAGGCCATTCATCATGCGCTGGCGGCTGGCGATGCCAAAATGCTGCGCGATATCTTACTCAACCACGCCTGGGGCATGTTTAACCATAGCGAACTGGGGCTGCTGGAGCAGTCGCTGTCGGCACTGCCCTGGTCAAATCTGCTGGAAAATCCGCGCCTGATCCTGCTGCAGGCCTGGCTGATGCAGAGCCAGCATCGTTACAGCGAAGTCAACACCCTGCTGGCGCGCGCCGAGCAGGAGATGAGTGTGGAAATGGACACCGCGATGCATGGCGATTTCAACGCTCTGCGCGCACAGGTAGCGATTAACGACGGCGACCAGGACGAAGCGGAACGTCTGTCGATGGTGGCCCTGGAAGAGCTGCCGCTAGCCAACTATTACAGCCGCATCGTCGCCACCTCGGTGCATGGTGAAGTCCTCCATTGTAAGGGGAAACTGACCAAATCCCTCGCGGTGATGCAGCAGACCGAACAGATGGCCCGCCGCCACGACGTGTGGCATTACGCGCTGTGGAGCATCATTCAGCAAAGCGAAATCCTCTTTGCCCAGGGCTTCCTGCAGGCCGCCTGGGAGAGCCAGGAGAAAGCCTTCCAGCTGGTACGCGAACAGCACCTTGAGCAGTTGCCGATGCACGAGTTCCTGCTGCGCATCCGCTCTCAGCTGCTGTGGGCATGGGCGCGCCTCGACGAAGCTGAAGCCTGCGCCCGCCAGGGGATGGACGTTCTCTCAACGTATCAGCCGCAGCAGCAGCTGCAGTGTCTGGCGCTGATGGTCCAGTGCTCGCTGGCGCGCGGCGATCTGGATAATGCCCGCAGCCACCTGAACCGGCTGGAAAACCTGCTCGGTAACGGTCACTATCACAGCGACTGGGTCTCCAACGCCGATAAGGTGCGGGTGATCTACTGGCAGATGACCGGCGATAAAACCGCGGCGGCCAACTGGCTGCGCCAGACGCCGAAGCCGGAGTTCGCCAACAACCACTTCCTGCAGAGCCAGTGGCGCAACATTGCCCGAGCGCAGATCCTGCTGGGCGATTTCGAACCGGCGGAAATGGTGCTGGAAGAGCTGAACGAAAATGCGCGTTCGCTGCGCTTGATGAGCGATCTTAACCGCAACCTGCTGCTGCTCAACCAGCTGTACTGGCAGGCGGGACGCAAGAGCGAAGCGCAGAAAGCCCTGCTCGAAGCCCTGACGCTCGCCAACCGCACCGGTTTTATCAACCACTTTGTGATTGAAGGCGAGGCGATGGCTCAGCAGCTACGCCAGCTGATCCAGCTGAACACCCTGCCGGAGCTGGAGCAACACCGAGCCCAGCGTATTCTGCGCGACATCAACCAGCATCATCGCCACAAATTCGCCCACTTTGACGAAGGGTTCGTCGAGCGGCTGCTGAATCATCCGGAGGTGCCGGAGCTTATCCGCACCAGCCCGCTGACCCAGCGCGAATGGCAGGTGCTTGGCTTAATCTATTCCGGTTACAGCAACGAGCAGATTGCCGGCGAGCTTGACGTGGCGGCTACCACCATCAAGACGCACATTCGCAACCTGTATCAGAAACTGGGCGTCGCCCACCGGCAGGACGCGGTGCAGCATGCTCAGCAGTTACTCAAGATGATGGGATACGGCGTCTGACGACGCCGTTGCCGTTTAGCACAGCTCCAGCTGGAGGTTGTTATCGGTGATGACCTTCAGCACGCCCGCCGGCGGTAGCACGTCGGTATAGACCGCATCGACCATACTGATGCTGCCCATATTGACCATCGCATTGCGGCCAAACTTGGTATGATCCACCACCAGCATCACGTGGCGTGAATTCTCAATGATCGCGCGCTTGGTGCGCACTTCATGATAATCAAACTCCAGCAGCGAGCCATCGCTGTCGACGCCGCTGATGCCAAGAATGCCGAAGTCGAGACGGAACTGCGAGATAAAGTCCAGGGTCGCTTCCCCGATGATCCCGCCGTCGCGACTACGCAGTTCACCGCCGGCGAGAATAATGCGGAAGTCCTCTTTGACCATCAGCGTGTTGGCCACGTTCAGGTTGTTGGTCACAATGCGCAGATCGTTGTGATCGAGCAGGGCATGCGCCACCGCTTCCGGTGTGGTGCCGATATCAATAAACAGCGTCGCGCCGTCCGGGATCTCGCTGGCCACCCGCCGGGCGATACGCTCTTTTTCCGCCGTCTGGGTCGCTTTGCGATCGTGCCAGGAGGTGTTCACCGAGCTGGAGGGCAGCGCCGCGCCGCCGTGATGGCGGAGGATCATTTTCTGTTCGGCTAAATCGTTCAGGTCACGGCGGATGGTCTGCGGGCTGACCGCGAACTGCTCAACCAGCTCTTCCGTGCTGACGTAACCCTGTTTTTTTACCAGCTCGATAATCGCGTCATGACGTTGTGTTTGTTTCATGAAATATCCCTGGAAAAATGTCGCCTACCCGACCCCTGTCGGTAAGTCTTTATGCGCGTTTTCGCCCATGCAAGGTATCAACAAACGCCATCGCCAGGCCGGTCGCCAGACCAGCCACATGCGCGCCGTTAGCGATCGCCATGCCGAAAACGTCAAACCAGCCAGCAATTAACCATACTAAAGAGAAGAGTATCAACCCGCGCTGCAGATAAATACCGCTCTGCGGATCGCGCTCGCCCCGCAGCCAGACGTAGCCCATCAGCGCGTATACCACGCCCGATAAGCCGCCAAACCACGGGCCGCTAAACTGATGCTGCACGAAGCCGCTCAACAGGGCGCTGATAACGGTGATCACCACCAGTTTGCCACTGCCGATGCGCTTTTCCACCGCGCCGCCGAGATACCACCACCATAGCAGGTTGAAGAGAATATGCATCAGAGAGAAATGCATGAAAGCATGGCTGAAATAGCGCCAGGCTTCGAACTGCAGCGAAGGATCGTAGGGCCAGGCCAGCCAAATCATCACCGGCTGATCGCCCAGCAGATTTTGCAGGATAAACACCGCGATGCAGATGAGCAGAATCGCCCAGGTGAACGGGCCGGCGTTATGCCGCAGCGTGGCAAAGAAAGGAAAGCGCTGATAACGCAACCCGCTATTGGTCTGTCCGGACTGCCAGCTCGCCGCCAGATAACGCGGGTCCGCAGGATTCTCAAGGAAGCGGGCCAGCTCAGCCCTGACGCGACCGGCCTGACTCTCATCAGCCAGCCAGACGTCGCTCTGGGCGTGCTGCTGAATGGTCAGGATAATCCCCTGCGTCGCCATATAATCGACAAACGCCTGGGCCACCCGCGGATTGGCAAAAGAGGTAATCATTAACATGCAGCGAATCGCTTATTCCACACAAAGGGGGATAGTATACCTGCCAGCCGTTAAAACGTCCCGTGCGCCACTTCCGCCGGGAAATGGCGATGCCAGGCGTCGAACCCGCCATCAACGCTGTAGACCTTATCAAACCCCTGCTGCAGCAGATATTGCGCGGCGCCCTTACTGCTGTTGCCGTGATAGCACATCACCATCACCGCCGTGTCAAAGTCGTTATCACGCATAAACGCGCCCAGCGTATCGTTGGTCAGGTGAAACGCGCCCGGCGTATGGCCCATCGCATAGCTTTGCGGATCGCGGATATCGACCAGCACTGCCTTCTGCTGATGCAGTTTCTGGTGCGCTTCTTCAACATTGATACATTCAAACTGTTCCATGGTTCTCTTCTCTTTCTCGTCATGACGGGCGATGGCGGCCCAATTTTACCCTGTAGTGTACCGTCAGGCGGTAAAGAAACGCCAATATGTTACACCCATCACTCCAAAATGTTTTTTTGATGTTACCAAAAGCGCGTTTGTTTGCTATAGTGAGCGATATCGAGCATTTGTGAGCTTAAACGAAAGTGTGAGAGGGTAAGAACGTGGAAACCAAAGATCTGATTGTGATAGGCGGAGGCATCAACGGTGCCGGTATCGCGGCAGATGCCGCCGGGCGGGGTTTATCCGTACTGATGCTGGAAGCGCGCGATCTCGCCTGCGCTACCTCCAGCGCCAGTTCCAAACTGATCCACGGCGGGCTACGCTACCTCGAACACTATGAGTTCCGCCTGGTCAGCGAAGCGCTGGCCGAGCGTGAAGTGCTGTTAAAAATGGCTCCGCATATCGCCTTCCCGATGCGCTTTCGTCTCCCGCATCGTCCACATCTGCGTCCGGCATGGATGATCCGTATCGGCTTGTTTATGTACGATCATCTGGGCAAACGCACCAGCCTGCCGGGCTCCACCGGGTTGCGTTTTGGCGCAGAGTCGGTGCTGAAGCCGGAAATTGTGCGCGGTTTCGAATATTCCGACTGCTGGGTCGACGATGCCCGCCTGGTGCTGGCCAACGCGCAGATGGTCGTCCGCAAAGGCGGCGAAGTGCGCACCCGCACCCGCGCCATCTCGGCAAAACGTGAAAACGGCCTGTGGGTGGTGGAAGCGGAAGATATCGATAGCGGCGAGAGGTTTACCTGGAAGGCGCGCGGTCTGGTCAATGCCACCGGCCCGTGGGTCAAAGAGTTCTTCGACGAAGGGATGCATCTGCGCTCGCCTTACGGTATCCGCCTGATCAAGGGCAGCCATATCGTGGTGCCGCGAGTGCATACTCAGAAGCAGGCCTACATTCTGCAAAACGAAGATAAACGTATTGTGTTTGTTATCCCGTGGATGGATGAGTTCTCCATCATTGGCACGACGGACGTCGAGTATAAGGGCGATCCGAAAGCGGTGGCCATTGATGATAAAGAGATTAATTACCTGCTGAACGTCTATAACGCGCACTTTAAAAAGACCCTCAGCCGGGACGATATCGTCTGGACCTATTCCGGCGTCCGTCCGCTGTGCGATGACGAGTCGGATTCGCCGCAGGCCATTACCCGCGACTATACCCTGGATATTCACGATGAGAACGGCCAGGCGCCGCTGCTCTCCGTCTTCGGCGGGAAGCTGACCACCTATCGCAAACTGGCCGAGCATGCGCTGGAAAAACTGACCCCCTATTACAAAGGGATCGGTCCGGCATGGACCAAAACCGCGGTGCTGCCGGGGGGCGATATCGGCGGCGACCGGGATGACTACGCGGCAAAACTGCGCCGTCGCTTCCCGTTCATCAGCGAATCACTGGCCCGCCATTATGCCCGCACCTACGGGAGCAACAGCGAGTGGATCCTGAAGGAAACCAGTGCCCTGGGCGACCTGGGGGAAGATTTCGGCCATGAGTTTTATGAAGCCGAACTGAAATATCTGGTTGAGCACGAATGGGTGCGCAGTCTGGATGACGCCATCTGGCGTCGTACCAAACAGGGAATGTGGCTGAATGCCGAGCAGCAAGCGCGCATCAGCGAATGGCTGGCGCAACATACGGGAAAGTCTGAGCTGTCGTTAGCGTCCTGACATCGCGTGGCGCCAGGAGAGAAATACCCGGGCTATGGCTTGCGCCTGGCCCGGATACCTGTTCACAAATTAAACGAGACTTTTTTTCCAGTCGGCAATGTGACATTTATACTGAGTTCTCCACCCAATGCCGCAATGTAGCGTTTTAGGGTCGAAAGACGAGGGTCGTTATCAGTCTGTTCCATTTTAGCGATCGTTGGCTGCTTTACACCCATAGCCGCAGCCATCTCCGTTTGTGAAATTTGTAACTCTTCACGAAGCAAGTTTAATGCGACAGACTGGCGTATCTCTGCCGCTTTCGCTGCAATACGCTGCTGGCTTTCAGGATTCTGTTTCGCCATGAGTTCTTTTAGCGTGGCCATTATCGCTCCTTAGTCAGGTGCTTGCTGAATTCTCTATCAGCCAGAGTAATCATCTCTTTGTAAAAACGTTTCTCATTCATGCCATCCTTATTGCCCGCACATAAAATGATAGCTTTCCGCAGAGGATCAAATGCAAAAAAGGCGCGGATGGGGAGCCCATGATGCTGAACCCGAAGTTCTTTCATATTCTGAAACGTTGAATCTTTCACCGTATCAACATACGGGCGCCCAAGCTGCGGACCAAATTCAGACAGGATGAGCATCGTGGCCAACATATCCTCTTTTAAAGCTCTACTTTGTAATTCGAACCAGGCATCAAACGTATCCGTCGTTTCTACATCCCACATAGGCGATCCCTCATAGCCTAAAGGCTATCATCCATATTATAGCCATTAGGCTATGAACGTAAACTTATTGAGCATTTATCGTACTGCTGGCGAATTCACGTCAATAGTATATTCCCGCAATAGCCTGAATCCTCCCCGGCACTTTTCCGAATAAAACGTTCTCCGCACAGACAGAAACGGGGCCAAATGGCCCCGTTGTGTTGCATTGACTGGCTTACAGCCTTACCGGGTCGATATGCCAGATATATTTCGCGTACTCCTGGATCGTCCGGTCGGAAGAGAAGTAACCCATATTGGCAATATTCAGCATCGCCTTATAGGCCCACTCTTCCGGATGTTGATACAGCTCGTCGACGCGATCCTGGCAGTCCACATAGCTCCGATAGTCCGCCAGCACCTGATAATGGTCGCCAAAGTTAATCAGGGAATCCAGCAGGTCGCGGTAGCGTCCCGGTTCCGTCGGGCTGAATACACCGGTACCGATCTGCGTCAGCACCTGGTGTAGCTCTTCATCCTGCTCGTAGTATTCGCGCGGTTTATAGCCGCTGCGACGCAGCTCCTCCACCTCTTCCGCGGTGTTACCGAAGATAAAGATATTCTCTTCGCCCACGTGCTCCTGCATCTCGACGTTTGCCCCATCGAGGGTGCCGATAGTCAACGCCCCGTTAAGGCCAAATTTCATATTGCTGGTGCCGGAGGCTTCGGTGCCGGCCAGAGAAATCTGTTCCGACAGGTCTGCCGCCGGAATGATCAGCTGCGCCAGGCTTACACTGTAGTTGGGGATAAAGACGACCTTCAGCTTGTCGCCAATCTGCGGATCGTTATTGATCACCGCCGCCACATCATTGATCAGGTGGATAATATGCTTGGCCATATAGTAGGCCGAGGCCGCTTTACCGGCGAAAATATTCACCCGAGGCACCCACTCCGCCTGCGGATCGGCTTTGATCCGGTTATAGCGGGTAATGACGTGCAGCACATTCATCAGCTGGCGTTTGTACTCGTGGATACGTTTGATCTGCACATCAAACAGCGCCTTCGGATTCACCACCACATTGAGCTGCTGAGCAATATAGCTGGCGAGCCGCTGTTTGTTCTCCAGCTTAGCCTGACGCACCGCCTGATTGACCGTCGGGTAGTCGATATGCTGCTTCAGTTCTTCAAGCTGGCTCAGATCGGTCCGCCAGGTGCGGCCGATATGCTCATCCAGCACTTTCGACAACGGCGGGTTGGCCAGCGCCAGCCAGCGGCGCGGCGTGACGCCGTTGGTGACGTTGGTAAAGCGCATCGGGAAGATTTTGGCGAATTCGGCAAACAGCGACTCCACCATCAGCCGCGAATGCAGCTCAGACACCCCGTTGACCTTGTGGCTGACTACCACCGCCAGCCAGGCCATCCGCACGCGACGCCCGTTGGACTCGTCGATAATCGAGGTACGGCTAAGCAGCGCGGTATCGTTGGGATACTGCTCCTGCAGCGTCTTGAGGAAGTAGTCGTTAATCTCAAAGATAATCTGCAGATGACGCGGCAGAATTTTGCCCAGCATATCCACCGGCCAGGTCTCGAGCGCCTCGCTCATCAGCGTATGGTTGGTATAGGAGAAGACCTGACAGGTCACCTCGAACGCCTCGTCCCAACTGAATTTATGTTCATCGATCAGCAGGTGCATCAGCTCCGGTATCGACAGCACCGGGTGGGTGTCATTCAGGTGAATGGCAATCTTGTCCGCCAGGTTGTCAAAGGTCTTATGCAACATGTAATGACGGCTCAAGATATCCTGTACCGTGGCCGACACGAGGAAATACTCCTGGCGCAGACGCAGCTCGCGTCCGGAGTAGGTCGAGTCGTCCGGATACAGCACGCGAGAGACGTTCTCGGAGTGGTTTTTATCCTCTACCGCAGCGAAGTAGTCGCCCTGGTTGAATTTACCAAGGTTAATCTCGCTACTGGCCTGCGCGCTCCACAGACGCAGCGTGTTGGTGGCGTCGGTGTCAAAGCCGGGGATGATCTGATCGTAGGCTTCCGCAATAATCTCTTCCGTCTCAATCCAGCGGGTTTTCTTCCCTTCCTGCTGAATGCGGCCGCCGAAGCGTACTTTATAGCGGGTGTTGTGGCGCTCAAACTCCCACGGGTTACCGTATTCCAGCCAGTAGTCAGGGGACTCTTTTTGCCGGCCATCGACGATATTCTGTTTAAACATCCCGTAGTCGTAGCGGATCCCGTAACCGCGTCCCGGCAGGCCCAGCGCCGCCAGGGAATCAAGGAAGCAGGCCGCCAGACGGCCCAGACCGCCGTTGCCCAGTCCGGGGTCATTTTCTTCGTCGATCAACTCTTCCAGATCGAGCCCCATCTCCGCCAGCGCGCTGCTCACATCGTCATAAATGCCCAGCGACAACAGCGCGTTAGAGAGGGTACGGCCGATCAGGAACTCCATCGACAGATAGTAAACCTGGCGCACTTCCTGCGAAAGCTGCGCGCGGTTGGAGCGCAGCCAGCGCTCTACCATGCGATCGCGAACGGCAAACAGCGTGGCGTTAAGCCATTCGTGCTTGTTGGCGATGGCCGGATCTTTACCGATGATAAACATCAGCTTATAGGCAATAGAGTGCTTTAACGCCTCAACGCTCAGCGTCGGTGATGCATAGCTAAAGGGTACATTCATAACAATGACTCCAGTGGTTACATCAAGCGTTGATAAAGTTCGCGATAGGAGTTCGCGGCAACCTGCCAGCTAAAATCCATATTCATCGCCTGACGCTGCACATAGCGCCAGAGCGACGGGCGCGACCAGAGAACAAAGGCGCGACGAATAGCGCGCAGCAATGACAACGCATTGCTGTCCTCAAAGACAAACCCTGTCGCCAGACCATCGGCAAGGTTCTCCAGCGAACTGTCAGAGACCGTGTCCGCCAGCCCCCCGGTGCGGCGCACCAGCGGCAGCGTGCCGTACTTCAGACCATACAGCTGAGTTAAGCCGCACGGTTCAAAGCGGCTCGGCACCAGAATGACGTCGGCGCCGCCCATAATGCGGTGGGAGAAGGCCTCATGGTAGCCAATCTGCACCCCCACTTTGCCCGGATGTTCGGCGGCAGCGGCGAGGAAACCTTCCTGCAGCACCGGATCGCCGGCGCCCAGCAGGGCCAGCTGGCCGCCCTGCTCAAGCAGACCCGGCAGCGCTTCGAGCACCAAATCCAGCCCTTTCTGACTGGTCAGGCGGCTAACCACGGCAAACAGCGGCGCTTTGTCATCGACCTTCAGGCCCATCGCAATCTGCAGCTGACGCTTATTCTCCGCCTTCTCCTCCAGCGTGTCGCGATCGTAGCGCATCGGCAGCAGCAGATCGTTTTGCGGACTCCAGATACCGTCGTCAACGCCGTTGAGGATCCCCGACAGCCGTCCTTCATGATGGCGCTGGCGCAGCAGCCCTTCCATGCCGTAGGCGTATTGCGGTTCGGTGATCTCGCGCGCGTAGGTCGGGCTTACCGCCGTAATATGGTCGGCGTAGTAAAGACCGGCCTTCAGAAACGAGATCTGACCGTTAAACTCGAGGCCATGCATGTTGTAAAACGACCACGGCAGCTCGATATCATTCATATGCCAGGAGTAAAACATCCCCTGGTAGGCCAGGTTGTGCACGGTAAAGACCGATTTAGCCGGGCGTCCGCGCGCCGCCAGGTAGGCCGGCGTCAGGCCGGCGTGCCAGTCATGGGCATGCACCACATCCGGGCGCCAGAATGGATCCAGTCCGCTGGCCATTTCGCTTCCCACCCAGCCCAGCAGCGCAAAGCGCAGGACGTTGTCGGTATAAGCGTGCTGGTTGGTATCGTGGTATGGGCTCCCCGGCCGGTCATAGAGATGTGGGGCATCTATCAGGTAGATCCCCACGCCGTTAAAGTGGCCGTACAGCAGCGTGATCCGCCCGGCGAAGGTATCGCGGCGGGTCACCACCTGGGCATCCACCACGCCGCGGCGGATATCGGGAAACGCCGGCAACAGCACGCGGGTGTCGATACCCTCCGCAATTTGCGCCGCCGGCAGTGCGCCGATGACGTCCGCCAGACCGCCCGTCTTTAACAGCGGGAACATCTCAGAACATACATGTAAGACCTGCATTAGCGCTCCTGTTTGTGCCCCAATTTCCGCAGCATGTCGCGGGTCACCAGCACGATACCTTCCTCTGAGCGATAGAAGCGGCGTGCATCCTCTTCCGCGTTCTCACCAATCACCATACCTTCCGGGATGACGCAGGCGCGGTCAATCACGCAGCGACGCAGGCGGCATGAGCGCCCTACCCAGACATCTGGCAACAAGACTGCCGAATCAATGTTACAGAAGGAGTTCACCCGCACGCGCGGGAACAGCACCGACTGCACCACCACCGACCCGGAGATAATACAGCCGCCGGAAACCAGCGAGTTCAGGGTCATGCCGTGGCTACCGGAGCGGTCCTGCACGAACTTCGCCGGCGGCAGCGATTCCATATGAGTGCGGATCGGCCAGTTCTGGTCGTACATATCCAGCTCCGGCGTGACTGACGCCAGATCGAGGTTGGCCTTCCAGTAAGCCTCCAGCGTCCCCACATCGCGCCAGTACGGCTCAGCGTTCGGGTCAGACTGCACGCAGGAGAGCGGGAAAGGATGTGCATAAGCCATGCCAGCTTCGGTGATCTTCGGAATGATATCTTTGCCGAAATCGTGGCTGGAGTTTTCGTTGCGATCGTCTTCTTCCAGCAGCTCATAAAGATAGGCGGCGTCAAAGATATAAATGCCCATACTGGCCAGTGATTTGGTCGGATCGGTTGGCATCGCCGGCGGGTTAGCGGGTTTCTCGACGAACTCAATGATTTTTTCGTTTTCATCGACCGCCATAACGCCGAAGGCGGATGCCTCTTCAATGGGCACCGGCATGCAGGCCACGGTGCAACGCGCCCCTTTTTCGACATGGTCGATCAGCATGCGCGAGTAATCCTGCTTATAAATATGATCGCCCGCGAGGATCACCACGTACTCCGCTTTGTAGCGGCGGATGATGTCCAGGTTCTGCGTCACGGCGTCCGCCGTACCGCGATACCAGTTTTCGCCGTGCACGCGCTGCTGGGCTGGCAGCAGATCGACAAACTCATTCATCTCTTCGCTGAAGAACGACCAGCCGCGCTGGATGTGCTGCACCAGCGTGTGCGACTGATACTGGGTAATGACGCCGATACGGCGGATCCCTGAGTTAATGCAGTTAGATAATGCGAAATCGATAATACGGAACTTGCCGCCGAAGTGAACGGCAGGTTTCGCACGCTTAATGGTGAGATCCTTGAGCCGGGTGCCACGCCCGCCCGCGAGGATCAACGCCACGGATTTGATGGGTAATTGACGCGCCAGCATCAGCGGATCGTTTTTTTCAAGCCTAACCATGATTAACTCCTTTTTACACCCCAGCTTTCCTTCTCATCCCGCCGCGCCGCCGCCACGAGTTCAACCGGAAGCTTCAGGGATTACGACCTTTGAAATACGCACACTCCGTGCGCGGGCCCATGCCAGACAGCCATGATGACCGGATTATCCTCTCCGGCGAAGGGAGGAACGGCGCGCCATTCCCCCTCAGGTAAAACCATATCGACCACCTCTGCGGTGGCGTTCAGCGTGAGCAGCCAGCGATCAGACAACTGGACCTGCATACACGCTGCGCCCTGCTGCCACTCCCCGGCAGTCAGCGGCTGGGCGTTTTGATTAAGCCAGCGGACGTTGCCATCCCCCTCCTGCCACCAGCGGTTGCCGGTCAGCGCCGGAATGCGGCGGCGCAGGTGGATCAGCGCCGCGGTAAACGCGGTTAATCCCGGGTTCGCCTGGCGCCAGTCCAGCCAGGTCAACGCGTTATCCTGGCAGTAGGCATTATTGTTGCCGTGCTGGCTGTGGCCCTGCTCATCGCCCGCCAGCAGCATCGGCGTCCCCTGAGCCAACAGCAGCGTCGTCAGCAGCGCATGCACGCTGGCACGCCGCCGTTCAATCACCGCAAGATTGGCGTCTAATCCCTCTATACCATGATTGTTGCTGTAGTTATTGTTAGTCCCATCGCGATTCTCCTCCCCGTTTGCCTCATTGTGTTTCTGATTGAAACAGACGCAGTCGCGCAGGGTGAAGCCATCATGGGCCGTCACCAGGTTGACCGTCGCCGATGGCAGCTTGCCATCGCGAGCAAAAATATCGCTGGAAGCCGCGAAGCGTTGGGCAAAGTCACCCAGGGAGACGTTTTGCTGCAGCCAGAAACGACGGGCAATATCACGAAAATGGTCGTTCCACTCGGTAAACAGCGGCGGAAAATTGCCCACCTGATACCCCCCCGGGCCGATATCCCAGGGTTCTGCAATCAGTTTCACCTGCGACAGCACGCTGTCGCGGCGGATAGCCTCGAACAGCGGCGCATCCTGGCGGAATTCCGGCGTCCGCCCCATCACCGAGGCAAGGTCGAAGCGAAAGCCGTCGACATGGCACTCGTCCACCCAAAAGCGCAAACACTGGCGCGCCCATTCCACCACCCCGGGGTGGCTGAGATTGAGCGTATTACCGCAGCCGGTCCAGTTGTGATAATCGCCATCCTCCCTTACCCAATAATAGCTACGGTTGTCGATTCCGCGCAGGGAGACGGTGGGTCCTTCAAGATCGATTTCCGCGCTATGGTTGAGCACAACATCCAGAATCACCTCGATGCCGGCGGCATGAAGCGCCTTAACCGCATCACGAAACTCATCGAGGGCACGCGCGGGGTCGCTGGCATAGCGCGGATCCAGCGCAAACCATGCCAGCGGGTTATAGCCCCAGTAGTTACTTAACCCCATCCGCTGCAGACGCGGCTCGCTGGCAAACTGCGCCACCGGCATCAGCTCAAGCGCGCTGATGCCCAGCGATTTGAAGTAAGCGATCATCACCGGGTGGCCCAGCGCCTTATAAGTTCCGCGAATGGCTTCCGGCAGCTGCGGGTGCAGCAGGGTGAGTCCTTTCACGTGCGCTTCATAAATCACCGTTTCCCCCCACGGGGTACGCGGCGGTTTATCGCCAAGCCAGTCGTAATGCAGATCCACCACTTGCGATTTTGGCGCGATTGCGGCGCTGTCGCGATGATCCGGCTCCCACATTCCACCATGCAGGCGTTCGTCATCCGGCAGATCGCCCTCGACCCGATGCGCGCAGGGATCGAGCAGCAGCTTTGCCGGATTAAAGCGGTGCCCCTGCGACGGATCCCAGGGGCCATGCACCCGGTAGCCGTAGCGCAGGCCCGGCCCGGCAGCGGCCAGCCAGCCGTGCCAGATGTCACCGCTGCGCGCCGGGAGGTCGAGGCGTTGCTCATTGCCTTGCTCGTCGAACACGCACAGCTCCACCCGCTCCGCATGGGCGGAGAAGAGCGCAAAGTTCACTCCCTTACCGTCATAGCTGGCGCCCAACGGCGCAGGTTTGCCTGCCGCGAGGGTGGTCATTGCGCCTCCCGAACCAGCCAGATCGTCGCCAGCGGAGGCAGGGTCAGCGATAGCGAGTGCTCGCGGCCATGGCTGGCGATCGCGTCGCTCTCCACCACACCGCCGTTACCCTGGTTGCTGCCGTGATAGTGCATTGAGTCAGTATTCAACGCCTCGCGCCAGCGTCCCGGCTGGTTAATGCCGAAGCGGTAGTCGTGGCGCGGCACCGGCGTAAAGTTGCTGGCGACGATAATCTCATTCCCGGCCCGGTCACGGCGCACAAAGACAAATACCGAACGCTCATGGTCGTCGACCACCAGCCATTCGAAACCGTAGGGGTCAAAATCCAGCTCGTGCAGCGCTTTATGGTGACGATATGTGTGGTTCAGGTCGCGCACCAGTCGCTGGACGCCGTGGTGCCAGTTATCGCCGCCTTCCAGCAGATGCCAGTCGAGGCTGCCATCGTGGTTCCACTCGCGGCCCTGAGCGAACTCATTGCCCATAAACAGCAGTTTTTTACCCGGGAAGGCGAACAACCAGCCGTAGTAGGCGCGCAGGTTGGCGAACTTCTGCCAGGCATCTCCCGGCATGCGGTCGAGAATCGATTTTTTACCGTGTACGACCTCATCATGGGAGAGCGGCAGCACGAAGTTCTCGGTGTAGTTGTAGAGCATGCCGAAGGTCATTTTGTCGTGATGGTAGCGGCGATGCACCGGATCGAGCTTCATGTAATCCAGGGTGTCGTGCATCCAGCCGAGGTTCCATTTGAACCAGAAGCCCAGCCCACCGCCGGCTGGCGGACGGGTGACGCCGGCAAAATCGGTGGACTCTTCCGCCATCGTCACCGCGCCCGGCGTCTGTTCGCCGAGGATGCGGTTGGTGCTGCGCAGAAACTCAATGGCTTCCAGATTTTCCCGGCCGCCGTATTCGTTGGGGATCCACTCACCTGCCTTGCGGCTGTAGTCGCGATAGATCATTGAGGCCACCGCGTCGACCCGCAGGGCATCAATACCGAAGCGCTCGATCCAGTACAGCGCGTTACCGACGAGGAAGTTGCTGACTTCGCGACGACCATAGTTGTAGATCAGGGTATTCCAGTCCTGGTGATACCCCTCGCGCGGATCGCTGTGCTCATACAGCGAAGTGCCATCAAACGAGGCAAGGGCAAAATCATCCGCCGGGAAGTGGCCGGGCACCCAGTCAAGAATGACGTTCAGCCCGGCGGCGTGCGCGGCGTTGATAAAGTAACGGAAATCGTCGCGGGTGCCGAAACGGCGGGTCGGCGCATAGAGCCCGGTGGGTTGATAGCCCCAGCTGCCGTCGAACGGGTGCTCGTTAACCGGCAGCAGTTCGAGATGGGTGAAGCCCATCCATTTCGCGTAGGGCACCAGCTGGTCGGCCAACTCGCGGTAGCTCAGCCAGAAATTATTATCGGTATGACGGCGCCAGGAGCCGAGATGCACTTCATAGATAGAGATCGGGGCATCAAACTGGTTCGCCGCTTTGCGGTCCGCCGGCTGTTCCACTTTGGGCGGCAGGTCGCAGATAAGCGAGGCGCTTTCCGGACGCATTTGCGACTCAAAGGCGTAAGGGTCGGCTTTGACCCGCAGATGGCCGTGGGCGTCAATCAGTTCGAATTTATACAGCTGGCCATTATGCGCGCCGGGAACGAACAGCTCCCAGATCCCGGACTCTTTGCGGAATCGCATCGGGTGGCGTCTGCCATCCCAGTAGTTAAACTGCCCCACCACCGACACGCGGCGGGCATTCGGCGCCCACACCGAGAAACGGGTACCAGTGACGCCGTCCATGGTGGCAGCGTGTGCGCCCAGCGTTTCGTAAGGGCGCAGGTGGGTCCCTTCCGACAGCAGCCAGACGTCAAGATCCTGCAATAGCGGACCAAAGCGATAAGGGTCATCAATCAGGTTCTGCTGCCCGTGCCAGGTGACGGCCAGCTGATAGCGAAAGGCGTTTTTGCGACGTGGCAGAACGCCGCTGAAGAAACCACGCGAGTCGAGGCATTCGAGCTTGCCGACTTTGCGTCCGGTTTTCGGTTCAATAACCCACACTTCGGTGGCATCGGGTAATAATGCGCGCACTTCCAGCCCGGCGTCAGTACGGTGCATGCCGAGCACGGAAAAAGGGTCCGCGAAATGACCGGCGATTAGCGCATTAATCACGTCTCTATCGATATGATTAGACATGCTTTCATCCTGTTGTAAGTGTCGCTCATTCCTGTAACTGGCGACTTTTTTGACCTGAACGGCGCAGTGCTCTCAGCATCCTCCTGCTCCGTCCCACCTTCAGGTAAGGAATTCCTTACTTAAAGCATAGCCAAGGCTGGGTTACCTCCGTGGGGAAAAATCTAACATCCGCGTTTACTCCTTGTATTACGCAAAAAAAAAGGGGGCTTGAAGACCCCCTTTATGTTCATCCTGCGCTTACGCCAGCTGCCGAAGCATCCGGCGCAGCGGCTCCGCGGCGCCCCACAACAGCTGGTCGCCAACGGTAAAGGCCGACAGATACTCCGGCCCCATATTCAGTTTACGCAGGCGCCCTACCGGGGTGGTCAGGGTGCCAGTCACCGCGGCTGGGGTCAGCTCGCGCATGGTAATCTCGCGATCGTTCGGGACCACTTTGGCCCACGGGTTGTGCGCGGCCAGCAGTTCCTCAACGGTCGGGATAGACACATCTTTTTTCAGCTTGATGGTGAACGCCTGGCTGTGGCAGCGCAGTGCGCCAACGCGTACGCACAGGCCGTCTACCGGGATAACGGACGAGGTGGCGAGGATCTTGTTGGTCTCCGCCTGGCCTTTCCACTCTTCGCGGCTCTGGCCGTTATCCAGCTGTTTGTCGATCCACGGGATCAGGCTGCCCGCCAGCGGCACGCCGAAGTTATCGACCGGCAGTTCGCCGCTGCGGGTCAGCGACGTCACTTTGCGCTCGATATCCAGAATGGCGGAAGCCGGGTTCGCCAGCTCTGCCGCAACATGGTTGTGCAGCTGACCCATCTGGCTCAGCAGCTCGCGCATATGACGCGCACCGCCGCCGGAAGCCGCCTGGTACGTCGCCACGCTGACCCACTCCACCAGATCCTGGGCAAACAGGCCGCCGAGGGACATCAGCATCAGGCTGACGGTACAGTTGCCGCCGACAAAGGTTTTGACGCCGTTGTTCAGGCCGGCGGTAATCACGTCCTGGTTAACCGGGTCGAGGATAATGATCGCATCGTCCTTCATGCGCAGCGACGACGCGGCGTCAATCCAGTAACCCTGCCAGCCGCTTTCGCGCAGCTTCGGATAAATATCGTTGGTGTAATCGCCGCCCTGGCACGTGACAATAATGTCCAGAGCCTTCAGCGCGTCCAGATCGAACGCATCCTGAAGCGTGCCACCGGTGCTACCGCCGAATGACGGCGCTGGCTGTCCCAGCTGGGAGGTAGAGAAGAACACCGGGCGAATGGCGTCGAAATCGCGCTCTTCAACCATGCGTTGCATGAGAACAGAGCCGACCATTCCGCGCCAGCCGATAAAACCAACATTTTTCATAACGTATTCCTGCGAGGTGTGTGCTGTTTGTGCCTGGCCAGTTTCCAACTGGATTATCCCTCACCTTACAAAATGCAGCTAAAGTCGCAAGTGAAATTAATCAATGATTGCTGAACAATCAGAAATGCAACTTATCCTGCACATTGTCCACCGTCGCTGGTCGTCGTCAAAAACGCAACGATTATCGGGGAAATCCCCCGGGGAATGGAATATTTTCCGTCGCTATTTTATTGATCCTGATTATGGATTAAGCGCGAAATCGAGTGATTTGCCGCTTGCCAAAAAAAAGCGACAAACCCAGACACAGCAGGGCCTGATGAGGGATACGAGTCTTGTCGTAGTGCTCATCGTCGTGGGTAGCGGAAGGGGAAAAGAGGGAAAAAGGGCGGCTTATTACAAAGAAGCCAGGGTAAGTAGCGTTACCCTGGCTTTTTATTCCCCGCGAGCGGGAGGTGAGCGGGCTTAGCTCAGCAGCTGGAAGGCGATCATACCGACAATCGCCCCGGTGGTACCCAGGATGGTTTCCATCATGGTCCAGGTTTTCAGCGTCTGGGCTTCCGTCGCACCGGTAAATTTACCGAACAGCCAGAAGCCGGCATCGTTCACGTGGCTCACCACAATCGAGCCGCCGGCGATACAGATAGACAACGCTGCCATCTGCGCGCCGCTGTAGTTCAGTTGCTCAATGACCGGCATCACCAGACCGACCGCCGTCAGACAAGCAACGGTCGCGGACCCCTGAATGATACGGACGGCAGCCGCCAACACGAAGCAGGTAATCGCAATCGGCAGACCCAGGCCAGTCAGCGCTTCGCCGAGCGCCGGGCCGACGCCGGAGTCAACCAGCACCTGCTTGAAGACGCCGCCGGCGCCGATCACCAGCAGGATAATCCCCGCCGGCTGCAGCGCGTGGCCACAGATCTCCATCACGCGGTCTTTCGCCATCCCCTGGCGCATCGCCAGACCGTAGATCGCGACCAGACAGGCAACCAGGATCGCGGTGAACGGATGGCCGATAAACTCGAACCATTCGTAGGCGGTAGATCCCACCGGCACAAAGCGCGCGGCGATGGTTTTGAGGCCTACCAGCACCAGCGGCAGCAGGATCAGCGACAGGCTAAAGCCGAAGGACGGCATTTTGCCTTCGCCGAGATGCGGTTCGCTGATATCGTCAGGAATGTGCAGCTCAACGTAGCGGCTAATGAAATTCCCCCATAACGGACCGGCGATAATCATCCCCGGGATCGCCGCACACAGGCCAATCAGGATCATCCAGCCAAAGTCGGCGTGCATCTGCGACGCCAGCAGCATCGGCGCCGGCCCCGGCAGCAGGAACGCCGCGGCGGCGGCAACGCCTGCAAACAACGGGATCACCAGCTTCACAAGGTTAGTGCCGGTATGGCGCGCCATCGAGAAGGCGACGCTAATCAGCAGCACGATCGCCACTTCGAAGAACAGCGGCAGCGCGCAGATAAGACCGGCAAGACCAATCGCATAGTGCGCGCGGCTATGGCCGAAGGATTTGAGCATCTTGACGGCAATCTGATCGACCGCCCCCGTTTCATGCAGGATCTTACCGAACATCGCGCCGAGCGCGACGACGATCGCCAGGAAGCCCAGCGTACCGCCCATCCCTTTCTCCATCGTCGCCGCGATTTTATCCAGCGGCATACCGGAGAAGAGACCTGCACCAATAGAAACCACCATCAAAGCCACGAAGGCGTGCATCCGCGCTTTCATGACTAAAAACAGCAGCAGCAATACCGAGCCGACTGCTGTTAAAACAAGCGTTAAAGTACTCACTAGTGACTGCCTTTGTTGATCACCTCGATGGTGCTGGCCACCACGCCTTCCAGCGGCTGGTCGATATCGACGATAAGCACATCGCTCTCGTCGGCGCCTGGTTCCTGCAGCGTTTCAAACTGCGTCACCAACATTTGGGTTTTGAAGAAGTGTCCTTTGCGTGCCTTCAGACGGTTTTCGATCACGTCGAAATCGCCTTTCAGATAGATGAAGGAGAGGTTCGGGTTGCCCTTGCGCAGAATGTCGCGGTAGCTCTTCTTCAGCGCCGAGCAAACAATCAGCGACACCTTGTTGGTACGCTGCATGGCAAACGCGGCGTCATTCAGCGCCTGCAGCCACGGCGTGCGGTCATCATCGTTCAGCGGCTCACCGGAGGCCATCTTGGTGATGTTGCTGCGCGGATGCAGAAAGTCGCCGTCAAGAAACGCGGCATGCAGTTGATGCGCCACTTCGCTGGCGACAGCGGATTTCCCGCTGCCGGAAACGCCCATCAGAACATAGACGTGGTGATCATGATTAGTCGTGCTCAAAGCATCCTCCCACCGGACAGGTACGCCGCACCGTGGCTGACTCATCCAGCGCGAAGGCGGCGTATCGGTTGATTGTTACGGGTAACTGTTATCGGTAACATTGTCATGCCGGACCTGTGGAGAAGCAATATCCATTCGTGCCAGATGTGAATATGTGTGATCTACTTCAAACTTGTCAGTTTAAATTGATCCGCCCGGTGACAATGTGAAACCTAAATCTAACATCTTAGGGGTAATCGCTTCACCACGAATACGCGCCAGCAGCCGTTCGGCGCCGATGCGCCCCATCCGCTCGCGCGGGGTCAGGACGCTGGCCAGCCGCGGCTCCATCACCTGGCCGATATCGTGGCCGTGGAACCCGGCAATCGCCATATCATCGGGGATCTTCAGCCCCAGGCGCTGGCATTCAAACGCCGCGCCGACCGCAAGGTCATCGTTGGTACAGAAGATACCGTCAAGCTGCGGATATTCGCGGCGCGCCTGACGCATCAGCTCGATCCCCGACGAGTAGGACGAAGATTGCTCCACCATCACGCTATAGGGCGTCATCCCGGCGTCGAGCATCGCCTGCTCGTACCCCTTCTGTTTGATGATAGTACGTTCATCGAGACGCGCCCCCAGATAGGCGACGTGGCGATGGCCGCGGGCGATAATCGCCGCGGTCATCTGCCGGGCGGCTTCAAAGTTATCAAACCCGACGGCGATATCGAGGCACGGCGACCGGCTGTCCATCAGCTCCACCACCGGAATACCGGCGACTTCAATCATCTTCAGGGTGCGAGGCGTATGGGTGCGTTCGGTAAGGATCAGGCCGTCAATGTTCCAGGAGAGCATCGATTCGAGGCGTTTCTCTTCCATTTCCGGCTTATAGCCGTAGTGCGCCAGCATGGTTTGATAGCCGAAGGCGTCGGTGACGCTTTCGATACCGCGCAGCACTTCCGAGAAGACCTGGTTGGTTAACGATGGCAGCAGCACGCCGATGGCGCGACTGGTCGCGTTGGAGAGAATGTCAGGGGCGCGATTGGGAATATAACCCAGTTCATCGAGGGCAACGGCAATCTTGCCACGCAGCGCTTCGGAGACCTGCTCCGGGTTGCGTAAATAGCGACTGACCGTCATTTTGGTCACGCCGACAAGATCGGCTACATCCTGAAGTACGGGTCTTTTCTTTTTCATCGTCCTGACTGTGATCAACGGGGAAACATTTTCTCAGTTTATCACGGACAAAGCGCAACCTTCCCCAACATCGGAAAAGGCTGCGCAATTTATTTAACCTGGCTCAGATAACTATCAAACCGGCGGCAGATCGAACAGCAGGATCTCGCTATCGCTGTCGGCGTGAACCGAAATCGCCTGCTCGTCCCAAATCGCCAAACCGTCGCTGGTGGTGGCTTTGGTACCGTTGATGGTCACTTCACCTTTGACGACCTGGATCCACACGCGGCGTTCCGCGGCAATCTGATGAACCGACTGCTCATCTTTCAGCAGCGCCCAGCGATACAGCTCCATATCCTGGTACACTTTCAGCGAGCCATCTCGCGCATCTGGCGACAACACCAGCTGTTTACCCTGCGTGGCGTCGAAGCGGCGTTGCTCGTAGCGCGGGGTAATGCCGGTTTCTTCCGGAATAATCCAGATCTGATACAGACGCAGACGATCGGTTTTACTCGGGTTGTACTCAGAGTGGCGCACCCCGGTACCCGCACTCATGATCTGGAACTCACCCGCCGGCACCTGCTCTTTGTTGCCCATGCTGTCCTGGTGCTCCACCGCCCCTTCCAGCACATAAGTCAGGATTTCCATATCTTTGTGCGGATGGGTACCGAAGCCCTGACCAGCGTCGATGACGTCGTCGTTAATCACCCGCAGGGCAGAGAAGCCCATAAAATTCGGGTCATAATAGTTGGCGAAAGAGAAAGTATGCCAGGAATCCAGCCAACCATGGTTAGCGTGGCCACGTTCGTTCGCTTTGCGTAAGTAGATCATGTTGCACCCCCGTATGTTTTCGATGGATTCAGTGTGGACCCATTTCGCCGACGATCATAGAGGGTGAAAATTGACTCCTCTGTTCAAAAAATATGAACAAGCGCCGAGGAGCCCGTTTTGCTTATTTTGCCAGGGTGATGGTGGCCGGAGAAGGCTGCTCAAAGCCGCGCTGCAGGATCTCCATATTGGTGAGAACGTCAGATTCCTTGACGTAATTCGGCTGGCCATTGACGAGGGTGTCATACAGCGCGTCGTACACCCGACCGTAGTCGCCGGTCTCCAGCGGCACTGCTTCACGCACCGTCTCCCCCGCCTCGTTGACGTACACCAGCTCGCCGACGCTGTCGTCCGCCCCAAAACCCGGCTCGCCCGGCATGATATTGGCCTTCAGGCTGGTCTCCTGCTGGTCAATGCCGTATTTCACAAACGAACCTTTATGGCCGTGAACGATAAATTTCGGGTAGTCGATCTGCACCAGATGGCTGGTCTTAACGATGGCCTTCAGATCGCCGAAGAACAACTGGGCCTCAAAGGTGTCATCCGGGTTGGCTTTATTGCGCAGCGAACGCAGATCGTAAGAGACATGGTCCGGGCGGCCGAACAGCGAAATTACCTGATCCAGGGTATGCACGCCGAGACCATAGAACTCGCCGTTTTGCGGGCCGCCGGGGTTGGTCTCCGCCACCGGGCGGTAGTTATCGAAATGGCTTTCGATCTCCACCAGTTCGCCGAGTTTCCCGCTCTCAATCACCTTTTTGGTGGTCAGGAAGCAGGAGTCGAAGCGACGATTCTGGTAGGGCGTCACCGTGAGGCCCTTGCTGTTTGCCAGGGCAAACAGGGTTTTGGCCTCCTCCAGCGTCGGGGTGAACGGCTTTTCCACCAGCACGTTTTTCCCCGCCTCCAGCGCCTTTTTCGCATATTCAAAATGGCTGTCGGCGTGAGTGCAGACCACCACCAGATTGACCTGTGGGTCGTTTAACACGTCATCAAGATCGCTGGTGAAATGGATATGGGAATACTGCGGTGCCTGCTCCTCGGGCTTCGCCCGGCGGCGGTAGATATGCGCCACATGCCAACGGTCTTTGCGGTGCAAAACGTAAGGAAGATGGTAGCGGGTGGTACTTTTGCCGAAGCCAATAAATGCGCAGTGCAGAGTCATAACGCTGTCCTTAGTTGATGAGCTACCTTCAACCATAGCGCAAGCCGGGGCATGACTTCATCCTCTCTGTCCGCTTTCCGCGAAGATTCGCCAGAAAAAACGTGCGAGCATCACTCCGACGGACACATCAATAATGAGTTAATTTACATCAAGTTAAACCATCACTTTGCCATTACAAGCCTTGAGCAAGGCGGCAAGTCGGTGGAGAAGTGGCAGGGCTGGCCGCGGAGGAGCAGCATCCTCACTCTGCTGACGGATCTACAGCAAAGCATCGAGCCGGTCGGCGAGACGCAAAAAAAAAGCCAGCACCCGGCTGGCTAAAGTAATACTGGAAGCAATGTGAGCAATGTCGTGCTTTCAGGCTTTCCGCAGGGGTCTTCCTGAATGCAGAGCAATAATAATCATTCTCATTCGCAGTTGTCTACTTTTTTTTGCAAATAATGCGTGTTGACTCGAACGCTGTAGTCAGTGATGTTTAAAGGGACTTTTCACCTGAATGAGGAACAAGGAATGAGTGACATCGTGATACGCCATGCTGAACCGAAAGATATTGACGCGATTCGTCAAATTCACGCCCAGCCGGAGGTGTATCACAACACGCTACAGGTCCCTCATCCATCCGAACATATGTGGCGGGAGCGGCTAACCGATACGCCCGGCGTGAAGCAGCTGGTGGCCTGTATCGATGAGCAAGTCGTCGGCCATTTGAGCATTGCCGTCGTCCAACGTCCCCGCCGTAGCCACGTCGCCGATTTTGGTGTCAGCGTGGATTCGCGCTGGCACAACCGCGGCGTCGCCAGCGCGCTGATGCGTACCATGATTGATATGTGCGACAACTGGTTACGCGTCGAGCGTATTGAGCTGACGGTGTTTGCCGATAACGCCCCGGCAATTGCGGTGTATAAGAAGTACGGCTTTGAGATCGAAGGCACCGGCAGGCGTTACGCGCTGCGTAACGGTGAGTATGTGGATGCGTATTATATGGCGAGAATGAAGTAGCGTGTTGCCGGGTGGCGGCTTCGCCTTACCCGGCCTACCGTTCGTGCGGCCTGCCTTTAATTTATTCACCATGCTGGCTGAAACTGCCGGTGTTGATGGGCCTCAAAATCGCTGAGACGTTCCCGGAAGGCCGGGGCAGCCCGCATGGATGCGGGCTGAGGGCCGTGTTTTGCACGGATGCTGCCTCGGCCCGACCCGAAGCCTGCCGGGATAAGTCGAAGGTACCACGAAGTGGCGATTTTGGCGGCCAGAGCCCGGGAGTACAGAGGGCGGCGGCGACTGGCCGCCCTCTGTGCGCTCCCTGCGCCGTGAGAGTCATAACGCAGAAGAAATATCGGGAGCGCAATGTGCTCTGAATTAACACAAAGCATATGTTTTTCCCGGGCCAAAAAAGTTGCAAACCGATAACAGTATCTACGTTCGCACAGTTGTAGGCCCGGTAAGCGCAGCGCCACCGGGCAACACATCAATACCCCGCCGTTAAATCATCCGGCGAACGTGGATCGGAGGCGCCATACAGCATGCCGTCCGGCCCTACCATGATGCTCTGGGTACTGCCCATCGCCTCTTTCAGCGCCACTTTCTGCCCCTTCGCCTCCAGTAGCTTCAAGGTATCCGGGCTAAAGCCTTTCTCCACCCGCAGCTCATCCGGCAGCCATTGATGGTGGAAGCGCGGCGCGTTGGTGGCTTCCGCGACGTTCATCCCGAAATCGATGGTATTGACCACCATCTGCAGCACGGTCGTGATGATCCGGCTGCCGCCCGGGCTGCCGGTCACCAGCCAGGTTTTGCCGTCTTTCACCACAATGGTCGGCGACATCGACGACAGCGGGCGTTTTTTCGGCTCCACCGCATTGGCGTCGCCGCCTACCAGACCATAAACGTTAGGCACGCCGGGCTTCGCCGAGAAGTCATCCATCTGGTTATTCAGCAGAATGCCGGAGTCCCCCGCCACGATGCCGGTGCCAAAGGTGGTATTCAGCGTATAGGTCACCGCCACCGCATTACCCTCTTTATCGACCACCGAGAAGTGGGTGGTCTGGTTACTTTCATAGGGCGCCAGCTTGCCCGGGCGGATCTGACTGGAAGGTTTGGCCTTGTTGACATCAATCTCGGCGGCAATTGCTTTGGCGTAAGCTTTGTTGGTCAGCGCCTGCCACGGCACTTTGACGAAGTCAGGGTCGCCGAGATATTCAGAACGGTCGGCATAGGCGTGTTTCTCCGCCTCCGCCATTACCTGCATGGCATCAGCGCTGCCAAAGCCATATTTCTGCATATCAAAATTTTCGAGGATATTGAGGATCTGCACGATGTGGATCCCGCCGGAAGACGGCGGCGGCATGGAGTAAACTTCATACCCGCGATAGTCGCCGCTAATCGGCGTACGCTCGACGGCCTTATAGCTGGCGAGATCGGCTTTGCTGATAAGCCCGCCGTGCTTTTTCATCTCGTCAGCGATCTGGTCGGCGATGGCCCCTTTATAGAAGGCGTCCGGGCCGTGCTCAGCAATCAGCTCCAGGCTCTTACCGAGATTCTTTTGCACCAGTCGATCGCCCTTTTTCAGCGGCTCGCCGTTCTTCCAGAAGATCGCTTTACTGTTTTCATGCTGCGGGATCACTTCGCTGCCGTAGGTTTTCAGATCGTCCGCCAGCGCATCGTTAACAATAAAGCCCTCTTCCGCCAGCTTAATCGCCGGGCGGATCACTTTGTTCAGCGGCATGGTGCCGTACTTTTCCAGGGCGAGGGAGAAACCGGCGACGCTGCCTGGCGTGCCGGAGGCCAGATGCGAAGTCAGCGATTTTTTACTGTCCGGGTTGCCCTGGTCGTCAAGGAACATGTCGCGGGTGGCCTGTTCCGGCGCCATTTCGCGGAAATCGATCGCCGTGGTCTGGCCGTCTTTAGTCCGCAGCAGCATAAAACCGCCGCCGCCGATATTACCGGCCTGCGGATGGGTGACCGCCAGCGCGTAGCCAACCGCAACTGCCGCATCGACAGCGTTGCCGCCCTGGCGCAGAATATCCACGCCGACGCGGGTCGCCAGCGCGTCCACCGACGCCACCATCCCCTGCCGGGCGCGTACCGGGTGGAACACATCTTCCTCTACGCCATAAGAGACTGGCGGCGGCGGTGGCGGATTGGCGGCGACGGTGAAACTACCGCCCGCCAGCAACGCAGCGATGACCACCTGGCGCCATATTGTTGTTTTTATCATTGTCTTACTCCTGAAAGGTAGGTTTCATTCCCCGCTTAAGCCTGGTTGATAACTCCTAAAAAATCATTGTTATGGCGGATTCGAGGTACACTTAAGTGATCCCACGCACGGGAGGAGAAAACCATGAAAGCGATTCTGTTTCTGGCGGCGCTGATGCCGCTTGGCGTATTAGCCCAGCCGATCAATATTAATAACAACCCTAACCAGCCGGGTTACGTGGTGCCCAGCCAGCAGCGTATGCAAAATGAGATGAAGGTGCAGCAACAGCAGCAGCAGAGCATGCTGAAGCAGGATCTGAACAATCAGACCCGCTCGCAGCAGCAGCATTTGCAAAACCAGTTGCAGACGAATCAGCAGCGTGCGGCCCAGGGCGGCAATCTCAATCCGCAGCAGCAGGTGCTACCGAACAACAACGGTGGAATGCTGCGGCAGACCAACCCGTAAAGGTCAGCCGCAGCAAATCCGTCTTAAGGCTGGAAATTCGGCCCGATGACGTCAATGGCATCGGTGCAGATGCAGTCTACGCCCCAGCGCAGCAGCTCGGCGGCGCGCTGGGGTTTATTGACCGTATACACCAGAATGTGCAGGCCGGCCTGTTTCAAGCTTGCCACCCGCGCCGCATCCAGCAGTTTGTGGTTGAGATGAATCGACACGCAGCCCAGCCGGGTGGTCAATTCGCGCCAGTCATCGCGCCACTCATCCAGCAGCAGCCCGCGCGGCAGCTCGGGCGCGGCTTTCTGCGCCGCTTCCAGGGCATCAATTTCAAAAGAGGAGAGCAGCGGCGCGGTCATGCCTTGCCACAGATCGCGCGCGGCCAGGGCCACCACGTTGCCGGTCTGCGGCCCCAGCCCGGTGGTCGGCTTAATTTCGATATTCGCCATCATGCCGTGACGGCGGCAGCGCTCCGCCACCTGAGAGAGCAACGGCAGCGGCTCGCCCTTAAATTCACGGCTGTACCAGCTGCCGGCATCGACCTTCAGCAGATCGTCCCACGCCAGCTCGCCCGCCACGCCCCAGCCATTGCTGGTGCGTTCGAGATTATCGTCATGCAGCAGAAAGATCTGCCCGTCCTTCGACAGCTTGGCGTCAAATTCAATCATCGTGTGCCCGTAGCGGGCGCCGACGTCGATAGCCGCCAGGGTGTTCTCCGGCGCCAGTTTACCGCCGCCGCGATGGGCGACGATGCGGGGATAAGGCCAGTTACTCATGCGCGTTGTCCTGTTTCACCATCAAAGAGGTGCAGATGTTCCAGGGGCAGATGCAGCCATAGCGTGCTGCCGCCCGCCGGGCGCTGCTGATGCGGCAGTCTGACCACCAGCTTCTGCTCGCCCCAGCGCCCGTGGGCGAGGTTATCGGCACCTAAGATTTCCAGGGTATCCATCAGCAGCGGAATGCCACCTTGCGCCTGCGAACTTAAAATAAAGTGCTCCGGGCGGATACCGAGCGTCATTTTACGCCCGGCGTAGCGCCGATGCTCGTGATTCATCGGCAACGCCATGCCACCGGCCAGCTCGAAGCGGCCGCCGTCATCGCTGACCCGCCCTTCCAGCAGGTTCATGGCAGGGCTGCCGATAAAGCTCGCCACAAAGCGGCTGGCGGGCTTTTCATACACTTCCACCGGGGTGCCGATCTGCTCGGCAATACCTTTATTCATCACCATCACCCGCTGGGCGAGGGTCATCGCCTCCACCTGATCGTGGGTGACATACAGCGAAGTGGTTTTCAGGCGCCGATGTAGCTGCTGCAGCTCAAGACGCATCTGCACGCGCAGTTTGGCATCGAGGTTTGACAGCGGTTCGTCGAACAGGAATACCGCCGGGTCACGCACAATGGCGCGGCCCATCGCCACGCGCTGGCGCTGGCCGCCGGAGAGCTCACGCGGGCGGCGCTTAAGCAGGCCGTCCAGCTCCAGAATACGCGCCGCTTCCTGCACGCGCTCGGCGATCAGTCCCTTCCCCATGCCGCGGATCTTCAGCCCCCACGCCATGTTCTCTTCCACGCTCATATGCGGATATAGCGCATAGTTCTGGAACACCATCGCGATGCCGCGATCCTTCGGTTCCATCTCAGTCACCCGTTTGCGATCGATCCAGATATCGCCGCTGGTCACTCGTTCAAGCCCGGCGACCATCCGCAGCAGCGTTGATTTCCCGCAGCCCGACGGGCCGACCATGACGATAAATTCCCCGTCCGCCACGTCCAGCGTCAGCGGTTGAATCACCTGGGTTTTGCCATCCCAGCTTTTGCTTACTGCCTGTAGTTTTAAACCAGCCATTTTATTTCTCACTATCGACCAGGCCACGCACAAACGCGCGCTGCATGGCTAAAACGATGACAACCGGCGGGATCAGAGTGAGCAGCATCGCCGCCATCACCTGATTCCACTGGGTGGTGCCTTCGCCGGTGGCGATCATGCCTTTGATACCGGCGACGGCGGTGCCAAGATTCACATCCTGAATAATCAGCAACGGCCACAGATACTGGTTCCAGCCGTAGATAAAGGTGATGACGAACAGCGCCGCAAGATTGGTTTTCGACAGCGGCAGCACGATGTCGCGAAAGAAACGCATCGGCGAAGCGCCATCGATGCGCGCCGCTTCAATCAGTTCGTCCGGCAGGGTCATAAAGAACTGGCGGAACAGGAAGGTGGCGGTGGCCGAAGCCATCAACGGCAGCGTTAAGCCGGCGTAGCTGTCGAGCATTTTGAGGTTAGCGATGACCTCCACCGTCGGGAAAATACGCACCTCGACCGGCAGCATCAGGGTGATAAAGATCATCCAGAAGAACAGGTTACGCAGCGGAAAGCGGAACCAGACGATGGCGAAAGCCGAAAGCATCGACACCACGATTTTGCCCAGCGTAATGCCAAACGCCATGATGAAACTGTTGAGCATCATCAGCCAGAACGGCGCGCTGTTGACGCCGACGCCGTTCACCCAGATGGTCTTCATGTTCTCCAGCAGATGGCCGCCGGGGATCAGGGTCATCGGCGTTTCGAACACCGATTGGTTATCCAGCGTCGCCGCCACGAAGGCGACGTACAGCGGAAATAAAATGACGGCAATACCCAGAATGAGCATGGTGTGGCTGAAAATCGTCAGCCCGCGACGGTTCTCAATCATTGGTAACGCACCTTACTTTCAACGTAACGGAACTGCACCACCGTCAGGATAATGACGAGGAACATCAGCACCACCGACTGCGCGGCGGAAGCGGAAAGATCGAGCCCGGCAAAACCTTCGCGATAGATTTTGTAGATCAAGGTGGTGGTGGCCTGCACCGGGCCGCCGGCGGTGGCGGCATCGATCACCGGGAAGGTGTCGAAGAAGGCGTAAACCAGGTTGACCACCAGCAGGAAGAAGCTCACCGGCGCAATCAATGGCAGCGCCAGCTTAAAGAAGCGACGAATCGGCCCGGCGCCGTCGATGGCGGCGGCCTCAACCAGCGAACGCGGGATCGACTGCAGCGCGGCGAAGAAGAACAGGAAGTTGTAGCTTATCTGCTTCCATACCGAGGCGAAGACCACCAGGAACATCGCCTGGCCGCTGTTCTGCGCGTGGTTCCAGTCGTAGCCCAGCTCGCCGAGGAAATGGGTGATCAGCCCGCGCCCGGGGTTGAAGAGGAAGATCCACAGCACTGCCGCGACGGCGGGGGCCACAGCATACGGCAGCAGCATCAACGTCTGATAGAAGCGGCTGCCGCGCACCACGTAGTCGACCAGCGCGGCAAAAAACAGCGAAATAAGCAGGCCGCTGACGGTTACCAGGGTGCTGAATTTTATGGTCGTCCAGAACGAGTCCAAATAGTACGGGTCGTGGAACAGGGTGACGAAGTTATCCAGGCCGACAAACTGGCTGGAAAGGCCAAACGGATCGACACTCTGCAGCGAGTACCACAGCGCTTCGCCCGCGGGCCAGATAAAGAAAATCAGCGTGATAATCAGCTGCGGCGCGACCAGCACATAGGGCAGCCAACGCGAGCGGAATACCGGACGGGTTGATGACATTGAGATTGGGTTCCTGAACAATGCCGGGTGGCGGCTACGCCTTACCCGGCCTACATAGGGCACATCGTAGGCCCGGTAAGCGCAGCGCCACCGGGCAAGTTACAGATTACGATTTGGTCGCTTGCTCGAAGCGGCGCAGCAGCTGATTCCCACGCTGAACGGCGGAATCCAGCGCCTGTTGCGGGGTTTTCTTGCCGGTCCACACGCTCTCCAGCTCTTCATCGACGATAGTGCGGATTTGCGGCATGTTGCCCAGGCGCAGGCCTTTGGTGAACGGCAACGGCGGCTTGTTCAGCATCTGGCGGGTGGCGATATCGGCGCCCGGGTTCTTATCATAGAAGCCCTGCTGGCGCGTCAGATCGTAGGCCGCAGTGGTGATCGGCAGATAGCCGGTTTTCTGGTGCCATTCGGCGGCGATTTCCGGTTTGGTCAGGAAGTCGAGGAACTTCGCCACGCCGGTGTAAGTCTCTTTGTCTTTACCCTGCATCACCCACAGGCTGGCCCCGCCGATGATGGCATTCTGCGGCGCGCCTTTCACGTCGGCATCGTATGGCATCATGCCGACGCCGTAGTTGAATTTGGCGTACTGACGAATATCAGCCAGCGAGCCGGATGACGCGGTAGTAATCCCGCAGTCACCGTTATAGAACTTCTCGGTGGACTCGTCTTTGCGCCCGAAGTAGCTGAAATCGCCCTTCTTATTCATCTCTTCGAGCAGAGCGATATGCTTCACCTGCTCCGGCTTGTTGAACTCCAGAACCGCGTCGGTACCGTCGAAGCCGTTATTCTTCGTGGCCACCGGCAGACCGTGCCAGGCGCTGAAGTTTTCAATCTGGATCCAGCCCTGCCAGCCGCTGGCGTACCCGCACTTCATCCCGGCGGCTTTCAGCTTCGCGGTGTAGGCCGCCAGATCCTGCCAGGTCTTCGGCGGCTGCTCCGGATCTAAACCGGCTTTTTTGAAGGCGTCTTTGTTGTAGTACAGCACCGGGGTAGAACTGTTAAACGGCTGGGAGAGTAAATGGCCGGTTTTTGAATCGGTGTAATACCCGGCCACCGTCGGCACGAACTGCGATTCATCAAACTTGATGCCTGCCTCGCTAAACACCTGGTACACCGGCTTAATGGCTTTTGACGCCATCATGGTCGCGGTGCCGACTTCATACACCTGCAGGATCGCCGGGGCGTTGCCGGTACGGAAAGCGGCGATACCGGCACTCAGGCTCTGTTCATAGTTGCCTTTGTATACCGGAACGATTTTGTAATCAGGATTGGCCGCGTTAAAGCGTTGCGCCAGAGAATCCACTTCTTTACCCAGCTCGCCTTCCATTGAGTGCCAGAATGGGATGGTGGTAACCGCCAGGGCCTGACCGGCAAAAGCCAGGCTCAGCGCCAGTCCTAAAGCTGTATGTCGTAACGATATCATCGGTTATCTCTCTTGTTGTGCCGGATGCGCGATTTCACGCGTTTTATGCTCGCGGGGTAACATGACATGTTCGAATTACAGAAAAATAACTCTTTTATTACAAAAAAAAGATAGTAACGGGTCAGAGAGATGACAAGCCGATGAAAGGACGGGGGAGGTAAAGTGGGAGCTGAGACACGGATAATATTCGTGCGATTGGCTCCCGGGGTCGGCGCAAGCGCCTCGCCCGGGCTACAACGGCTTGGGTAGCCCGGCCAAGCGAAGCGCCGCCGGGTTGCGATGAACTAACCGCCGAGATAGGCGCTGCGCACCGCCTCGTTGGCCAGCAGCGCGTCGCCGGTATCCTCCAGCACCACGTGGCCGTTCTCCAGCACGTAGCCGCGGTCGGCCAGCTTCAGCGCCTGGTTGGCGTTCTGCTCAACCAGGAAGATAGTCATTCCCTGCTCGCGCAGCTGCTCGATGGTGTCGAAAATCTGCTGAATGATGATCGGCGCCAGCCCCAGCGACGGTTCATCCAGCAGCAGCAGGCGCGGCTGGCTCATCAGGGCGCGACCGATCGCCAGCATCTGCTGCTCGCCGCCGGACATGGTCCCGGCGCGCTGGATGCGGCGTTCGAGCAGACGTGGGAACAATTCATACACCCATTTGATACGGGTCTGGAACTGATCGCGGTCGGCAAAGAAACCGCCCATCGCCAGGTTCTCTTCCACCGTCATGCGTGAAAAGACGCGCCGCCCTTCCGGGACGATCGCCACCGCTTCACGCATGATTTTCGCCGTCTGCCAGTCGGTAATATCCTTACCGTCAAAGACAATGCGTCCGCTTGACGCACGCGGGTCGCCGCACAGCGTACCGAGCAACGTGGTTTTCCCCGCGCCGTTGGCGCCGATAAGCGTCACGATCTCGCCCTGCTTGATTTGCAGGCTGACGTTGTGCAGCGCCTGAATCTTGCCGTAGTGGGCGCTGACGTTGTCAAAAGTTAACATCGCGTTTTCCATCTTATGCCTCACCAAGGTATGCGCGGATCACGTCCGGGTTATTACGAATCTCTTCCGGCGTCCCGTTGGCCAGCGGTGTCCCCTGGTTCACGACGTAGATGCGATCGGAAATGCCCATCACCAGCTTCATATCGTGTTCGATAAGCAGGATGGTGGTGTTGTGATGGTTACGCAGCTCGGCGATAAGCTCGTCCAGCTCTTTGGTCTCTTTCGGGTTCAGCCCCGCCGCCGGTTCATCGAGCATCAGAATTTCCGGCTGGGTCACCATGCAGCGGGCAATTTCCAGCCGGCGCTGGTCGCCGTAGGCCAGGTTGCTGGCCTGACGGTTGGCGTGCTCCAGCAGGCCGATACGCTCCAGCCAGGTGGCGGCCCTGTCCAGCGCTTCGCTCTGCGCCCGACGGAAGGCCGGCGTTTTCAGCAGGCCGGAGAAGAGCCCGGTTTTCAGCTGCTGATGCTGCGCCACCAGCAGGTTTTCAATCACCGTCATTTCGCGGAACAGACGCACGTGCTGGAAGGTCCGCACCACGCCCATCCGCGCAATCTGCTGACCCGGCAGCCCTTCCAGGTGCTGGTCGCGCAGCATAATGGTGCCGCCAGTGGGCTTGTAAAAACCGGTCAGGCAGTTAAAGACGGTGGTCTTCCCGGCGCCGTTGGGGCCGATCAGCGAGACAATCTCGCGCTCTCTGAGCTCCAGCGACACATTGTTGACGGCCAGCAGACCGCCGAAACGCATCATCAGGCCGCTGACGGATAATAATGGCTGACTCATGCCTGCTCTCCTTTCGCCTGACCGTTCTTCAGCTTCAACTGCACGCGCGTCATTGGCAGCAGCCCCTGCGGGCGCCAGATCATCATCAGCACCATCAGGCCGCCGAGCATTAACATGCTGTATTCGTTGAAGTCACGCATCAGCTCGCGCGACACCACCAGCAGAATAGCCGCGAGGATCACCGCGAACTGCGAGCCCATCCCGCCCAGCACCACGATCGCCAGCACGAAGGCCGACTCGGCGAAGGTGAAGGATTCCGGGCTGACGAAGCCCTGGCGCGCAGCGAACAGCGTCCCGGCGAAGCCAGCAAACGCGGCGCTGATGGTAAAGGCGGTCAGCTTGATGCGCGTCGGGCTCAGGCCCAGCGAACGACAGGCGATCTCATCTTCACGCAGCGCTTCCCACGCCCGCCCCAGCGGCATTCGCAGCAGGCGGTTGATGACGAACAGGCTGAGCACGACCAGCAGCAGCGCCACCAGGTAGAGGAAAATCACCCGGTCGGAGGGATCGTATTTGACGCCGAAGAAATTGCTGAAGGTATCCCAGCCGCCTTCGCGGGCGGTACGGCTAAATTCAAGGCCGAAGAAAGTCGGTTTCGGGATCTGGCTGATGCCGTTCGGCCCGCCAGTGATCTCGGTATTGTTGAGCAGCAGAATACGCACAATTTCACCGAAGCCTAAGGTCACAATCGCCAGGTAGTCGCCGCGCAGACGCAGCACCGGGAAGCCCAGCAGGAAGCCGGCCGCCGCGGAGACCAGGCCAGCCAGCGGCAGACAGGTCCAGAAGCCGAGACCGTAATAGTGGTTCAGCAGCGCGAAGGTATACGCGCCGATGGCGTAGAACCCACCGTAGCCCAGCACCAGCAAGCCGGAAAGGCCGACCACCACGTTCAGCCCGAGGCCGAGGATGATATAGATCATCGTCAGCGTGGCGATATCCACCGTGCCGCGCGACACCATAAACGGCCATGCCACGGCAATCACCAGCAGGGCTATCAGGAACAGCTTCTGCTTCACCGTCGAGCCGTCAATCGCCGGCATAATAAACTTCGGCCCGGAGACGTTCTTAACCGCTTTCTGGAACAGCGGCCGCAGCAACTGGAAGAAAAAGACCACCGCGGTGCCAATAAAGATCCACTGCCAGCGAATATCGGCGGCGGTATCGACCACCAGTTTGGTGCCGTCCAGCTCCAGCTGCACGCCCATAAAGACGCCCGCCAGAATGAAGAACATCACGGCAGACAGCAGCGCCATTGCAATTTGCATCGGTTTCATACTTTTTCTACCTCCGGGCGGCCCAGAATGCCGGTCGGCATCACTAACAGCACCAGAATCAGCAGCGCGAAGGAAACGACGTCCTTATATTCGGTGCTGAGATAGGCAGAAGAGAGCGCCTCGGCAATACCCAGGATCAGGCCGCCGATCATCGCGCCAGGGATACTGCCGATACCGCCAAGCACGGCGGCGGTGAAGGCCTTCATCCCGGCCATAAAGCCGATGTAGGGGTTAATCACGCCGTAGAACTGACCGAGCAGCACGCCCGCCACCGCCGCCATCGCTGCGCCAATGACAAAAGTCAGGGCAATGACGCGGTCGGTGTTAATGCCGAGCAGGCTCGCCATTTTCAGGTCTTCGGCGCAGGCGCGGCAGGCGCGCCCCATCCGCGAGTAGCGAATAAACAGCGTCAGGGCCAGCATGGCGATAAAGGTCACCACCCAGATCACCAGTTGCATGGTGGTGATCGTCGCGGAGAAACTGTCGCTGTGGCCGACGACCCACTGGCCGTTAAACAGGCTCGGCAGCGCCACGTCGCGCGACCCCTGAGTCAGGCTGACATAGTTCTGCAGGAAGATAGACATCCCGATAGCGGAGATCAGCGCAATCAGACGCTTAGAGTTACGCACCGGCCGATAGGCCACGCGCTCGATACTCCAGCCGTAGGCGCTGGCAATCACAATGGCGCCCACGAATCCGGCGGCGACCAGCAGCCAGCTGGTGTCGATGCCCATCATCATCAGCGCGGCGATGATCATGAAAGAGACATAGCTGCCAATCATGTAGACCTCGCCGTGGGCGAAGTTGATCATGCCGATAATGCCGTACACCATCGTATAGCCGATGGCGATCAGCGCGTAGGTACTGCCCAGCGTGACGCCGTTAAACATCTGCTGCAGAAAATAGAGAAACTGCTCGGACATAAGGTAACCTTTTTCAAACCGCCCGCGGCTCGCGGGCGGAGGGATAACTCGTCTTTAGCGCTTATTTCGCCGCGCTCGAAGAGCCGTCGGCGTGCCACTGGAAGACACCAAACTCAAATCCCTTCAGATCGCCTTTTTCATCCCAGGTCAGCGGCCCAATCACGGTTTTCGCCCCGTGCGCTTTCAAATCTTTGATTAAATCCAGCGGCTGCTGGCTGCCAGTTCTGTCCATCGCCTGCGCCAGCGACTGAACGGCGGCATAGGTGATCCAGACGTACGGCCCGCTCGGATCTTTCTTCTCCGCTTTCAGCGCGTTGACGATGGCGCTGTTGGCAGGATCCTGATCGTAGCGTTTTGGCATCGTCACCAGCATCCCTTCCGCCGCGGCGCCCGCGATATTGGACAGCGAGGCGTTGCCGACCCCTTCCGGCCCCATAAACACGGTTTTCAGCCCAACGGAGCGCGCCTGGCGCAGCATCTGGCCCATTTCCGGGTAGTAGCCGCCGTAGTAGACGAAGTCGATGTTCTCTTTCTTCAGGCGCGCCAGCAGGGCGGAGAAATCTTTTTCCCCCGCGGTGATGCCGTCGAAGAAGACGATGTTGGCCCCGGCTTTTTTCAGGTTGTCCTGCACCGAACGCGCCAGCCCTTCGCCGTACTGCTGCTTGTCATGAATGATGGCGATACGCTGCGGTTTCACTTTCTCGACGATATATTTCGCCGCGGTCGGCCCTTGCGAGGAGTCGAGGCCGGCGGTACGCATGATGTACTGATAGCCGCGCTGGGTCAGCTCCGGGTTGGTCGCTCCCGGGGAGATCATCAGGATGCCTTCATCCTCATAGATGTCGGAAGCCGGCTGAGTGGAAGAGGAGCACAGGTGGCCGATAACGTACTGAATGCCGTCGTTGACGATTTTGTTGGCCACCGCGACCGCTTGCTTCGGATCGCAGGCGTCGTCATATTCGACGGCCACCAGCTTGTCACCCTTAATGCCGCCGCTGGCGTTGATGTCTTTAATCGCCTGACGCGCGCCATTGAACTCCATGTCGCCCCACTGGGCCACCGGACCCGACATCGCGCCGACGACGGCGACCTTAATATCCTTGGCCATCGCCGCGTGCGACATCGCTAATGCGACAATGCCCGCGACGATGGTTTTCGCGTTCCTTTTCATGCTGCAGAACCCCGTTCGTGATGTGGTGTAAATGTTTTGTATTTTTATGGTTAAAAAGCATTCTGTGCTTTTATTAAACAACGCCATTTTTACCATTGAGTTTAATGGTTTAGCGCAGCTTTTCACTAAAAAACAGATTAAAATCTCTATTTTTCAGTCGATTAAGCAAAGATAATATTCTGTATTTTGGTGAAGATAAACAAAAAAAAGTCCATCCTGCAGCATAAAATAACGATACATAAGGCGGAATAAAACGCTGCACATTAGGTTAAAATTCTGCTTATTTTTCGATCCATGACGGATTGCGCTACCCTGACTACATCCGGAAAACGAATCCCCTGATGTACGCGCAAAAAACAGCGCTCCGCCAGACAGCAATTTTGGGTACACTGGCGCCTCTGTTTTGCACTGGATTTGCCGCCCATGAAACTGACCATTATCCGTTTACAGCACTTCACCGATCAGGATCGCATCGACCTGGGGAAAATCTGGCCGTCGCAGGATCTGTCGACGTTAACCCTGGACGAGAATCATCGTCTCTACGCCGCCCGCTTTAACGAGCGCCTGCTGGGCGCTGTGCGCGTCACCCTGCGCGGCGTCGAAGCCGAGCTCAGCGATCTGTGCGTGCGTGAAGTGACCCGCCGCCGCGGCGTCGGGCAATACTTAGTGGAAGAGACGTTGCGAGATAACCCGGCCATCAATAGCTGGCGCGTCGCCGACCACGGGGTGGAAGACCGCGGTGTGATGGCCGCATTTATGCAGGCACTCGGCTTTAGCGCCCAGCAGACCGGTTGGGAAAAGCATTAAGAAAAGCGTTCGTCGGGTAACACAGCGCTTGTTTGTTGCCTCCCGGCAACGGAATAAAGCCCAGCCGCGGGTAAACGGCTGGGCTTGTTTATTTCATACTGCGACGATAATGCCATGGTGCCCCGAACGCGAAGCTGCGGATTGGCCTGTCAGATATTCACCAGGGCAAAGGCCCGCATGATATTTCAGAATTTAACGCGCGAGTGCACGTTTCCCCTGCGCTTCACGTGAGGTAAGATTCGCTGACGCGTAAAATTGCGCAGAAAGTATTCAGCGCAACGCGATCATCAGCAGTCAACATGGAACAAACATATGGAAATGTCTATCGGGCTGGCTATTGTCGCCGTGATCCTTATCTGGGCGATCTTCACTTATAACCGTTTTATCTCTCTACGCCGTTTCAAAGATGAAGCCTGGAGCGGTATTGCCGTCCAGCTCAAGCGCCGTCACGATCTGGCGCCCAACCTGTTCAGTCTGGTCAAACGCTATGCGCAGCACGAAAAAGAGCTGCTGGAAGAGATCGGCCGCCAGCGCAGCGTCCTGATCGGCAATCCCCGACAGGTGGCCGACAGCGAGCAGCAATATGCCGGAACGTTGAGCCGTATATTCGCCCTGGCGGAAGCCTATCCGGAACTCAAAGCCAGCGAAAACTTCCTCTCGCTGCAGCAATCCCTTAGCGAAATAGAAGAACAGCTGCAGATGGCCCGCCGTTACTTCAACGCCACGGTCCGCGAGTTTAATATTCTGGTGGAGTCTTTTCCCAGCCTGCTGCTGGCCCGCCTGTTTAGCTTCAGGGCGGAACTTTTCTTTGAACTGGAGTCCCCTGAAGAAGCCAAATTGCCACGGATGGAGTGACCCATGTCCACCTGGTCCATGCGGATACTGCGCAGTATTGGCCTGTTGCTGCTGCTGTTGAGCATCTCTGGCTTAGCCGTCAGCGACGATAAAGCTATCACCGAGGCGTCGCCACCCCCGGCTAATGCCCGCCGGGTCCCCGCGTATGAACATATTCTCTTTTTCGATTCCCTGGCGCGTTTTCAGCCAAATGGCAGCATGGAGATGCGGGAAAATATCACCGTGCTGGCCCTGGGAAAGGAGATCCGTCGGGGGATTTTCCGCACGTTGCCTCTCAACTGGCACCGTCAGGACGGCAAAATTTTTAGCGTTAATTACGCCATCAAATCGGTCTCGCGCAATAGACTCCCGGAACCCTACAGCCTCGATCGCACGACAAAAACGCTGACCGTGCGCATTGGCAGCGCCGATCACACCCTGAAGCCAGGTATTTATAACTATGAAATTCGCTATCAGGTTAGCCACCATTTCAGCCGCTTCACCGACTGGGATGAGCTTTACTGGAACGTGACAGGCAACGACTGGAGCTGGCCAATCGGGAAAGCCCGTTTCCAGCTTGCACTGCCTGACGCCGCCGGGCAGTTGAATGCGGATGGCAGAGATGCAAGGTTGCGCACCATTGATGTTTACACCGGTCGTCAGGGGGCGAAAGATCACCATGCGACCATCCTGCCTGATGGCAGCATACAAACGTCGCGCCCCCTTGCCGCCGGCGAAGGGCTGACCGTGGTCTATACCTGGCCCCGCGCCATTCTGGCAAATGCCGCCGCCCCCGAAGCGGTTTGGCCGTTGGTTCATTTACTGGTGCCGACGCTGGCCACCAGCGTTATCTGGCTTCCCCTGCTACTGCTTGTTGGCTACTACTGGCTGTGGTGGCGCAAAAACGTCACGGCGACGGGTTTAAAAATGCCGCCGGTGACGCCGCAATTTTCGCTGCCCGCCGCGATGTCGCCAGGCTATCTGCGCTTTATTACGCAACGTAAGTATGACGATGTGGCATTCAGTAGCGATTTACTGGGGCTGGTAGCCAAACGAGCCATCACATTGACGAGGAAAAAAAGCCAAACCAAAGGCGCATGGTCCTCATCCCCTGTTGATGAGCAGTGGCTTTCCCGCCAGCCAGACGAAAAGCATAAACCGCTGAATCCCATAGAGAAGCAGCTGATGAGCCTGCTTTTCAGCGCGAAACGTAAGAACATCAATCTCAGTACGCCCCATCAAACGTTGATGCAAAACGCGCGCCGGTGGCTGGAAAAATGTTGTGAAGAGCAGAAACCGCAGCTGTGCCGGACATGGGGTAAACCGCTGCGTCATTGTATTTATATTGCTCTGCTGGTTCCGATCGTTTGCGGCATCGGATTTAGCCCGGCGGCAGCGGCGCTCACCGTTCCCAGTCTGCTGTTTGTATCGGTCGGCGGTGTGATGACGTACTTGTGCCTGAAGTTTTTACGCAACCCGATGAAAACATTGCGTAGTTTGGGACCAGTTATGATCCTGATGGCGCTGGTATTTAGCCCTTTCGCCACCGTGGCGGGAGGCGTTTTCCTGCTCGGCATGTTACCCATCACCCAACTTCCTGCCGGGTACCTGGGCGCCTTGTTAACCGCCATCGCGCTGTGTGCGCTCGTCGCCTGGAAAACACCACGCTATACGCAGAAGGGGTTAAACGATCTGGCCGTCGCCAAAGGGTTGAAACGGTATATTAAAACGGCCGAAGAGAAGCGTTATCAGACACTTTATCCACCTGACCAGATGGTCGCGCACTTTGAAAGCCTGCTGCCGGTCGCTCTGGCGCTCGGTGTAGGAAAGACCCTGGCGAACACTTTTGCCCGATACTTAAGCAGCACCGGCGCGATGTCGGAAGTGTTACAGCAGACGGACTGGCAGGACATGCATCATTTCTACCAGCGCTGTCATTCCGCCGCTAGCGAGAAGCCGGTGCAGCGTTCAGAAGGTGGCTCTTCAGGGTCGGGCTATAGCGGTTCCGGCTCTTCCGGCGGCGGATCGTCAGGCGGCGGTTCCGGTGGTGGTGGTGGCGGTGGCTGGTAAGAGAAGGCCGGATAGCATTTATCCGGCCAATAAAGCTGCGGCGTGAAAGGCCCCCACTCATTTAACCCAGCATTTCGCGTTGCAAAAAGGCGTCAAGACCCGACATCCCCGAGAGCTTACATCAGTCAGTGACCGGGGTTGAGGGCCGCAGACAACGCATTTGCAGCGTGAAAGGCGCCCCACCCATTTAACCCAGCATTTCGCGTTGCAAAAAGGCGTCAAGACCCGAAATCCCCGGGAGCTTACATCAGTAAGTGACCGGGGTTGAGGGCCGCAGACAACGTATTTGCAGCGTGAAAGGCGCCGGTTAAATTATTTGGCGTCGGTCGCCGTACCATTCGCATGCCAGGTAAAGATACCGAATTCAAACCCTTTCAGGTCGCCTTTCTGATCCCACGACAGCGGGCCCATCACAGTGTCCACGGTCGCGCCTTTCAGGTATTTAGCGATTTCCGCCGGATCGTCAGACTGGTTCAGGCCCGCCTGCAGCGACTGCAGCGCCGCGTAGGTGGTCCAGACGAAGGCGCCGCTCGGATCCTGTTTCTTCGCCTTGATCGCATCCACGATCGGTTTGTTCGCCGGCACCTGGTCGTAGTTCTTCGGCTTGGTCACCAGCAGACCTTCCGCCGACTCGCCGGCGATGTTAGACAGGGAGACGTTCGCTACCCCTTCCGGGCCCATAAACTGGGTTTTCAAACCGGCGGCACGGGCCTGACGCAGGATCTGGCCCATTTCCGGGTGATAACCGCCGTAGTAAACGAAATCGATATTCTCTTTCTTCAGGCGCGCCACCAGGGTGGAGAAATCTTTCTCACCGGCGGTGATGCCGTCGAAGAAGACCACGTTCGCCCCGCCTTTTTTCAGGCCATCCTGCACCGCACGGGCCAAACCTTCACCGTACTGCTGTTTGTCATGTACCACAGCGATACGCTGCGGCTTCACTTTGTCGAGAATGTATTTCGCTGCGGTGGGTCCCTGGTCGGAGTCCAGACCGGTGGTGCGCAGGATCAGCTTATAGCCGCGCGCGGTCAGCTCCGGGGCGGTCGCTGCCGGCGTGATCATCAGAATGCCTTCGTCTTCATAGATGTCAGACGCCGGTTGAGTGGAAGAGGAGCACAGGTGGCCGATGACGTATTTGATGCCGTCGTTGACCACTTTGTTGGCGACCGCTACCGCCTGTTTCGGGTCGCAAGCGTCATCATATTTGACGATCTGCAGCTTATTGCCCTTGATGCCGCCCTTGGCGTTGATATCTGCTACCGCCTGCTCGGCGCCGGTAAATTCCTGGTCGCCGTACTGAGCCACCGGGCCGGACATCGCCCCGACGACCGCGATTTTGATATCTTCCGCCAGCGCCGCGCTGCTCATAACTAAGGCAATACATCCTGCCAGTAACGCTTTACCCTTTATATTCATCCTGAGGCTCCCCATTATTATGGTTTTTGCATTTGTTGTGATGTTGTTTGTTAGCGCATTATTTTGTTTATATCGATAGGAAAAGCATATGATAGCTAATCCACCGGGGGCTGCTCGCGCTTTTGCAGCACACTATGCTAAACATACCGTCATTCTGAGGAATTTGAAACGACTAAATTGCGGGCTATGTAACAGATAAGTGACAAATAAAAAAACCGCGCCAGCATGAACCGGACGCGGTGCAAAACAGGGCCTGATTACCAGCCAGCGGGCAGGTAGCCTACCGCGGACGCTATCGCATAGACGGCGCTGCAAAGATACAACAACACAATGAAGCATTGGATAAGCGGATGGGTCATCCAGGTCGGACAGGTCCAGCCAGGGGTCAGGTCGCCACGCTGGCGGGCGCCCTTCAGCATCAGGATCGGCATAATCGATAAAATGACGCCGCTGAACACCCCGGCAAAATAGAGCGCGTTGACGAAAGAAACCATGCCGCTATAGGCCAGCACGAACGGCGGGATCGCCACCACCAGCAGCACCATCAAGCGCCGGACGGGTTGCTCATCATTCCCCAGGCGGAACTGATCGAAAATGTTGGTCAGGAAGCTACCGCCCAGCCCCCAGTAAGAGGTCAGCATGGCGCACAGCGCAAACAGGTTGGCTGAGAAGAACGCCCATTCGCCAAGCGCGCGGCCCCAGGAGATGGTGGCCACATCCGAGATATTGTCCAGGCCATTAAGCGAGATCACCGACAGCGGCACCAGCGCCAGCAGGGCAAAGGTCAAAGCCATACCGACCATAATGGCCCTGGGCAATTTTTCCGGTTTGTCGGCGAAGCCCCGCGCCATCTCCGGCACGATATACTGTGCCGAGAAGCAGAATGCCACAACGTTGAAGACCGGAACCATATACAGCCAGTTGCCATCGAGCAGATAGCCGACGCGGGTGGTCTCTTTCAACAGCGTGGCAATCACCAGCACCGAGATCATCACCACCATGCCGATGCTGATAAATTTCTCGCCGCGGCCGATCGCCTTCAGGCCCAGGTAGAGCACCCCTGCCGCCGGGACGAAAAACAACACGCTGCCCAGCGCCGGCGAGATGCCAAACAACGAGTGCAGCAGCTTGCCGCTGCCGGTCATATAAGCCGTCAATGCGCCGACGCTGTTGACGCAAACGGAGAGGAACATCATCAGCGCGCCAAAGCCGCCGACGTAGCGCTTCGATAAACCGCTGAGCTGCAGATGTTTCCGGGTGCGGAGCGTGGATTCCGCGACATAGAGCATGGTCACCGTCGTCAGGCTGCCCACCAGCACCAGCCAGAACAGCAGCGGTAAGAAGCCCGCTTTGCTCGACGCATAGGCGATAGAGAGGACACCCGCGCCGATATTGGTACCGACAATCATCGATACGCCTTCGACGAAGCTCAGAGATTTTGTAGGGACAGCCGTACGTTCCCGGCCGGTGAGGACGGGAGAAAAGGTGGAGTTTTCAGACATAATACTTTCCGTTTTACTCCGACAGTTTTTACCGCCGGAAAAAAGGTGATATCAGGGTGATAAACCACTCACGCTGAGCATGAACAGCCGGCTGCGGCGTCCTGTTTCTGTTCGGCTTCCGTGCCGCCGCAGCCCGCCGGGGAGACGTTAGCTCTTCAGGATGCGCGCCAGAATATCCAGCGCTTTCGAGAACTGGGCGTCGGGGATAGTCAACGGATACAGGAAGCGGATCACGTTGCCGTAGACGCCACAGCTCAACAGCAGCAGGCCGTTTTCCTGCGCTTTCTGCTGCACCTGGCGGGTGAACTCCGGCGACGGCTCGCCAGTTTGCGGATCGTTAAATTCCACCGCCACCATCGACCCCCGGCCACGGACATCAACGATCGCCGGGCAGGTGGCGCGCGCCTGGTTGAGCACTTCCTGCAGATGGCTACCCAACTGATCAGCGCGCTGACACAGCTGCTCTTCGGCAATGACATCCAGCACCGCGTGTGCCGCGGCCACCGCCAGCGGGTTACCGGCATAGGTTCCGCCCAGCCCGCCAGGCGCTGGCGCATCCATCACCTCAGCGCGACCGACAACGCCCGACAGCGGGAAGCCGCCGGCGAGGCTTTTCGCCATCGTCATCAGATCCGGTTTCACCTCATAGTGCTGCATAGCGAACAGCTTGCCGGTGCGGGCGAAACCGGTCTGCACTTCATCAGCGATCAGCAGAATGCCGTGGGTATCGCACAGGTCGCGCAGCGCCTGCATAAAATCGGCCGGCGCGACGTTAAAGCCGCCTTCCCCCTGGATCGGCTCGAGGATGATGGCCGCTACCTGGTCCGGCGCAATATCCGCTTTGAAAATGCGCTCCAGGCTTTTCAGCGCATCCGCGGTGGTCACGCCGTGCGCCTCATTGGGATAAACGCCGTGATAGACCGATCCCGGGAACGGCCCGAAGCCGATTTTGTAAGGAGCAACCTTACCGGTGAGGGCCATGGTCATAAAAGTACGGCCGTGGAAGCCGCCGCCGAAAGTAATCAGCCCCGGGCGGCCGGTATAAGCGCGGGCAATTTTCACCGCGTTCTCGACCGCTTCCGCGCCGGTAGTGAAGAAGGCCGTTTTTGCTGGCCCGTCAATTGGCGCCAGATCGTTGATACGCTCCGCCAGCGAAACATAGCTTTCGTACGGCACAATCTGATAGGCGGTGTGGGTGAACGCCTGCAGCTGATCGGCGACTGCGGCGACCACTTTCGGATGGCGGTGACCGGTATTTAACACGGCGATCCCGGCGGCGAAATCGATCACCTCATTGCCTTCGATATCCCACAGCGTGGCGTTTTCCGCCTTCTCGACAAAGTAGTTACACATTACGCCTACGCCGCGCGGCGTCGCCTGCTGGCGACGTTGATTCAGTTCTGAGCTTTTCACCTGCGAATCTCCTGTCGTGTATGTCACGTTATCGCAACAAATTAGAAACGATGTCGTTTATTTACACAGGAGTTGGCCCTATAATCGAGTACCAATTTAGAATATCTGAGGGATCCAATTGCGTTCGCTGGTGGGTGACCTAGTGCTGGTCCGTCTGCAGGAAGAGCGGGATCCTCTTCTGCACAAACGCTTATATAACGCGCTGCGCCGCGCGATCCTCGACGGTTCGCTGGCGCCGCAAAGCCGCCTGCCGCCGTCGCGCGATCTGGCGGGTGAACTCGGCGTATCTAGAAACACCATATTAACAACTTATGAACAATTGCTGGCGGAAGGATATGTGGTTTCCCGTCGGGGAAGTGGAACATTCGTTGCCCAAACCGCACCTGAGAGCTCATTGACGGCTAAAGATCAGCAAGAAAACAGCAGTATCGCGTCACCGACGGCACATCTTTCACGCCGTGGCCAGCACCTGCTCGGCCAGGTCAGCGCCAGCCCGCGCCAGTGGGGGGCGTTTATACCCGGCGTGCCGGACGTTAACGCCTTTCCCCACCCGCTGTTCAGTAAGATCCAGGCCCGTATCAGCCGTCGGCCCAAACCGGAGCGGCTCAGCTATAGCTGCAACGGTGGCACCCCGGAACTGCAGCAGGCGCTGGTGGATTATCTGCGCGTGTCGCGCGGCGTCCACTGTCAGGCAGATCAAATTCTTATTACCGAGGGGATCCACCAGGCTATCGATCTGGTCACCCGCATGCTGTGTGACAACGGCGATCTGGCATGGGTGGAGGAGCCTTCCTATTGGGGGATCCGCCACGTGCTGGCAATGAACGACGTTCGGGTGGAACCCCTGACCGTCGATGCCAACGGCCTGTGCCCGCCGGAAACGGTTGACGACGCGCCGAGACTCATCTTCGTCACGCCTTCCCACCAGTATCCGCTGGGCGCGGTGATGAGCCTTGAGCGCCGCCAGCGGCTGCTGGCGCTCGCTCGCCAGCAGGGCAGCTGGATCGTCGAAGATGATTATGACAGCGAATTTCGCTTTTCCGGTCAGCCGATCCCCGCCCTGCAGGGGCTGGTCCCCGATGCCCCGGTGGTCTATATCGGCACCTTCAGCAAGACGCTCTATCCCGGCCTGCGCCTGGGCTACGTGGTGATCCCGCGTCCGCTGGTCAGCGACCTGAAGCACGCCCATGCCGAGCTTTACCGCGGCGGCCATTCGCTGATCCAGATGGCGCTGGCGGAGTTTATTACCGCCGGCCACTATTCGGCCCATATCCGCCGTATGCGGTTGCTCTACAGCCGTCGCCGCGCCTTTTTAACTGAGCTTATCCAGCGGCACTGTATGCCGTACGCCCTGTCTGACTTCAGCGATAATGCCGGGCTGCATTTGATCCTCAATTTGCCCGCAGAGGCTGACGATGTGGCGATCGCCAGAGAGGCCAATGCGCGCCATATTCTGGTGCGGCCGCTGTCGCGTTACTACCTGACGACGGCGCGGAAGAAAGGATTACTGATGGGATTCGCCAGCCAGCCCGAAGAGCAGATGGCGCCGGCGTTCAGCGTCTTACTCGGCTGCCTGCAGACGCACTGCCCGCAGATGCTCCTGCCCCGGGAGGACGCAGAAAAACAAAACGCCCCAACCTGAGGCGGGGCGTTATCGGGGAGCCTGATATCAGGTATCAGGCAGGCGTGGCGTATCAGGCTTCGATAGCGGCACGCAGTTTTTTCATGGCGTTCTTTTCCAGCTGACGCACGCGCTCTGCGGAGACGCCGTAGCGGTCGGCCAGTTCCTGCAGCGTGGACTTGTTGTCTTCGTCCAGCCAGCGGGCGCGGATGATGTCCTGGCTACGCTCGTCCAGGCCCTGCATCGCGTCAGTCAGCTTATTCGCCGCCTGCTCTTCCCAGTTGTCGTCTTCGATGCCGTCGGCAAAGTTAGACGTTTTGTCCTGCAGATACAGGACCGGCGCCATCGGCTGGCTGTCGGACTCATCGTCGGACGACATGTCGAAGGTCATGTCCTGGGCCGCCATGCGGGATTCCATCTCGCGGACGTCTTTGCTCGACACGCCCAACTCACGGGCCACCATTTCCACTTCATCCTGGTTGAACCAACCCAGACGCTGTTTGGTTTTACGCAGGTTAAAGAACAGTTTACGCTGTGCTTTGGTGGTAGCGACCTTCACAATACGCCAGTTACGCAGCACGTATTCGTGAATTTCGGCTTTAATCCAGTGCACGGCGAAGGAGACCAGGCGCACACCCACTTCCGGGTTGAAGCGACGCACGGCTTTCATCAGGCCGATATTGCCTTCCTGGATCAGATCCGCCTGCGGCAGGCCATAGCCCGAGTAGTTACGAGCAATGTGAACAACAAAGCGCAGGTGAGACAGAATCAGCTTTTTCGCTGCTTCCAGATCGCCCTGGTAATGCAGCTTTTCAGCAAGCTCCCGCTCTTCATCAGCCGACAGCATCGGCCAAGTGTTAGCGGCCCGGATGTACGATTCCAGGTTACCAACGGGGGCTAAAGCTAAAGTTTGCATTTCTTTGGTCATTCAAATCCTCTCAATTGATATCTTCTGACGCGTTCTTGTCCCCATCAGGCAACAAGCATGCCAGCATTCATGAGCAACGAGAATATCACTCACATTAGTATCAGACAGTGATTTTATCCACAAGTTCCATGCAACGGTGTGAATAAATTACGCACAAAATGTGACACCACGATGAACAAGTGAGGGCAGGAAAAGGAGAACAAGCTTGCGGTATCTTTCCCTGCGAACAGGAACTCATTGCAGCAGGGAAAGATTATATCACGCTTTTTTTAATCGGGAGTAAAGTGACGTAAATGTTGCACTGTCGCCAGCCAGGCGGCGACCCAACCGATCATCGAGCAGACAATCAGCATCAACAGGCACTCGTCGAAGCCCAGGCCGCTCAGCTCAAACTGGGTGCCGAACACTTTCGCCACTTCGGTCACCGCCGACGAGAGGCGCATCACCAGAATCTCCGACAGGATCAGCGATAAAAACGCGCCGGAGAAGCCCAGCATCGCCCCACCATAGAGGAACGGACGCAGGATAAAGCCGTCGGTGGCGCCGATTAGCTTCTGCACGTTAATGGTATCGCGGCGGGCGAAGATGCTCAGACGCACGCTGTTGCCGATCACCAGGAACACCGCCGCCACCATCAGCACGCCGATCATCGCCGACACGCGGCCTACCAGCCCGGTAAGCGAGGAGAGACGGGCAAACCAGCTGTCGTCCATCCGCACCTCATCCACCCCCTGGATCCGCGATACCCGTTCGCGCAAGGTATTCAGCGCTTCCGTGCTCTGGAAATCCAGCTTCGGTACCACGATGGCGACCGCCGGCAGCGGGTTCTCTTCCAGCATATCCAGTGCGCCGCCAAAGCCTGACCAGTTACGGAATTCACCCAGCGCCTCGTCACGGGACAAATAGTTTACCTTGTCGACGCCCTGCTCCGCCTGCAGTTGGCCCACCACCCGCGCCGCGGCGTCGTCATCCAGCGTTTTTTCCAGATAAACGGTGATCTGCGGCGATGGATAGTACTGTGACGCCGCGCTGCTGACGTTTTTGTAGACCATGTAGCAGACGCTTGGCAGGGTCAACGAAATGGCGATGACCATCACCGTCAGGAAGGTCGCCAGCGGCGTGCTTTTGAGATCCTGCAACGCGCCGTGCCAGGCATAGCGCACCTGTTCGTTGAACACGTTACTCTTACGCGAGGCCGGGTTAGGCGCCGCTTTCGGCCGTTTTGGCGCATTGCGCCCGCCGCCACTGCCGCCCGCCGCGTTGCGCAGGCGATCGAACTTACTGCCGAACTGGCGAATCTGGTTCATTGCGTCGCGCTTATTCACCCCGAATGCCTCCATGCAGATGGCCGTCGCTGAGCGACAGCACGCGGTACGGACGACTGGAGATAAGTCCCAGATCGTGCGTCGCCATCAGTACCGTCACCCCAACGCGGTTAAACTCTTCAAACAGACGTAAAATCCCCTCCGAGAGCGCCTCGTCGAGGTTACCGGTCGGTTCATCCGCCAGCAGCACCGCCGGCTTGTTGACCACCGCGCGGGCAATACCCACGCGCTGCTGCTCACCGCCGGAGAGCTGAATCGGAAAGTTCTTCGCTTTGTCCAGCAGGCCGACCTTGTCCAGCGCCGCCGAGACGCGACGACGAATGTCATCGCCGCTGGCACCGGCGATAATCAGCGGGATCGCCACGTTGTCATACACGGTACGATCCATCAGCAAATGGTGGTCCTGGAAAATCATGCCGATCTGGCGGCGCAGGAACGGCACCTCACGGCTCTTCAGACGGCTGATTTCATGACCGCTGAAGAAGATTTTCCCGGCGCTGGGCCGTTCGATACCACAGATAAGCTTCAGCAGGGTACTCTTCCCTGCGCCGGAATGGCCGGTCAGAAACGCCATCTCGCCCGGCTGCAGGTGGAAGGTCACCCCCTGCAGCGCTTGTCTCCCACCGAGATAGGCTTTGCTGACTTGTTCAAAGCGAATCATTCTTAATCCTCTCGGGCAAAAAGTGCCTCAATAAAGTCGCCCGCATTAAACGGACGCAGATCCTCAATACGCTCGCCGACGCCAATATAGCGAATCGGAATACCGAACTGATCGGCCACCGAGAAGATCACGCCGCCTTTGGCGGTGCCGTCCAGCTTGGTCAGGGTGATCCCGGTCAATCCTACCGCTTCATGGAACAGTTTGGCCTGGCTAATGGCATTCTGCCCGGTGCTGGCGTCAATAGTTAACATCACCTCATGCGGCGCGTCGACGTCCAGTTTTTTCATCACCCGGACAATCTTCTTCAGCTCTTCCATCAGGTGCGATTTATTCTGCAGACGCCCGGCGGTGTCGGCAATCAGTACGTCAACATGGCGCGCCTTCGCCGCCTGAATGGCGTCGAAAATCACCGAGGCGGAGTCCGCGCCGGTATGCTGGGCGATCACCGGGATATTGTTACGCTGACCCCAGACCTGCAACTGTTCCACCGCCGCCGCGCGGAAGGTATCCCCCGCCGCCAGCATCACCGATTTACCCTGCTGCTCAAACTGACGCGCCAGCTTGCCGATGGTGGTGGTTTTCCCCACCCCGTTTACGCCGACCATCAGAATAACAAACGGCGTTTTGCCTTCAACGTTCAGCGGCTCATCCACTTTGGCGAGAATCTCGCCCATCTCTTCTTTCAGCAGGCCGTACAGCGCTTCCGCATCGCGCAGTTGCTTACGGCTGGCGCCTTCCGTCAGGTTGGTAATGATCTTGCGGGTGGTTTCCACCCCGACGTCGGCGATCAGCAGTTGCTCTTCCAGCTCTTCAAACAGATCATCGTCGATCTTCTTGCCGCGGAACAGACTGATAAATCCGGAACCGAGGTTCTCTTTGGTTTTCAGCAGGCTACGCTTGAGGCGGGCGAAAAAGCCTTCTTTCGTCGGCTTTTCCTGCTCCTGAGCCAGCGCTTCCACCGGCGCCTCGTCCTCGGGCTCCGGCACCACGACCGCCGCCTCTTCTGCCGCCTCGGCCGCCAGCGCCAGTGCTTCCAGCTCTTCATCGCTTAACGGGGCGTCCTCTTCAGGGACATCCGTCTCCTGCGGCTCGGCGATAACGTCTGCCACAGGCTGCTCTGCTACGGCTTCCGCCACCACCGGTTCGGCGATAACCTCTTCCGCCAGCGGCTCAACCACCGCAGGCTGTTCAGGCGGTTCGCTGACCGCGGGCTCCGGTTCAACAACAGGCGCTTCTTCGGTCAGAGCAGGCGTTTCCACCCCCTCTTCTTCCTGCACGCTGGCAGGCTCCGCGAGGTGCGCTTTTTCGCTTTCGACTACCGTCTCGGTCACTTCGACGACGTCTTCGGCAAACGCTTCCGGGTCTGCTTTCGGCGCGCTCGGCTCAGCAGGGGTTTCCGCTACCGGCGTCTCATCGGCAACCGCTTGTTGTTCTTCTACTTTTTGTTCAGTCTCGGTTTCCTGTGCCTGTTCTTTCTGTCCAAAGCCCAGCCAGGAAAAGAAGCCACGTTTTTTCTCTTTTGCCATTTGCGACCACACTCCTCGCTGTTTTATTCATGGCGCAGCTTCATCAGAAGCTGAAAAAATGATGAAATTAGTCGGATAGTCTATCACTTAACTTAACTCGCAGCACCGCCCCCGGATTAAGGTTTCGTCAACCGCCGTCGATCGCTAGAATAGCAGGCCGGAAGTTGAGACTTGAGCAGAGAGATGAAAAAACCAAACCACGCGGGCAGCGGCCAGATCCGCATTATCGGTGGGCAATGGCGCGGCCGTAAATTACCGGTGCCGGAGAGCCCGGGCCTGCGGCCGACCACCGACCGGGTTCGCGAAACCCTTTTTAACTGGCTGGCGCCGTCCATCGTTGACGCGCACTGCCTCGACTGCTTTGCCGGCAGCGGCGCGCTGGGGCTGGAGGCGCTGTCCCGCTATGCGGCCAGCACCACACTACTGGAGATGGAGCGCGGCGTAGCCCAGCAGTTGCAAAAAAATCTCGCCACCCTGAAAGCGGATCGCGGCAAGGTGATCACCACCAACACCCTCAGCTTCCTGAGCCAGCCGGGGACACCGCACCAGATCGTGTTCGTCGACCCGCCGTTCCGTCAGGGGCTGCTGGAGGAGACGCTACGTCTGCTGGAGACACAAGGCTGGCTGGCCGATGAGGCCCTGGTGTATGTCGAAAGCGAAGTCGAAAATGGCTTACCGCCGGTGCCAGCTAACTGGCAGCTGTATCGTGAAAAAGTGGCCGGACAGGTCGCCTACCGTCTTTACCAACGTGAGGCCCAAGGAGAGCACCATGCTGATTAATTTAGGCCGCCTGCTGATGCTGTGCGTCTGGGCCTTTCTGTTATTGAATCTGTTTCAGCCCTTCCCGAAGCCGCTGAATATCTTCGTCAACGTCGCGCTGATTTTCATGATCCTGATGCACGGGCTGCAGTTGACGCTGCTGAAGGCGACGCAGCCGAAAGAGGCGCCGCCGCTGAGCCGCTTTGAGCAAATCCGCATTTTTATCTTCGGCGTGTTTGAGCTCGTCGCCTGGCAGAAAAAACTGAAGGCGACGCTGAAAAAGTAGTCCTGAAAAGGGCTCAGTGATCGGGCGTAAACGCCACGAACGCTGTGCCCTTATAACTCAACATCCCGCGATCGCCCACGCTCAGCGCATGATATTGCGGCGCTTCAAGGCGAAACACCACCTCCAGCCCACCGTTTTCGGGGCGAAAGCTCGCTTCATAGCGCATTTCACTGCCTGCAGGCGTCACCGTCTGCTGCCGCGAGCGCCGATCGTTAATCACTTTTTCCCGTTTATTGCTGACGATAACCCGCTTTTGCAGCAACGGCGCGGCGTCATTCGCCTGTTTCTCACGGCGCTGCTGTACATAGCGAAACGAAGCCGCCACCACAATCACCGCGACAACCAAAACAAAAAAGAGGGGCATTTTACTCATTAAGGTTACCCATAAAAAATATCAGGAATCAGCATACTGCGTCGGGAATAACATTGTCATCTGCTACGCCAAACCACTACACTGAGTTGTAGCATCACGCATCCGTAACTTTCTTTATGATAACAGATACAGGGACTTACTATGCTTTGGTCATTTATTGCTGTCTGTTTCTCCGCATGGCTTTATGTCGATGCATCCTATCGTGGGCCGGCCTGGCGACGCTGGGTATTTAAACCAGTCACCCTGATTCTGTTGCTGTTACTGGCCTGGCAGGCGCCGATGTTCAATGCCATCAGCTATCTGGTGCTGGCTGGCCTGTGCGCCTCGCTGCTCGGCGACGCCCTGACCCTGCTGCCGCGCCAGCGGGTGATGTACGCGGTGGGCGCTTTCTTCCTGTCACATCTGCTGTATACCATCTGGTTCGCCAGCCAGCTGACGCTGTCGTTCTTCTGGCCGCTGCCGCTGGTGCTGCTGGTATTCGGCGCCCTGCTAATGGCGGTGATCTGGAGTCGGCTGGAAGAGATGAAAATGCCGGTGCTGACCTTTATCGGAATGACGCTGGTGATGGTCTGGCTGGCCGGTGAGCTGTGGTTTGCCCGCCCCACCAACACCGCGCTGTCTGGTTTCGCCGGCGCGGCCCTGCTGCTGCTGAGCAATGCCGTGTGGCTGGTGAGCCACTACCGTCGCCGCTTCCGCGCCGATAACGCCATTGCCGCCGCGTTCTACTTTGCCGGCCACTTCCTGATCGTGCGCGCATTGTACCTGTAATTTAGTCCTTGACTCTGGAGTCGACTCCAGAGTGTATCCTACGGCTAATGAGAAAATTATCATTTCCCGGAGGGTGCCATGTCGACTCCAGACGCGCAGGATAAAAAAGTTCCACAATTCTCGTCATTCACCATGCGGCCAGCGACTGCGCCGGCGGAGAGCTGCTGCACAGACCACGCCTGCACCACAGAATCCGCCCCTGCCGCCGAAGCACTCAGCGACGCCCGCTATAGCTGGCAGGTTGATGGCATGGACTGCGCCGCCTGCGCCCGCAAGGTGGAAACCGCGGTTCGTCAGGTGCCCGGCGTCAGTCAGGTTCAGGTGCTGTTCGCCACAGAAAAGCTGCTGGTTAACGCCGAGGGCGATATCCGCGCTCAGGTTGAGAACGTGGTCCGCCAGGCGGGCTATACGCTGCGCGATGCCGATGCTCCCGTAACAGAGAAAACCCGCGGGTCGCTGCTGCGCGACAATCTGCCGTTACTGACGCTGGTTATCATGATGGCCCTGAGCTGGGGGCTGGAGCAGGCCAACCACCCAGCCGGTCAGTTGGCCTTTGTTGCTACCACCCTGGTCGGCCTGTGGCCGGTTGCTCGCCAGGCGCTGCGCCTGATCAAGAGCGGGAGCTGGTTCGCGATTGAAACGCTGATGAGCGTCGCCGCCATCGGGGCGCTGTTTATCGGCGCCACTGCGGAAGCGGCGATGGTGCTGTTGCTGTTCCTGATCGGCGAGCGTCTCGAAGGCTGGGCCGCCAGCCGCGCACGGCAGGGGGTGAGCGCGCTGATGGCGCTGAAGCCCGACACCGCCATCCGTCTGCGCAACGGCGTGCGGGAAACCGTCGCCCAGCGCGACCTGCGTCCCGGAGATGTGATTGAAGTGGCCGCCGGCGGGCGTCTGCCGGCGGATGGCCAGCTGCTGTCGCCGTTTGCCAGCTTTGATGAAAGCGCCTTGACCGGCGAGTCGGTGCCAGTGGAGCGTCAGGCCGGGGAACGGGTCGCGGCGGGCGCCACCAGCGTCGATCGCCTGGTGCAGCTTACTGTGATATCCGAACCGGGCGACAGCGCCATCGACCGCATCCTGAAGTTGATTGAAGAGGCAGAGGAGCGTCGGGCGCCGATCGAGCGCTTCATCGACCGCTTCAGCCGGATCTACACCCCGGCCATTATGGTCGTAGCCTTGTTGGTCGCCATTGTCCCGCCGCTGTTCTTTGCCAGCGCCTGGCTGCCGTGGATTTATAAAGGACTGACGCTGCTGCTGATCGGCTGTCCGTGCGCGCTGGTCATCTCCACACCGGCGGCCATCACCTCCGGCCTGGCGGTCGCCGCCCGACGCGGAGCGCTAATCAAAGGCGGTGCGGCGCTGGAACAACTGGGCCAGGTGCGGCAGGTGGCGTTCGATAAAACCGGCACCCTGACCGTCGGCCAGCCGCAGGTGACTTCGGTTGTCGCCACAGCTGAGGTTGACGACAACGCGCTGCTGGCGCTGGCGGCGGCGGTGGAGCAAGGCTCCAGCCACCCACTGGCGCAGGCCATCGTCCGTGAAGCACAGCGGCGTCAGCTGAGTATTCCGCTTGCCAGCGGCCAGCGGGCGCTGGCGGGCTCTGGTATCGAAGCCGAGGTGAACGGCAGCCGCATCTTGATCTGCGCCGCCAGCAAAGCCTCCCCGGCAGAGCATGAGGCGCAGATCCAGCAGCTGGAGAGCGCCGGGCAAACGGTGGTGCTGGTGATGCGCGGCGAGACGCTGCTCGGCATCCTGGCGCTGCGCGACACTCTGCGCGATGACGCGCGTCAGGCGGTGGATGCCTTACACCAGTTGGGGGTGCAGGGGGTGATCCTCACCGGAGATAACCCGCGCGCCGCGGCGGCCATCGCCAGCGAACTGGGGCTGGAATTCAGCGCGGGTCTGCTGCCGGAGGACAAAGTGAAAGCCGTCATGACGCTGAATGCCGATGCGCCGCTGGCGATGGTCGGGGACGGCATCAACGACGCTCCGGCGATGAAAGCAGCCACCATCGGCATCGCCATGGGCAGCGGCACCGACGTGGCACTGGAAACCGCCGACGCCGCGCTGACCCATAATCGTCTGACCGGCCTGGCGCAGATGATTTCACTGGCGCGCGCCACCCATGCCAATATTCGCCAGAACATCGCGATTGCCTTAGGGCTGAAGGGGATTTTCCTCGTCACCACCCTGCTCGGCCTGACCGGCCTGTGGCTGGCGGTGCTGGCGGATACCGGTGCCACCGTGCTGGTAACGGCTAACGCGCTGCGGTTATTGCGTAAGAAGTTGTAGCATAGATACCGACTTCCCTGCTCGCGCTACGCTTAGCAGGGCTACGGTTCCAGACCGTCGGGTAGCCCGGATAAGGCGCAACGCGCCGCCATCCGGGATATTCCCTGCTCGCGCTACGCTTAGCAGGGCTACGGTTCCGGACCGTCGGGTAGCCCGGATAAGACGCAACGCGCCGCCATCCGGGGTATTCCCTGCTCGCGCTGCGCTTAGCAGGGCTACGATTCCGGACCGTCGGGTAGCCCGGATAAGGCGCAACGCGCCGCTATCCGGGAAAAGCTCAGCGGCTTTTGCGGATCAGATAGCGGTACGGCAGGGCTTCGGTTTCCTGGGCCACCAGCTCATGCTCCATAAAGCGGCAGAATCCCGGGATATCGCGGGTGGTGGCCGGATCGTCAGCAATAATCAGCAGCGTCTCGCCGACCGGCATCGTCCGCACGGTTTTACGCACCATCATGACCGGCTCCGGGCAGCGGAGCCCCAGAGCATCCAGGGTATGGTCAGGAGTGGAGAAAAGTTCGCTCATTTTAGTCTCACGTCAACAAAACGGCCCTAGTTTACCCCCAGTTCGCCAGTACGCAAGCCAGGTTAACGTTTGCGCGAAAAACAACCATTGCATTACGCCGGTAACGCAGTATCATGCAGCCGTTTTTTATTGGGTTCCCTCACCCCAACGTTCCGCTGCCGATTGCTCCTTAACCTGAAGCATGACGGGCATAAAAAGGTCACAATATGAATCCGTTTACTACCGTACAGCGCAAAAAAGCGCTCGTCTGGCTTTCGCTATTTCATCTGCTGGTGATCACCTCCAGCAACTATCTGGTTCAGCTGCCGATCTCCATTTTTGGTTTCCATACCACCTGGGGCGCGTTTAGTTTTCCGTTTATCTTCCTCGCCACCGATCTGACGGTACGCATTTTTGGCGCACCGCTGGCGCGACGCATCATTTTCGCGGTGATGGTCCCGGCGCTGGTCATTTCCTACGGTGTCTCCGCCCTGTTTTACATGGGCGAGTGGCAGGGCTTTGCCGCGCTGGGCACTTTTAATCTCTTCGTCGCGCGTATCGCCATCGCCAGCTTTATGGCCTATGCGCTGGGGCAGATCCTCGACGTCCACGTCTTTAACCGCCTGCGGCAGAGCCGCCACTGGTGGCTGGCCCCCACCGCCTCAACGCTGTTCGGCAACATTAGCGATACCGTCGCATTCTTCTTTATCGCTTTCTGGCGCAGCCCGGACCCATTTATGGCCGCCCACTGGGGGGAAATCGCCCTCGTCGACTACAGCTTTAAAGTGCTTATCAGCATCATTTTCTTCCTGCCGATGTACGGCGTGTTGTTAAATATGCTGTTGAAAAGACTGGCGGATAAATCTGATTTGTCGGCATTGCAGCCGAGTTAAAGGTACTCGCGGGCTGATGTGTTAAGATAGCCGGATGAGCCATTAGTGGCCGTTTATCGAAAGGAAGATGTCAATGCGCAATTTGGTTAAATATGTCGGTATTGGCCTGCTGGTGATGGGGCTTGCCGCCTGCGATAACAGCGATTCAAAAGCGCCAACCGTTGGCGCAGCAGCGGAGAGCAATGCCAGCGGCCAGGCAATCAGCCTGCTGGATGGCAAGCTGAGCTTCACCCTGCCTGCGGGCATGGCCGACCAGAGCGGCAAACTGGGTACCCAGGCGAACAACATGCACGTCTACTCTGACGCTACCGGCCAGAAAGCGGTCATCGTCATCGTCGGCGACAGCACCAATGAAGATCTGGCGGTGCTGGCGAAACGTCTGGAAGATCAGCAGCGTAGCCGCGACCCGCAGCTACAGGTGGTGAGCAATAAATCGCTGGAGATTAAAGGCCATACCCTGCAGCAGCTGGACAGCATCATCTCCGCCAAGGGGCAGACCGCGTGGTCTTCCGTACTGCTTGGCAAAGTGGATGACAAACTGCTGACCCTGCAGGTGACCCTGCCGGCGGACAACCAGCAGCAGGCACAGACCGAAGCAGAAAGCATCATCAACACCCTCACCATTCAGTAATTACTGGCCTGGTGCGATGGCCTCCGGTTCGCTAACCGGGGGCCGTTTTTTTAGCCGCCAGCCCAACAGCAGCGCCGCCATCACCAGCCCCGCCGCGGCGAGATAAATCATCGAGATCCCGGTCCACGCCATCAGCAATCCGGCCAGCGGCCCGGTAACGCCCAACGACAAATCCATAAACACGGTATAGGTCGCCAGCGCCGACCCCTGATTGTGCTGCGGCACCGCTTTGACTGCCACCACCCCCAGCGCCGGGAAGACCAGCGAGAACCCCGCCCCGGTAAGGAAGGTACCGATCTTCGCCAACAGCGGCGTATCGGCAATGCCGACCAGCAACAGTCCGATAATCTCCACGCTAAAGCAGAGCATCGCCACGTTCAGTCCACCGAGGCGATGAATGCCGTTAGGAAACAGCAGCCGCGTGCCAACGAACGCGCAGCTGAATAACGTCAGAGCGAAAGCCGCGCCGTCCCAGCCTTTGGCGTCATAAAACAGCGTGATAAAGGTGGCGATCACCCCGAAGCCGGCGGAGGCCAGCGCCAGCGCCATGCCGTAGGGCCAGACCCGGCCAAGCACCGCGCGAAACGACATCGCTTTACCTTTAGCTGCCTTCACCGCCGCGCGGGGCAGCGCACAGAGGATCGCCACCAGCGCCACCGCCATAATGACCACCGCCAGGCCGCTGAGGCCAATATGCGAATAGCACAGCACGCCGAGCGGCGCGCCCATCGCCATCGCCCCGTAGGTCACAATCCCGTTCCACGAAATCACCCGGCCGATATGCAGCGAACCGACCACGCCGACGCCCCACAGCGTCGACCCGGTGCCGGCAAAGCTCTGACCGATTCCAAGGATCACCCGCCCGAGGCATAACAACAGCAGGCTAATCAGTGGCCAGCCGCTGCTGCAGGCCGCCAGCAGATAGCTCAGACCGCTCAAAAAACAGCCGCAGAGACCGAAGACAACAATCTTTTTGGGCCCCAGCAGGTCGGCGTAGCGCCCGGCGTGCGGGCGGCTGAGCAGCGTGGCGAAATATTGCAGACTAATCACCAGCCCGGCCCAGAAAGCGCTAAAGCCCATGACATCATGAACATAGCCGGGCAGCACCGCCAGCGGCAGGCCGATGGTGAGATAGCTGGCAAAGTTAAAGATGACGACAGAGACAATCCGCAGATTGAGGCGCAGTCCATTGAGCGCCGGTTCGGCGACGGGTTCGGGCATCAGGTTCCACCAGATTTCGACAACCAGCTTTCACTATTACCACGCTGTCGGCGGAAAAGCAGCCCTCCTTTCGGAATATTGGCAGTCGGCGAACCGCTACACTTATCTGGCGCGACTCATAAAAGGAATCCCTATGTCCTCTCCGCAGGCTGATAAAGCCGGGCTCCATATTTTACTTAAGCTGGCAGCGCTGGTGATTATCCTCGCCGGGATCCACGCCGCCGCCGATATTCTGGTGCAGCTGCTGCTGGCGCTGTTTTTCGCTATTGTTCTCAACCCGCTGGTCAGCTGGTTCATTCGCCGCGGGGTGCGCCGTCCATTCGCCATTACCCTGGTAGTGACAGCGATGCTGGTGATGCTCACCGCGCTGCTTGGCGTACTGGCGGCGTCGCTCAATGACTTCGTCGCCATGCTGCCCGATTTCAACCGCGCAATGACACGCAAGATCCTCCAGCTCCAGGAGTATCTCCCCTTCCTTAACCTGCATATCAATCCGGAGCGCATGCTGCGGCGCATGGATTCAGAACGGCTGATGACCTGGGCCACGACGCTAATGACCCAGCTTTCCGGGGCGATGGCCAGCATCGTGCTGCTGGTGATGACGGTGATCTTTATGCTGTTTGAGGTTCGCCACCTGCCCTACAAACTGCGCTTTGCCCTCAATAATCCTCGCCTGCATATCGCCGGACTGCACCGGGCGCTGAAAGGCGTCACCCATTATCTGGCGCTGAAGACGCTGATTAGCCTGTGGACCGGGCTGATTGTCTGGCTGGGGCTGCTGGCGATGGGGGTACAGTTCGCCCTGATGTGGGGGGTGCTGGCGTTTCTGCTGAACTATGTGCCGAACATTGGCTCCGCCATCTCCGCTATCCCCCCTATGCTGCAGGCGCTGCTGTTTAGCGGCATTTATGAGTGCCTGTTGGTCGGGGCGCTGTTTCTGGTGGTGCATATGGTGCTGGGCAACATGGTGGAGCCGCGCATGATGGGCCACCGGCTGGGGATGTCGACCCTGGTGGTGTTCCTGTCGTTGCTGGTCTGGGGCTGGCTGCTGGGGCCGGTGGGGATGCTGCTCTCGGTGCCGTTAACCAGCGTCTGTAAAATCTGGATGGAGACCACCGTCGGGGGCAGCAAGCTGGCGCTCCTGCTCGGCCCGGGGCGTCCCAAAAGCCGGCTCCCCGGCTAGCGGCGTTTGACCGGCCAGAAGATCGTTAATACGCCGGCGACGATGATTGCCACGCCCAGCAGCGATTGCCAGTAGAACGGCTCATGCCAGCCGGGCAGCCAGATGGCGGCGGCCCACACGAGGATATAGCTCAGGCTCAGCAGCGCATACGCTTTCGACAGCGGCAGGCGATGCAGGGCAAAGTACCAGCAGACCATCGACAGCAGGTAGCCCAGCAGGCCGAAAAACAGGCCGAAGGTACCTGGCTGAAAATGCAGCAGATGTTGGATAAATACCAGAATATCGGTCAGCGGCGGCAGGGCCACCATGGCGCTGCGCAGCAGGAGCTGCGCGGCGCTGACGAGGCCGACACTGAATAATGCCCAGAGAAAGCCCATCAGACGCTGGTCCCCAGAATGACGATGCCCACGACGATCAACCCGACGCCAAACCAGTGACGACGGGCGACCGGCTCATGCCAGATACCCCAGCCCGCCAGGGTAACCCAAACGAAGTTCAGGCTCAGCATTGGGTAGGCGATGCTGACCGGAATAGACTGCAGGACGCTCAGCCACAGCAGCATGCCGCAGCCGAGGCATAACAGCGCCATCCCCAGCCAGAAGAGTATATGGCGACTCCGCCGTCCGCGACGGGACGGGCGGGTCGCCTGTTTCTGGCAGAGTTGTCCGGCGCAGCTCAGCAGGCTGGCGAACACCAGACAGATCCAGACACTCATTGCGGCAGGTACTGAAGGAAGACCACCCGACCCAGCTCGTAGGCGTTATCCGGTTTCGGTAACGGTAAGTCGACCATACTCTCTCCTTTATCCATCAACAGCACCAGCGAGACCGGCCCCTGCTGACGATGCGTGGCCAACCAGTCAGTGAACCCGGCCTGGCTGACAAAGCTTCCCTGAGCGTCCGGCCAGTCGAGACCGTACTTCAGCTCACCCTGTTTGTCGAACATAATAATATCGCTGCGCTTCAGCTCCCAGGCCAGGCCACCGGCGATCCCAACGTTGTTGGTCAGGACGTAATGGCTGGGCTGCAGGGACTCGCTCACAATATCCACGAGGAACTGCGGCTGTTTGCTGTCGATAACCCGGTCCGGGATAGCGAAGCCCACCAGCAGCGCCAGGCCGAGCGGACAGAGCGCGGCGAGGCTCCAGCGGCGGCCAGGGTTTTTCATCGCCAGCCAGCCCATCAGCGCCCAGACGGCGAAGGCGATCGCCGCCAGCAGACATTTATACAGCTCAATCTTGCTCCACACCGGCTTGTGCATCACGCCCCAGGGAGAGACTACCAGCACGGCGACCAGCCCCAGCAGGCCAAATCCCAGGTTGATCATACCGTTGATGCGCAGCGCTTTCGCGCCGGTTTTCGCCGCCTCCAGCGCGTAGCGGGCCATCAGAATCGACAGCGGCACAAAGCACGGCAAGATATAGGTCGGCAGTTTGCCTTTGGCGATACTGAAGAACAGGAACGGCATTGCCACCCAGCCCAGCAGGTATAGCGCCCCTCGCGCCTCATCGCGCTCGCGCCAGCCGCGCTTCAGCGCCCCCGGCAGCAAGGCCAGCCACGGCAGGCTGCCGGCAATCAGGAACGGGATGTAGTACCAGAACGGCGCTTTGTGCTGGGCATCTTTTTCGGCAAAACGCTGAATATGCTCGACCCAGAAGAAGTAGCGCCAGAAGTCCGGCTCACGCTGGGCGATAGCCAGCCCCCAGGGCAGCACCACCAGCGTACAAACGACCACCGCCAGCCAACCGTAGGTCAGCACTTCACGCCAGCGTTTACGGGCGATCACCCACGGCAGAACGCCCACCACCGGCACCGCCAGCGCAAGGAAGCCCTTGGTCATCACCCCCATACCGCAGGCGACGCCCAGCAGCACGTAGCCCAGTATTTTGCCGTTGCGGGTCTGCGCCTGCGTCGCGCCCCAGAAGCTGCACATCGCCAGCGCCAGCCACAGGGTGATCATCGGGTCCAGCACCGCATAGGTGCCGATGCCGTAGACCAGCAGGGCGGTAAGGAAGATAACCGGCGACAGGACGGCTACCCGCTTATCGCGAAAGATCCGCCACGCCAGCCAGGCCACCAGCACAGCGGTCATGGTGATGGCGAAGACCGACCCAAAGCGTACGCCGAAGTTATTATGGCCAAACAGCCACTGACCGATACTGTTGATCCAGTAACCGGCAATCGGCTTTTCGAAGTAGCGCAGCCCGAGAAAATGCGGCACCACCCAGTCGCCGGTGGCCAGCATTTCACGACTGATCTCCGCGTAGCGGGTTTCATCGGGTTGCCAGAGCAAACGGAAATTGAGCGGCAGCAGGTAATACAGCGCAAACAGCGCAATCAGAGAGACGCCATAGCGAATGCTTTTCATCAAACACCCGAAGTCAGTAATTGTTCACGTCCGAGCCAGCCTTCCCGGCCAGCCAGTTCACCCCGAACCACTTTGCCAGACGGCAGCTCGCTAAAGTCAGCGGGCAGCAGCTGGCTCAGTGGGCAAAACTGAATTTCTTCTTCCGCCGCCATGGTCAGCAGTTCATCGAACTGATCGGCGTAGGCAATACCTTCCACTTCGGCGTGAATGGTATAGACCGGCACGCCCGTGTCGCGATGGATGCAATCCAGCAGGTAGCGGTTAAAGCCAGCGATATCGACCGCCGTGCCCACCGCCTCGTCCCAGGTCGGCAGCGTGACTGGGATCTGCACCGTACCGGACGTGCCGCTACCGAGCTGGGGCAGAAACGGCCGCGTGCCGCGACAGTCGCTGTTGTAGAGAAAATCGAAGGATTCTTTGGCTTTGACTACCCGCTGATCGGCGCGCCAGCCGGCGACAGCCGAGCAGGTGACCGGACGGCCGATAATGCGCTCGAGCTCCAGCAGACCGCGCTCAACCTCCAGCGTTAACCGCTCGGGCGGCCAGACGCCGCTCCACGCCTGCCAGCTGTAATGATCCCAGGCATGCAGCCCGACTTCATGAGACTCGGCGGTCGCGCGGATCACCGCTTCGTTACCCGCGCCGATGCGGCGTCCCGGCCAGGCGGTGCCGGCCAGCAGAATATCCCAGCCGTACAGCGAAGCCGCTCTGGAACGCAGCATCTTCCACAGAAACTTCGGTTTTATCAGGCGCCACAGATGGCGCCCCATATTGTCCGGCCCGACGCTGAAGAAGAAGCTTGCCTGAATCCCGTGCTGGCCCAGCAGGTCCAGCAGCCGCGGAACGCCGTCCCGCGTTCCGCGAAAGGTATCGACATCTATGCGTAAGCCGACCTGTTTCATGGATTTTTATCGTCCACCAGTTCAACCGTGCGCAGGAAGAAGTCCAGCGTATGCTCAACGGTCTCTTCCATCTCGACGGTCGGTTCCCAGTTCAGGCAGCGTTTGGCGTTGCGAATGCTCGGCTTACGATGCTCAACATCCTGGTAGCCCTTCCCGTAGTAATCGCTGCTTTCCACTTCACGGAAGCCGGCAAACGGCGGGAAGCGATCGCGCAGCGGATGGCGTTCGAAGCAGGCGAGCAGCATTTCGGCCAGCTCTTTGATACTCGCTTCGTTTTCCGGGTTACCGATGTTGATGATCTGCCCGTCGCAGCGGCCGTCTTTGTTCTCGATGATGCGGAACAACGCTTCGATACCATCGCTGATATCGGTAAAGCAGCGCTTCTGCTTGCCGCCTTCGATGAGCTTGATCGGCGACCCTTCCACCAGGTTGAGGATCAGCTGGGTGATGGCGCGGGAACTACCGATACGCGCGGCGTTGAGGTTATCCAGGCGCGGACCCATCCAGTTGAACGGACGGAACAGGGTGAACTTGAGATCGTACTTATCGCCGTAGGCCCAGATCACGCGATCCAGCAGCTGCTTGGAAACCGAGTAGATCCAGCGCTGTTTGTTGATCGGCCCGACCACCAGGTTGGAGGTATCTTCGTCGAAGTTTTTGTCGGTGCACATGCCGTACACTTCAGAGGTCGACGGGAAGATGATGCGCTTATTGTATTTCACGCAGTCGCGGATGATCTTCAGGTTCTCTTCGAAATCCAGCTCGAACACGCGCAGCGGGTTACGGGTGTATTCGATCGGGGTCGCGATGGCCACCAGCGGCAGCACCACGTCGCATTTCTTAATGTGATATTCGATCCACTCGGAGTGAATGCTGATATCGCCTTCCACGAAGTGGAAACGTGGGCTCTCAAGGAAACGGCTGATGGCGTCGGAGCCGATATCCAGGCCGTAAATTTCATAGTTGTCGTCCTGCAGCAGGCGCTCGGTCAAATGGTTACCGATAAAGCCATTGACGCCGAGGATCAGCACGCGGGTGCGACGCTTAATCGCCACCACCGGTTTGCTGCTGATCACTGCCCCGGACACCAGGCCAAGCGCCTGCGCCAGCTGAGTGCCCTGCATGTACACACCGCGTTCGGTCTGGCCGGTGACAATTTCCAGCGCCCCGTCCTGACACGCCACGATCAGCGGCGCAACGGAGATAACGGTGCCCGGTTTGGCTGCCGGCAGATCGCGGCGTACACGGGATTTCCAGACAATAAATTTGTTTGCGCCGGCGTAGCCGAACGCGCCCGGCCACGGGTCAGAGACGGCACGCACCAGATTGTGCAGCGTCTGCGCCGGCTGCTCCCAGTCGAGGCGGCCATCTTCCGGGGTACGACGCCCCACGTAGGTCGCCTGGCTGTGATCCTGCGGGCGCTCTGTGGTTTTTCCTTCAAGGATAGCCGGCAGCGCCTGGCCCAGCAGCTCAGTGGCAGCGGTGCACAGCTTACGATGCAGCGCCAGGGCGGCGTCATCCGGGCCAATCGCCACGGTTTGCTGGGCGACGATATCGCCGGCATCCGCGCGGTTCACCATGCGGTGCAGGGTCACGCCGGTTTCGCTTTCGCCATTGACCAGCACCCAGTTCAGCGGCGCACGGCCACGATATTTCGGCAGCAGCGAACCGTGCAGGTTAAATGCCCCTTTCGGCGCCAGATTGAGGATCTCATCGCCCAACAGGTTGCGGTAGTAGAACGAGAACAGCACGTCCGGCTTCATCTCGCGGATACGCTCAATCCACAGCGGATGGTTCACGTCTTCCGGCGCCCACACCGGAATGCCCTGCTCGGCAGCAAGGCGCGCCACGGAGCCAAAGAAATGATTTTCGCCAGGGTTATCCGGGTGGGTGAAAATAGCAGCGATATCATACCCAGCGTCCAGCAGGGACTGGATACCTGTGCAACCCATATCGTGATAAGCGAAGACTACGGCTTTCATGAACGATCTTCCTCTTTAGATGCCGTTTCCGGCTGGCGAACAACACGTTGAATAAAGTAGCGGGGACGAGCGCGAACGTCGTTATAGATGCGTCCGATATACTCGCCGAGCAGGCCCATACCGATAAACTGGGCGCCGATGAACATAAACAGCACGGCGAAGAGCATGAACACCCCTTCCGCCGCCCACTGCGGGCCAAAGGCCAGACGCAGTACTACCAGCATCAGGCCGAAGGCGAAGCCCAGCAGGGCAATCACGCTGCCGAAAATACTGAGCAGACGCAGCGGTGTGGTGGTCAGACAGGTCACCAGGTCGTACATCAGGTTAATCAGGCGCATAAAGCTGTATTTGGAGTCGCCGAATTCGCGCTCGGCATGCATCACCGGGATCTCGACCGCGCGCCGGGCGAAGGTATTCGCCAGGATCGGGATAAAGGTGCTGCGCTCGTGGCAGTTGAGCATCGCGTCGATAATATGGCGGCGGTAAGCGCGCAGCATGCAGCCGTAGTCGCCCATCGCTTTGCCGGTGGTGCGCTGGATCAGGCGGTTAATCATCTTCGAGGCGCTTTTGCGGAAGATGCTGTCCTGACGGTTCTGGCGGACGGTGCCCACCACGTCGTAGCCTTCATCAGCCTTCTCTACCAACCGCGGAATTTCCTCCGGCGGGTTTTGCAGATCGGCATCAAGGGTAATAATCAGATCGCCCGTCACATGGCTGAAGCCGGCCATGATCGCCGAGTGCTGGCCGTAGTTACGGTTTAACAGTACAGCAACGACGTGACTGCCTTCCGCCTCAGCGGCTTCGGTCAGCATGCGCGCGGAATCGTCGCTGCTGCCATCGTCGATCAGCAGAATTTCATATTGCCGCCCCAGCGTGGCGCAAGCAGTATCCGTACGACGAAGCAGTTCCGGCAGGCTATCCTGTTCGTTATAAACCGGGATAACCACCGAAACCTTCTTCACGGGAGGGTATGTAAGCATATCAACGTCCTGACAGCTGGCGCAGTGCGGAAATAACGCGAGTGACATCGTCATCGGTCATGTCCGGGAACAACGGGAGAGAACAGATGCGGGCGCTGTTCCATTCGGTATTCGGCAGGGAAACCTCAGGGAAGCGCTCGCGGTAATATTTTTGCGTATGAGCCGCACGGAAATGCAGACCCGTACCGATACCCATCGCCTTCAGTTTTTCCATCAGCGCGTCGCGGCTGATGCCGCATGCGGCCTCATCGACACGGATGATAAACAAGTGCCAGGCGTGCTGGTGATCCCATGCCGGGACGGTCAGCGGTTTAAACGGCGTGTCCGCCAGCTCGCGCAGGTAGCGCTGGGCAATCTCCGTCCGGCGCTGATTGGCGTGGCTCAGTTTTTCCAGCTGGACCAGCGCCAGAGCGGCGTTGATATCGGCAAGGTTGTACTTAAAGCCCGGGGTGATCACCTCCGCCTGCGGCGCGCGGCCGTGGGTCTGACGATCATAAGCGTCCACGCCCAGACCATGGAATTTCAGACTGCGGATGCGGGAAGCCAGCTCGTCGTCGTCGGTGACAATCAGCCCGCCTTCGGCGCAGGTCATGTTTTTGATCGCGTGGAACGAGAAAATGGCGGTCCCCTGCCAGCCAATGTGGCGGCCTTTATAATGGGTGCCCGCCGCATGGGCGGCATCTTCGATCACCGGAACGCCATGGCGCTCGCCCACCGCGCGAATGGCGTCGATGTCGGCTGGCGCGCCCGCATAGTGCACAGGAATTATCGCTTTGGTACGCGAGGTGATCGCCGCTTCCACAGCCTGCGGGGTAATCATCAGATTGTCGTTATCGACATCGATCATCACCGGCGTGGCGCCCAGCAGGCAGATCATATTGAGAGTAGAGACCCAGGTCTGGGAAGGGGTAATGACTTCATCGCCGGGGCCAATACCCAGCGCCATCAGGGTCACATGCATCCCGCCGGTCGCTGAACTGACGGCAATCGCGTGGCGGTTGCCGGTCAGCTGGCAGAATGCCGCTTCGAGTGCCTGATTCTTCGGTCCGGTGGTGATCCAGCCCGACGCTAAAACTTCACGCAGCGCAGCCAGCTCTGCGTCGCCCATCGACGGGCGCGAAAACGGCAAAAAATCGCTCATCATCATCCTGTTCTGTAGATGACCCACGCACAAATCAGGGTCGTTAGAATAAAATATCCTGCGCCTGCGGACTTAAACGAAATTAAAATGAAGTGAGTTCAGCGCGGCATTCCATTTCAGGGTATTTCGACCACTATTAATGTAGTCGACCTTGCTTAGGATAATATTAAGAAATTAATATTTTCCCAACACAAGTAATAACTCATTATTAAACAGTATGATAGGATTTTTTTATGGCAGGGGTATGACAGAAAAGCGTTCCTGTTAGCGGGGACAAACAGGAACGCAATAGCAGAAAGTAAACGGAGATTAAACCAATACACAATACTTTAATTAGCGATCGTCACGCTTAATGACAAAAAGTTAGCGCAGATCACAAATTTATTTCTGCTGAATTACAAATTTGCAGGGAAATCAGCTGGCAATTCACTTGCCGGGCAATTAATGACCTCGTCATTATCGGCACCACAGTCGCGAATGAAGGTGATGGTGGCGAACTCGTCAATCACTTCCGTCGGGTAGGCCGGGCCGGCATCACGGTACGAATTCATCAGCGGAATATGGTCGTTCTGGAAGCAGACGGTTTTTTCCGGGTTATTCATGATCCAGCGCGGGAAGAAAATGGTGCCGTGGAACAGTTTGTCGCCCAGGTTGACGATCAGGCTGACGTCGGTGCCGGTCGGTTCGGTCCAGGAGATTTTGTAGATACTTTCCCCCACCCGCACAATGTACGCTTCCTGATCTTTCACCCAACGATTGCCGACGATGCCGCTGTGAATACGGTAGTCGAGGGTGTGGCCATTTTTGACGTAAATCTCGTAGTTCCAGCCGTTGTCGTAGGTGTAGACCAGATGTTTACCGATAAAGCCGCTGAGGTCATGTTTGTCGAAAGTGCTCATCATTTATTCTCCTCTGTTTCGTTGAGGACAGCATACGTCTTTAAAAAATGAATGAATAACGCTATGTTTGGATTAAATATATCCAAATTTTAGATTGATTATGCACAAGACAACCCTGGAGCAGTGGGCGTTACTCGAAAAGGTAGTGGAATTGGGGAGCTTTGCCAGAGCGGCGGAGGAGACCAACCGCAGTCAGTCTTCGGTGAGCTATAATCTCGCGCTGCTGCAGGAGCGCTTAGGTGTGGCGCTACTGGCGCCGTCCGGCCGGCGGGCGGTACTCACCCCCGCGGGTGAACTACTGCTGAATCAGGTCAAACCGCTCCTGCAGGCCTTTGCCTACGTCGAGACGCACGCCGCCACTCTGCGCAACGGGGCGCGCACTCGTCTGGATCTGGTGGTCGACAGCATTTTCCCTCGCCAGCGACTGTTCGCCATTCTGCGCCAGTTTCAGCAGCGCTATCCGCAGACCCAGGTCAGACTCACCGAAGTGCTGGAAAACCTTGATGACGAGCGCGCGGCGCGGACGGAAGCCGATGTGATGGTGCTGACCCGCCGCCAGGATATTACCGGCCGCGGAGAGTGGCTGATGAATATTGATTTCATTGCCGTCGCCCACCGCGACCACCCTCTTGCCGCGCTCGATGGGCCGCTGGAGGATAGCGCGCTGGCGCCGTGGCCGCTGGTGCGCATTGCCGATCAGACCGGCGATGGCCAGGCGACGCGTGACGCCTGGACCTTCTCCACCATTGACGCCGCCATTGATGCGGTGATGTATCAGGTCGGGTTCGGCTGGCTGCCGGAGGAGCGCATTCGTTCCCATCTCGACCAGGGCGTGCTGAAGCGGCTGCCCCTCAGCCACGGCGCGCGCCGCGCGACGCCGCTGCATCTGATCGTCAAGCGGGACCTGGCGCCGATCGACGAACAGGTGGCCACGCTGCTGGGCTTATTCCGGGCGCCCTGAGAGGCGCAGGCGGCGTTTACCGCCTGCGCGTAATGATACGATTTTCTTATACTTTCCGGCGCAATATTGATCCAGGTTACTCCCAAAGTATGATGAATCACTAAAATCGTCATACTTTCCTGTCGCTGAGATCGCTGTCTTGTCTATTATCCGCCTCACCCTGCTGGCGCTGGTCGCCTGCGTCCCTCTGCTGGCTCAGGCCACGCCGCACCAGTTCACCACCGCCTGGCCGGTTAACGTCGGTCCGCTGAATCCGCATCTCTATACGCCCAACCAGATGTTTGCCCAAAGCATGGTCTATGAACCGCTGGTGAAGTATCAGGCTGACGGCAGCGTACAGCCCTGGCTGGCGACCCGTTGGCGTCACGCCGCCGATGGCAAAACCTGGTGGTTCACCCTGCGCGACGATGTGACGTTCTCCAATGGCGAACCGTTTAACGCCCAGGCCGCGGCGGCCAATTTCCAGGCGGTGCTGGCCAACCGCCAACGCCATGCCTGGCTTGAGCTCGCCAACCAGATCACCGACGTGCGGGCGCTCAGCGCCACTGAGTTGCAGATCACCCTGAAAAGCGCCTACGCGCCTTTACTCCAAGAGCTGGCCCTGCCCCGTCCGTTCCGCTTTATCGCCCCCTCGCAGTTTATCGATGGCGGCACTGCCAGGGGCATAAAAGCCCCGATCGGCACCGGACCGTGGCGGCTGGCAAGCTCGCAGCTCAATCAGCGCGATGTGCTGGTACGCAATGAGCGCTACTGGGGTAGCAAACCGGCACTGCAGCAAATCACCATCAAGGTGATCCCCGATGCCACCAGCCGGGCGGTGGCGTTCGAAACCGGGGAAATCGACATGCTGTACGGTGACGAAGGGCTGCTGCCGCTGGATACCTTCGAACGCTTTCGTCATCACCCCGGCTACGTGGCTCGTCTGTCCGCCCCGGTGGAAACGGTGATGCTGGCGCTGAACGCCAGCCAGGGCCCGACCCGCGAGCAGGCGGTTCGCGAGGCGCTCAACTACGCCGTCGATAAACAGACCCTCGTCGATAGCGTGTTGTATGGCACCCAGCAGGTTGCCGACACTCTGTTTGCCCCCTCGGTCCCCTACGCGCCGCAGGATCTGACGCCGCGCCGTTACGACCCGGCAAAAGCCCGCGCCCTGCTGGAGCAGGCTGGCTGGCAGCAGCCGGATGGCCAGCCCTGGCGACAAAAAGCCGGGCAACCGCTGGCGATTGAGCTGGCGTTTATCGGCACCGACGCGCTGGCCAAATCGATGGCCGAAATTATTCAGGCCAATCTGCGGCAGGTTGGCGTCCAGGTCACCCTGGTGGGTGAGGAGGAGAGCAGCATCTACGCGCGCCAGCGCGAAGGCCGCTTCGGCATGATCTTCAATCGCACCTGGGGCGCGCCCTACGATCCGCATGCCTTTTTAAGCTCGATGCGCGTGCCGTCGCATGCGGATTACCAGGCCCAGCGAGGGCTGCCGGATAAGGCGCTGATTGATAAAGAGATTAGCGAGGTGCTGACCACAGGGGACGAAGCACAGCGGAGAAAACTGTACCACGATGTGCTGACCCGCCTGCATCAGGACGCGGTGTATCTGCCCATCAGCTATGTCTCGCTGATGTCGGTTGCGCACCAGGAGGTCGGGGAGATCCCGTTCGCCCCGGTGACCACCGAGATCCCTTTCGATCAGATTAACCCGGTAACGCCATAATGCTACGCTATATTTTACGCCGCCTGCTGCTGCTGATCCCGCTGCTGCTCGCCGCCTCCGCCATCATCTTTCTGCTGCTTCGGCTCGGCACCGGCGACCCAGCGCTGGATTATTTACGCCTGTCGAACCTGCCGCCCACTGAAGAGATGGTTGCCTCGACCCGCGAGCTGCTGGGGCTCAACCAGCCGCTCGCTATGCAATATCTGCACTGGCTGTGGCGGGCGCTGCACCTGGATTTCGGTCTCTCCTATGCCACCCAGCGTCCGGTCCTGGATGACCTGCTGCACTTCCTGCCTGCCACCCTGCTGCTCACCGGCGCGGCGCTGGCGCTGATCCTCGTCACTTCCCTGCCGCTGGGCATCTGGGCGGCGCGCCATCGCGATCGCCTGCCGGACTATGTCGTACGGTTGATTGCTTTTCTCGGCGTCTCAATGCCGAACTTCTGGCTGGCCTTTCTGCTGGTGATGCTCTTTTCCGTGCATCTGCAGTGGCTCCCGGCGATGGGGTATGGCGACTGGCAGCACCTGATATTGCCCGCCGTCTCCATCGCCTTTATGTCGTTGGCGATCAACGCCCGCCTGCTGCGCGCCAGCATGCTGGACGCTTCCAGCCAGCGTCACGTGATGTGGGCGCGCCTGCGCGGATTAAGCGATCGCCAGGTGGAACGGCGGCATATCCTGCGCAACGCCACCTTGCCGGTGGTGACCGCCATGGGCATGCACATTGGCGAGCTGATCGGCGGCACCATGATTATCGAAAATATCTTTGCCTGGCCCGGTGTTGGCCGCTACGCGGTTTCCGCCATTTTCAATCGCGATTACCCGGTGATCCAGTGCTTTACCCTGATGATGGTGACGGTGTTCGTGCTGGCCAATCTGGCGGTGGATGTGCTTAACGCGGCGCTCGACCCGCGCCTGCGCCGCCACGAGGAGGTGAGCGCATGAGATGGCTACGAAGTTTTCGCTGGCCGGTAAAACTGGCCATGCTGGTTATCGCGCTGTTGGCAGTCATCGCTATCGGCAGCGGCTGGTGGCTGCCCTGGGATCCAGCGGCGATTGACCTTCAGCAGCGGCTGCTGCCGCCGGGTGAAGCGCACTGGCTTGGCACCGATCATCTCGGCCGGGATATTTTCTCACGCCTGCTGGCCGCCACCCGCGTTTCGCTGGGGGCGGTGATGGCTTGTCTGCTGCTGGTGCTGCTGATCGGTCTGGCGGTCGGCGGCAGCGCCGGGCTGCTGGGCGGCCGTGCCGACCGCGGCCTGATGCGCCTCGCCGAACTGTTTATGACCTTTCCGACCTCGATCCTGTCTTTCTTTATGGTGGGGGTGCTGGGTACCGGGTTGACCAACGTGATCCTCGCCATTGCGCTGTCGCACTGGGCCTGGTATGCCAGAATGGTGCGTAACCTGGTGGTTTCCCTGCGCCAGCGCGAATTTATCCTCGCCGCCCGACTGAGCGGCGCCAGCCAGTGGCGGCTGTTCAGCGACCATCTGGCCGGGGCGGTGATCCCCTCGCTGCTGGTGCTCGCCTCGCTGGATATCGGCCATATGATGCTTCACGTGGCCGGCATGTCGTTCCTCGGTCTCGGCGTCAGCGCGCCGACGGCGGAATGGGGGGTAATGATCAACGACGCCCGACAGTATATCTGGACCCAGCCGCTGCAAATGGTCTGGCCGGGGCTGGCGCTGTTCATCAGCGTGATGGCTTTTAACCTGCTGGGCGACGCGCTGCGCGATCGTCTCGATCCCCACCTGATCGCGGAGCATAGCCACTGATGCCGCAGAAGATCCAACTGGAACAGATCTCGCTTGCCGCCGACCGACCGCTGGTCAGCGACGTTTCCTTCACCCTACGCCGCGGGCAGGTGCTGGCGCTGCTCGGCAGCAGTGGCTGCGGAAAATCGCTGACCTGCGCCGCCGCGCTGGGCATGTTGCCGCCCGGCGTCAGGCAAACCGCCGGACGCGTGCTGCTCGACGGCATTCCGGTGCACGGCGAACAGCTGCGCGGCACAACTATTGCCACCATCATGCAAAACCCACGCAGCGCCTTTAATCCACTGCAGACCATGGCCGCGCACGCCCGGGAAACCTGCCGGGCAGCGGGTCGCGAAGCGAATGACGCCGTGCTGCTGGCAGCGATGGAAGAAGTGGGTCTGGACAACCCGCGGGCGTTGCTGAAGCGCTACCCCTTTGAGATGAGCGGCGGCATGCTGCAGCGGATGATGGTCGCTCTCGCCCTGCTCAGCCGCGCGCCCTTTATCATCGCCGACGAGCCGACGACCGATCTCGATGCCATCGCCCAGGCGCGCATCCTCGATCTGCTGGCGGATATCGTCGCCAGACGCGGTCTGGGGCTGCTGCTGGTGACGCATGACATGGGCGTCGTAGCGCGGCTGGCGCATCACGTGACGGTCATGGAGAACGGTCGCCTCGTTGAACACTGCGATGTGAATACGCTATTCAGCGCCCCGCGGCACCCGCTCAGCCAGCGCCTGCTGGCCGCGCATCTGGCGCTGTACGGGCTGGAGAAAACACCATGAATTTACTCAGCGCTACCGGGGTGAGTCACGATTACCCCCACCACGGCAGGGTCCTGCACGAGATCCAACTCGCCATCGCCCCCGGCGAAACGGTGGCCCTGCTCGGACGCAGCGGCTGTGGGAAAAGCACCCTGGCGCGGATGCTGGTGGGTCTGGAAACACCGCAGCACGGCGATATTGCCTGGCGCGGCACGCCGCTGCCCGCCCTGAAGGGCGAGGCCATCGGTGCCTTCCGTCGTGACATTCAGCTGGTGTTTCAGGATGCCTTTAGCGCGGTGAATCCGCGCAAAACGGTGCGCGAGATCGTCAGCGAGCCGCTACGCCATCTGTTACGCTTGTCGCGTGAGGCGCGTGCGCGGCGGGTGGAAGAGATGCTGCTGGCCGTCGACCTCGCGCCGTCGCTGCTCGATAAGCGCCCGGCGCAGCTCAGCGGCGGACAACTGCAGCGCGTCTGCCTGGCACGCGCCCTGGCGGTGCGGCCGCAGCTGTTGATCCTGGATGAAGCGGTTTCGAATCTTGATCTGCTGCTGCAGGCGGAAATTATCGCCCTGCTGAAGCGCCTGCAGGCGCAGTTTGACACCGCCTGCCTGTTTATCACCCACGACCTGCGGCTGGTCGAGCGCTTTTGCCAGCGAGTGCTGGTGATGGAGCACGGGCGCATCGTCGAAACCGCGACGGTCAGCTTACCGCTGCGCCTGCACTCCCCTGCCGGACAGGCGCTCCAGCAAGCGGTGCTCCCCCCTTTTCCTGCCACTCTGCTAAACGAGGCCATGCCATGCAGCGCGTAACCCTGACCCTTGATGATGACCTGCTGGCCGCCCTCGATGCGCTCAGCGCCCGCCGTGGCTACCACAATCGCTCGGAGGCGGTACGCGATATTCTGCGCGACGCCCTCAACCAGGATCCTGCGTCGCCGGAATCACGGCGCGGATATGCCGTCCTGTCGTATGTGTATGAACATGAGAAACGCGAACTGGCGAGCCGGCTGGTGGCCACCCAGCATCATCATCACGATCTCTCCGTCGCCACGCTGCATGTACATATCAGTCATGACGACTGCCTGGAGATTGCGGTGCTGAAAGGAGACATGGCCGAAGTACAGCATTTTGCCGACGACGTGATTGCCCAGCGCGGCGTGCGCCATGGGCATTTGCAGTGTTTAGCGGATGAAAATTAAAACGATGGCGAGCTGCTGCAGACTGTTTTAAGCCTGTTTGAGACGTTCATTGAGCGTCTCGAGGATCCAGGTATTTACGGAAACCTGTTCCTCCGCAGCGGCGGAGCTAAGACGCTCACCAAATGACTCAGGATAGCGCAGCGTGAAGGTTTTCAGCTTTTCCGGGTGAGCATAAGGCTCAATCCCCGCTTCATGACAATCTGCGAGATATTCCTGTAATGATATCTCGCCCTCCTGTTGTAACCCTTGAATGCTATCGGAAACAAAATCGCAATATCCTGATAATCCCAGGAACTTACCACGGAATGCATTGAGCTCAGGCACGTAATTGATAACGGCAGGCTGGCCGGCAATCTCCATTGAGTTTGGCGTTTTAGGTTTGATCATGGTTTTACCCCTATAGTGATTAACCAATCGCGCACGCTCTCCACGGCGCCTTTGTCGGTATCCGGCGAAGGGTGAGGCCTGTGAAAGCTGGCAATGCTGTGGTTCAACAAAAATTTACAGCGCGAGCCGCGTCCTTCTTTAATCTCCCCGCCCAACGCTTTAATTAGCGATTCAATGTCGGCCCATTTAATGCCCTGTGGGACAGGGATTTTAAACAGTTGCTCCAGCGTGTGGCGCTGTTTATTACGTAAAGATAAAACCTGCTGGTCCATCGCCCTGCCCCATGATTTCATCCATTGAAGTCAAGCTAATGATAGCACAAGATGAAGTCAAGCCGTATCCTGATGAACTTTGTTTATCAACAGTTGATAAACCACATAAACTATACGCTTTGTTAATTATCCCTCTTCGCCAATAATGGCGCCTCATTTAACGATCTCGTTATGGCGAGGCTCCTGCATAAATACAAGTTACCGCCCTGTTGGTATCGAGAGAGACCACTCAGGGAAATACAGGCTTCCATCGAATCAAGGTGTTGCCAAGGTAACTTCTGGCGGTCATGACCGTTCAGATACGTTATGCAGTGCTAAAACCAGGACGTAGGGATCTGCCTGCGCTAACCCTGTCTTGTTCGCCCCTATGAGTGATTTTTTATAGGGATTTTAATCATGTCTTCCATTCAACTCTGCGCCGCCCATCAGGCAACCTCTGGCTTCGACGGCGATGCGATCGCCCAGTACATGCGTACCGATTTTATTACGCTGCAGGAACATCTCAGCGTCCATGAGGCGCGCGAACACTTTATCTCCCAGCTGGACAGCGATGATATTCCCGGCCAGGTGTTTGTCGTTGCCGGCAGGAAACTGCGCGGCAGCCTGTCGGTCAAAAAGCTCCTGCAGGAAGGGGATGTCGGGCAGTCTATCCGCTACCTGATGGACAGCTGCCTGTTTCGCGTCAAACCTGACGACGAGCGCCCGCAGGTGATTGCCGAGCTCAGCGAGCGCGGCCTCGACCTGGTACCGGTCGTCGATAAAGGCGAGCTGGTCGGCTGCCTGATGGAAAAGGAGATCGCCCATCTGCTGGAGGATGACGTCACCGAAGACGCCCAGTTGCAGGGGGCGACGCTGCCGCTGGAAAAACCGTACCTCGAGATCAGCCCCTGGACGCTGTGGAAGAAGCGCTCGGTGTGGCTGCTGCTGCTGTTCGTGGCCGAAGCCTACACCAGCAGCGTGCTACAGCATTTCGAAGAGGCGCTGGAATCGGCCATCGCGCTGGCCTTCTTTATACCACTCTTGATCGGCACCGGCGGCAACAGCGGAACGCAAATCACCTCGACGCTGGTGCGCTCGATGGCGCTGGGGGAAGTGCGGCTGCGCGATATGGGGCGTGTGATCCGCAAAGAGGTGTCGACCTCGTTTCTGATTGCCCTGACCCTGGGGCTGGCGGGCTGCCTGCGCGCCTGGATGATGGGGATAGGCATGGAAATCACGCTGATCGTCAGCCTGACGCTGGTTTGCATTACCCTGTGGAGCGCGATTGTCTCGTCGATCATTCCGATGGTGCTTAAGCGGATCGGCATCGACCCGGCGGTGGTTTCCGCGCCGTTTATCGCCACGCTGATTGATGGCACCGGGCTGATTATCTATTTCAAAATCGCCCAGTATTTTCTTGGGTTGAACTGATCAAGTAGGCCCGGGCGCCAGAGTGCCCGGGCACGTTAATTAGGCTTCCACCAGCGCCTGCGCGCAGGCCCAGGCGCTTGACCACGCCCACTGGAAGTTATACCCCCCGAGCCAGCCGGTGACGTCCATCACTTCGCCGATAAAGTAGAGACCCGGCGCCTTACGCGCCTCCATGGTACGTGATGAGAGTTCGTTAGTGTCGACGCCGCCGAGCGTCACTTCCGCCGTCCGATAGCCTTCGGTGCCGTTCGGCTGCACGCGCCAGGCGGTTAACGTCTCCACCAGCGACTGCTGATCGCGAACGTTCAGTTGCTTCAGTGTCACATCAGGTATCTGCCCAAGCTGCTGTAAACATTCGACCAGCCGCTTCGGCAGCTGCATCGCCAGGGTGTTCTTCAGACTTTGGTTGGGATGCGCGCTGCGCTGCTCGTTCAGGAATTCGTCAAGATGACAGTCCGGCAGCAGATTGACGGTGACGAACTCGCCGGGCTGCCAGTAGCTGGAAATCTGCAGCACCGCCGGCCCGGAAAGGCCGCGATGGGTAAACAGCAGATTTTCGCGGAACAGGGTGCCATCCTCGGCGGTAATGGTAGAAGGCACTGAGACGCCGGAGAGCACCTGCAGCTGCTCGAGCAGCGGCTTATGCAGGGTAAACGGCACCAGCCCGGCGCGGGTCGGCAGCACCTTCAGGCCGAACTGCTCGGCCACCTTGTAGCCAAACGGCGAGGCGCCGAGCCCCGGCATCGACAGACCGCCGGAGGCAATCACCAGCTTTTTGGTCATCAGCGTTTCGCCGTTCACCTGTAGCCGGTAGCCTTGTTCATCTCGCTCGACGCTGAGGATTTCGCTGCGCAGGCGGATCTGCACGTCGCCCTTTTCGCATTCCGCGAGCAGCAGATTGACGATCTGCTCCGCCGAATCATCGCAAAACAGCTGGCCGAGGGTCTTCTCATGCCAGGCGATGCCATATTTGCCGACCAGCTCGATAAAATCCCACTGGGTATAGCGCGCCAGCGCAGATTTGCAAAAATGCGGGTTTTGGCTCAAATAGGCCGCCGGCTCAACATACATGTTGGTAAAGTTGCAGCGGCCGCCGCCGGACATCAGAATTTTTCGTCCCGGCTTTTTGCCATTATCGAGCAGCAGGACGCGGCAGCCCAACTGCCCTGCCTGCGCTGCACAAAACATTCCCGCCGCACCGGCGCCGATCACAATGGCATCAAACCTTTCCACTCAACTTTCCTCATTCCCCAATTGTCGGGAATTGTAAATATTTCACTCTGGTCGCACCAGCACGATAAAAACAGCATTCAGTTACGTCTTTGAAAGATATAGGATTACTCTCAACCGGGTAGAAACCAGACAGGAAGAAAATCAAAAAAAGTCTATATTTCACTTTGCCCGCGCCGCTAAAGTCACTGATAATGCGCCGCGTTCATGTCCTCAAAATGGCGTAACGTCCTATGCTACATTTATTTGCCGGTCTGGATTTACATACCGGACTATTATTATTGCTTGCTTTAGCTTTTGTACTGTTTTACGAAGCGATTAACGGTTTCCATGATACCGCAAACGCGGTGGCTACGGTTATCTACACTCGCGCAATGCGGTCGCAGCTCGCTGTGGCGATGGCGGCGCTCTTCAACTTTTTCGGCGTTCTGCTGGGCGGTCTCAGCGTAGCCTATGCCATTGTGCATATGCTGCCGACCGATCTGCTGCTTAACATGGGTTCCGCGCATGGCCTCGCCATGGTGTTCTCAATGCTGCTGGCGGCGATCATCTGGAACCTCGGCACCTGGTATTTCGGCCTCCCGGCCTCCAGTTCTCACACTCTGATTGGCGCCATCATCGGTATTGGTTTAACCAATGCGCTGATGACCGGTACTTCAGTGGTTGATGCGCTGAATATCCCGAAAGTGATTGGTATTTTTGCTTCGCTTATCATCTCGCCGATCGTCGGTCTGGTGATTGCGGGCGGCCTGATTTTCATTCTCCGTCGCTACTGGAGCGGTACCAAGAAACGCGCGCGTATTCACCTGACCCCCGCAGAGCGTGAAAAGAAAGACGGTAAGAAAAAACCGCCGTTCTGGACCCGTATCGCCCTGATCCTGTCCGCTATCGGCGTGTCGTTCTCCCACGGCGCCAACGATGGGCAGAAAGGCATTGGTCTGGTGATGCTGGTGCTGATTGGCGTCGCCCCGGCGGGCTTCGTGGTGAATATGAACGCCTCCGGTTACGAAATCACCCGTACCCGCGATGCGGTCAACAACGTCGAAACCTTCTTCCAGCAGCGCCCTGACCTGCTGAAGAAAGCCACCGGCGTTGACCAGTTGGTTCCGTCTCCGGATACCAATACCGCGGCCAACGGTGAGTTTCATTGCCATCCAGCAAATACCATCAACGCGCTTGACCGCGTGAAGACTATGCTGACCGGCGTTGAAACCTACGATTCACTGTCACCGGATCAGCGCGGTCAGCTGCGTCGCATTATGCTCTGCATCTCCGATACCACCGATAAAGTGGCGAAGCTGCCGGACGTCAGCAATGACGACCAGCGTCTGCTGAAGAAACTGAAAACCGATATGCTGAGCACCATTGAGTACGCGCCAATCTGGATTATTATGGCGGTCGCGCTGGCGTTAGGTATCGGCACCATGATCGGCTGGCGCCGCGTGGCGACCACTATCGGTGAGAAAATTGGTAAGAAGGGCATGACCTACGCACAAGGTATGTCGGCTCAGATGACCGCGGCGGTTTCTATCGGCCTGGCGAGCTACACCGGGATGCCGGTTTCCACCACCCACGTGCTGTCCTCCTCAGTGGCGGGGACAATGCTGGTGGATGGCGGTGGTCTGCAGAAAAAGACCGTAACCAGCATCCTGATGGCCTGGGTGTTGACCCTTCCGGCAGCGATTATCCTTTCAGGCGTCCTTTACTGGCTCTCCCTGAAACTGATTTAAACGTCATTCGATCAAAACGGGTCAGCTTGCTGGCCCGTTTTTTTATCCCGAAGATGTCGTTAGTGCCAGATCATCAGCGCAATCAGGCTCACCACCACCAGACCGCACAGCGCGCTGGTCAGGATAAACTGACGACGGACACGTTCGCAGCGACGAATAAATTCATCATCGTGATGGTCACGGTAACGCTGGGCATAGATATACCAGACCAGCCGCATCTGTTTGCTGGGCTGCCCATGCGAGGTAAAAAAACCACCGCCATCAACATACTGATAGAGCAAGGGATCGCAACCACGTAGCACCACTAATAATGCACGCAACGATGAGAAGTAGCGTGCCATATTCACCACACAAACGACACACAGGGCCCAAAACAGCGCAATAGTGCTGATCATACCTCCTCCCCGGCGACCCGCCCACGGAGAAATCCTCCGCGGCTACCGCTCCCCAAATAACCCACGACGATACCGTAAAGAGTGCGATTCCGATCACATTTATTTTTCCGACCGGCTCATTAAATAGTGTAGGAGATCCATTAATTTTTTTACCACAAGGTTATTCGTTATCAATACGTAAGACGGATAAATTTGTTTAACTTTTAGGTGAACCCAGTGCATTGACGGAGTGCGGGGGGCGCTATAAGGTAGGAAATATCTTCTACAATGAAGTCCTTAAAGGCTACCCTCCCGCGAATGTAGCACGCAGGACGCGGGCGAAACGGCAGCGCCAGCTGCCAGGTCCAATGGTCATCGACAAACTTATGGAAGGAGTAACACTATGGCTTACAAACATATTCTTATTGCAGTAGACCTGTCCCCGGAGAGTAAAGTACTGGTTGAAAAAGCCGTTTCTATGGCCCGCCCGTATAACGCGAAAGTGTCCCTGATCCACGTGGATGTGAATTACTCCGACCTCTACACCGGGCTGATTGACGTTAACCTCGGCGACATGCAAAAACGCATCTCCGAAGAGACCCATCACGCGCTGACCGAGCTCTCGACCAACGCGGGCTACCCGATCACCGAGACCCTGAGCGGCAGCGGCGACCTGGGTCAGGTGCTGGTCGATGCGATCAAAAAATATGATATGGATCTGGTGGTCTGCGGCCACCATCAGGACTTCTGGAGCAAGCTGATGTCCTCTGCCCGCCAGTTGATCAACACCGTCCATGTCGACATGCTGATCGTTCCGCTGCGCGACGAAGAAGACGAATAACCTTCGCTTTTTCCACACCCAAGACGCCCGCCGATGCGGGCGTTTTTTATTTCAGCCCTCCGCCGCCCACAACAGAGCTTCAATCCATAAACAAGCCATTCAATTAGTGTGATCAACCAGTTATTCGCCAAAACATCTATATAATAATCTATTCATTAAGCCAATAACCGCAGCATGGCGAGTTATCAGACATTTTCAGCGCGTTCTGGCATACGCGTTCATACTTTTTGGGAAAGTAAAACAAGGCGAAGGAATATGAATACAACTGCACCTACGGGCTTGCTGCAGCAACCTCGTCCGTTCTTCATGATCTTCTTTGTGGAGCTCTGGGAACGTTTTGGCTATTACGGCGTTCAGGGGATCCTGGCGGTCTTCTTTGTCAAACAGCTGGGCTTCTCTCAGGAACAGGCCTTTATCACCTTCGGCGCCTTCGCGGCGCTGGTTTACGGGCTGATCTCCATTGGCGGCTACGTGGGCGACCATCTGCTGGGGACCAAACGCACGCTGGTGCTCGGCGCGATTGTGCTGGCGATCGGCTACTTTATGACCGGGATGTCGCTGCTGAAACCGCAGCTGATCTTTATCGCCCTCGGCACCATCGCCGTCGGCAACGGCTTGTTTAAAGCCAACCCGGCGAGCCTGTTGTCAAAATGCTATCCACCGAAGGACGCCCGTCTCGACGGGGCGTTTACCCTGTTTTATATGTCGATAAACATCGGTTCACTGCTGTCGCTCTCGCTGGCGCCGGTGATCGCGGAAAAGTTTGGCTATGCCGTGACCTACAACCTGTGCGGCGCGGGACTGATTATCGCGCTGCTGGTCTACGTCGCCTGCCGCGGGATGGTGAAAGATATCGGCTCCGAGCCGGATCACCGTCCCCTCAGCCTGCGCAATCTGGCGCTGGTGCTGGCCGGTACCGTAGTGATGATTTTTCTCTGCGCCTGGCTGATGCATAACGTGATGGTCGCCAACCTGGTGCTGATTGTCCTGTCGGTCGTGGTCATTGCGTTCTTTTTCCGCGAAGCGTTTCGCCTCGATAAAACCGGGCGCAACAAAATGTTCGTCGCCTTTATCCTGATGATCGAGGCGGTGTTGTTCTACATTCTGTATGCCCAGATGCCGACCTCGCTGAACTTCTTCGCCATCAACAACGTCCATCATGAGATCCTGGGCTTTACCATCAACCCGGTCAGCTTCCAGGCGCTCAATCCCTTCTGGGTGGTGGTTGCCAGTCCGGTGCTGGCGGCGATCTACACCCATCTCGGTCACAAAGGCAAAGACCTGACCATGCCGGTGAAATTTACCCTCGGGATGTTCCTCTGCGCGCTGGGGTTCCTCACCGCCGCGGCCGCCGGGATGTGGTTCGCCGACGCCCAGGGATTAACCTCGCCGTGGTTTATTGTGCTGGTCTATCTGTTCCAGAGCCTGGGCGAACTGCTGATCAGCGCCCTGGGGCTGGCGATGGTTGCCGCGCTGGTGCCGCAGCATCTGATGGGCTTTATTCTGGGGATGTGGTTTCTGACCCAGGCCGCCGCGTTCCTGCTGGGCGGCTATGTGGCGACCTTCACCGCAGTGCCGGAAAACATTACCGATCCGCTGCAGACCTTGCCGGTCTATACCGATGTGTTCAGTAAAATTGGCCTGGTGACGCTGGGCGTCACGGTGGTGATGGCGCTGATGGTGCCGTGGCTGAACCGGATGATTAATACCCCGGCCAGCGCCGAGTAACCGTTTAAGATGGCCGATCCGCGCTGGCGCCGTTTGTTCAGATATTGCGGTTCCCGGCTTGCGCTACGCTGAGCCGGGCGACAATTCGGTAGCCCGGATAAGGCGCGTTGCGCCGCCATCCGGGAGATACCACCACGGCGTAATATTACTCCGGCGTACCGGCGTAGATATCAAACCGATGTCCTTTGGTCACTACCGCGTTCGGCGTGGCGACCTCCGCCAGCGGCGGCGCATAATCCGGGCGCTTTACCACCACCCGTTTGGTCGCCAGCTGGCGCGCCGGGGCCAACAGGCCATCGGCGTCTAAATCGGGCCCCACCAGCGACTGAAAGACGCGCATCTCTTTCTTCACCAGCGCGCTTTTCTGCTTATGCGGGAACATCGGATCGAGGTACACCACCTGCGGACGCGGGGTGATATCGGTCAGCGCCGTCAGGCTGGAGGCGTGGATCAGATGTAGCCGCTCCTGCAGCCAGCCGCCAATTTCCGCATCGGCATAGCCGCGCGCCAGGCCATCGTCGAGCAGCGCGGCGACCACCGGATTACGCTCCAGCATTCGCACGCGGCAGCCGACCGACGCCAGCACGAAGGCATCGCGTCCCAGCCCGGCGGTGGCGTCGACGACATCCGGCAGGTAATCGCCTTTAATGCCCACCGCTTTGGCGACCGCTTCACCGCGGCCGCCGCCAAACTTGCGCCGGTGGGCCATCGCCCCGCCGACAAAGTCGACGAAGATGCCGCCAAGTTTGGGCTCATCGCGCTTACGCAGCTCCAGATGCTCCGTCGTCAGCACCAGCGCCATCAGATTATCGTCATCCTGCTCCAGCCCCCAGCGGGCGGCTAAAACAGATAAGGCGCCGTCTCCGGCGCCTGTTTCATCAATTAAGCAGATCTTCACCGCAGACTTAACCCTTGATCCCGTAGTGCTCCAGCATCGCGTCCAGCTGCGGCTCACGCCCGCGGAAGCGTTTGAACAGCACCATCGGCTCTTCGGAACCGCCACGGCTCAGGATATTGTCGAGGAACGACTGACCGGTTTCGCGGTTGAAAATCCCCTCTTCTTCGAAGCGTGAGAAGGCGTCCGCCGCCAGCACGTCGGCCCACAGGTAGCTGTAGTAGCCCGCCGCGTAGCCGCCCGCGAAGATGTGGCTGAAGGCGTGCGGGAAGCGGCCCCAGGTTGGGCCCGGCACCACAGCGACCTGCTTTTTAATCTCGGCCAGAGTCTCAAGAATTTTCGCCCCCTGCTCCGGCTTGTACTCCGCGTGCAGGCGGAAATCGAACAGGCCGAACTCCAGCTGGCGCAGAATAAACATCGCCGCCTGGTAGTTTTTCGCCGCCAGCATTTTCTCCAGCAGCTCCTGCGGCAGCGGTTCACCGGTTTCATAATGGCCGGAGATGAACGCCAGCGCTTCCGGCTCCCAACACCAGTTTTCCATAAACTGGCTCGGCAGCTCGACGGCATCCCATGGCACCCCGCTGATGCCGGAAACGCCGGCGGTATCAATGCGGGTCAGCATGTGGTGCAGACCATGGCCAAACTCGTGGAACAGGGTGATCACTTCATCGTGGGTGAACAGCGCCGGTTTGCCGTTGACCGGGCGGTTGAAGTTACAGGTCAGGTAAGCGACCGGTTTCTGCAGGGAACCATCCAGTTTACGCATCTGGCCGACGCAATCGTCCATCCACGCCCCGCCGCGCTTATGTTCACGGGCATACAGGTCAAGATAGAAGCTGCCGCGCAGCTCGTTATTTTCGTCATACAGCTCGAAGAAACGCACTTCCGGATGCCACACATCGACATCGGTACGCTCTTTGGCAGTAATGCCGTAAATGCGCTTAACCACTTCGAACAGGCCGTTAACGGCTTTGTTTTCCGGGAAATAGGGGCGCAGCTGCTCATCGCTGATGCTGTAGAGATGCTGTTTCTGTTTTTCGCTGTAGTAGGCGATGTCCCACGGCTGCAGTTCATCAACGCCAAACTCGGCTTTGGCGAAGGCGCGCAGCTGGGCCAGCTCTTTTTCGCCCTGCGGACGGGCGCGTTTGGCCAGGTCGGTGAGGAAGTCGAGCACCTGCTGGGGATCCTCCGCCATTTTGGTGGCGAGGGATTTAAACGCATAGCTGTCAAAGCCCAGCAGTTGCGCCAGCTCGTGGCGCAGGGCGAGGATCTCCGCCATCACCGGGCTGTTATCCCATTTCCCGGCGTTCGGGCCCTGATCGGAGGCACGCGTGGAGTAGGCACGGTACATCTCTTCGCGCAGCGCCTGGTTGTCGCAGTAGGTCATCACCGGGAGGTAGCTCGGGATATCCAGGGTCAGCAGATACCCTTCCTGCTCTTTCGCCTGGGCCTGAGCCTGAGCGGCGGCCAGCGCGCTTTCCGGCATGCCGGCCAGATCGGCGACGTCGGTCACCAGCTTGTTCCAGCCCATGGTGGCGTCGAGGACGTTGTTACTGTACTGGTTGCCCAGCTCAGAGAGGCGCGCGGCGATTTCACCGTAGCGTTTCTGCGCCTCCGGCGGCAGGCCAATACCGGATAATTCAAAATCGCGCAGCGCGTTGTCGACCGCTTTTTTCTGCGCGGTATTCAGCGTGGCGTAGTTATCGCCATCGCGCAGGTCGCGGTAGGCTTTATACAGGCCTTCGTGCTGACCGACCCAGGTGCTGTACTCGGAGAGCAGCGGCAGGGTCTGTTCGTAAGCTTCACGCAGTTCCGGGCTGTTTTTTACCGAATTCAGATGGCTGACTGGCGAGAAGATGCGTCCCAGCACATCGTCCACTTCCGCCAGCGGCTGGCAAAGATTTTCCCAGCTATACGGCGCGCCGTGCGCCACCGCGCTTTCCACCGCGGCCCGGCAATCATCCAGCGCTTTGGTGACCGCAGGGACCACGTGTTCCGGTTTGATCGCAGAAAAAGGCGGCAGGGAAAAAGGCGTCAGTAATGGATTGGTCATATGCGCTGTCCTGTTGAAAAGGGTGAATGAAGCGCGCGTCCGGCGCTTATGCATGAGATCTAGAATGGGGGATAGTTGGGGGAATTTCAATGACGGGCGGTGCGTCATCCTGGGTATTGCTGCGATAAGTCCGCCCGTTGCGGGAAAAGGCCGACACGCGGTGCAGCGTGCCGGAAACCGCATTAATGCCTTTTTTGCGCCATCTCCCAGGCCGCCGACAGATTCAACCGCTGCCAGAATTGTTGTTCGGGGGTGGCGCCGGAAAGGGGGTAACCCGCCGGCAGCGCGGTGTTGACCATCAACGCCCGACGCTGGGCCGCTGACAGCTGCGGCAGGGCAGCCTCCAGTAACACTTCCGCCCCCTCAGGCACCTGCAGACGCGGCTGCGGCCCCTTCTGCTGCGGCAGATCGTAGGTCATGGTGAAACGAGAGAAATCACGCATCGCCGGATCGCGCCAGGGATCGTCTTTCACGCTGCTCTTCGCGCACTCAGCAAGCGATGTGCCGCAGGCTTTCGCCAGCGCGGCGCGCAGCTGATCGCGGGCTTCGTTAAATAATACCCGGTAGTGCGGATCGTTAAGATAGTGGGCTACGTTGCGCTCAGCCACCATCCGCGAGCCGATCACGTCCAGCGGATAGTGGACGCCCAGCACGATGCGCGAGTAGCCATAGCGGGCGCCGCGCGCCACCAGCGCGTCGTAGCGCTCCGGGATCATCGCCGCCAGCAGCAGCGCATCGGTATAGCCGGTGTTGGTGTGGCCGCTGGGGAACGAGCCGCCGTCGGCGGTATAGGGCTGGTTATCCTTCACCACCACGTCGTCCGGCACCAGGTGAATGGTGTTGCCCTGAACCAGAAACGGCCGCGGATTGTTGAAGTGCTTTTTCGCCTCGCCGGTGCTGACTTCCGAGGCTTTGATCAATGCTGCCGCTTTCCCCAGCGCGCCCTGGTCATAGGCGGTCAGAAACGCTTTGCCCAGCCGCGGCCCCAGCGCATCGCTGAGGAAGTAGAGGTAGCTAATCCCTTCCGCATCGGCCAGCGCCTGACGGCGTGTCGTCTGCACGGCATCGCGATTGATGCTAGTCACCGTCGCCAGATTCTGCTTCACGACGGTCTCCGGCAGGGTGCTGAACGCCGACAACAGCGCAATACCCGCCTGCTGGTTGGCCCGGGTCTGGAAGTCATAGCCGCTGGCCTTCAGCCAGGCGGTATCGGCCTGAGTTTTGTTTTGTTTCGTGTGCGCCAGCCGATCGCGGGTCAGCGTGGCGGCATCCCCCTGCAGAGCATGACGTAGCTGCGTCAGCGCCTGTTGCTCAAGATCGTCATACGCCTGGCTGGAGGCCGCCGGCGTCACGCTATTGGCGAGGGCCGCCGCCCTGTCCAGCGGGATGTCTTTGGCCAGAACCGGTTGCGCCAGCAGCAGCGCGACGGCCAGCAGTGAGAGTTGCCTTTTCATTATTTTTCCTTTTATTCAAATAATTACCTTGCCTGTACCCGACGCTAGCGCGGCCGTTTGACGTTTTTATGACAGCGTTATGTTTTGCAACGCTTTTGGCACAAATGAAACAGCACGGCGGCGCAGCGGTAATCTCGGCCGATCTGCGGTAAACTATCGGTTAACTTGTTTACTTCCCGGAATCTCTGTATCCATGCTCAGTTATCGCCACAGCTTTCACGCAGGCAACCACGCCGACGTCCTCAAACACACTGTTCAGAGCCTGATCATCGAAGCGCTGAAAGAGAAAGAAAAACCGTTTCTCTACCTGGACACCCACGCTGGCGCGGGCCGCTATCAGCTGAGCGGCGAGCACGCCGAGCGTACCGGCGAGTATCTCGAAGGCATCGCCCGCATCTGGCAGCAGGACGACCTGCCGGCAGAGCTGGAGCCGTATATTTCCGTGGTCGAACACTTCAACCGTAATGGCCAGCTGCGCTACTACCCGGGCTCTCCGCTGATCGCCCGCCAGCTGCTGCGCGAGCAGGACAGCCTGCAGATGACCGAGCTGCACCCGAGCGACTTCCCGCTGCTGCGCGCCGAGTTCCAGAAAGACAGCCGCGCGCGCGTCGATAAAGCCGATGGCTACCAGCAGCTGAAAGCCAAACTGCCGCCGGTTTCACGCCGTGGTCTGATTCTGATCGACCCGCCGTATGAAATTAAAACCGACTATCAGGCGGTGGTGACCGGGATCCACGAAGGCTACAAACGCTTCGCCACCGGCACCTACGCCCTGTGGTATCCGGTAGTGCTGCGCGCACAGATCAAACGCATGATCAAAGAGTTAGAAGCCACCGGCATTCGCAAAATTCTGCAAATCGAGCTGGCGGTGCGTCCGGACAGCGACCAGCGCGGCATGACCGCCTCCGGGATGATCGTCATCAACCCGCCGTGGAAGCTGGAGCAGCAGATGAACAATGTGCTGCCGTGGCTGCACAGCAAGCTGGTTCCGGCCGGCACCGGCCACGCCACCGTCAGTTGGATCGTACCGGAGTAATCGCAACCATCGGTGGAACCTTTTAAGCCTCGCGCTACAATCGCGGCAATCAACGATTAAGGACATATGGGCATGAGCAAACATTATGATTACCTCGCCATCGGCGGCGGTAGCGGCGGTATCGCCTCGATTAACCGCGCGGCCATGTACGGCCAGAAGTGCGCGCTGATTGAAGCCAAAGAACTGGGCGGCACCTGCGTCAACGTCGGCTGCGTGCCGAAAAAAGTAATGTGGCATGCGGCGCAGATCCGCGAAGCGATTCATCTTTACGGCCCGGACTACGGTTTCGATACCACCATCAACCATTTCGACTGGGAGAAGCTGGTCGCCAGCCGTAGCGCCTACATCGACCGCATCCATACCTCCTACGACAACGTACTGGGTAAGAACAACGTCGACGTCATCAAAGGCTTCGCGCGCTTTGTCGATGCCCACACCGTGGAAGTGAACGGCGAGACGATCACCGCTGACCATATCCTGATCGCCACCGGCGGCCGTCCAAGCCACCCGAATATTCCGGGCGTCGAATACGGTATTGATTCCGACGGTTTCTTTGAACTGCCGGCGCTGCCGAAGCGCGTGGCGGTAGTGGGCGCTGGCTATATCGCCGTTGAGCTGGCGGGGGTGATTAACGGCCTCGGCGCCGAAACCCACCTGTTCGTGCGTAAACACGCGCCGCTGCGCAGCTTCGATCCGCTGATCGTGGAGACGCTGGTGGAAGTGATGAACGCCGAAGGCCCGCAGCTGCATACCAACGCCATCCCGAAAGCGGTGGTGAAGAATGCCGACGGCAGCCTGACGCTGGAGCTGGAAGATGGCGGCAGCCAGACCATAGATTGCCTGATTTGGGCGATTGGCCGCGAACCGGCGACCGATAACTTCAATCTGGCGGCTACCGGCGTGAAAACCAACGATAAAGGCTACATCATCGTTGATAAATTCCAGAACACCAACGTGCCGGGCATCTACGCGGTGGGCGATAATACCGGCGCCGTCGAGCTGACTCCGGTAGCGGTTGCCGCAGGCCGTCGCCTCTCCGAGCGCCTGTTTAACAACAAGCCGGAAGAGCACCTGGACTACAGCAACATCCCGACCGTGGTCTTCAGCCACCCGCCTATCGGCACCGTCGGTTTAACCGAGCCGCAGGCGCGCGAGCAGTACGGCGACGACGCCGTGAAGGTCTACAAATCTTCTTTCACCGCGATGTACACCGCCGTCACCTCTCACCGCCAGCCGTGCCGCATGAAGCTGGTGTGCGTCGGCCCGGAAGAGAAGATTGTCGGGATCCACGGCATCGGCTTCGGGATGGATGAGATGCTGCAGGGCTTTGCGGTGGCCCTGAAGATGGGCGCCACCAAAAAAGACTTCGACAACACCGTCGCCATTCACCCGACAGCGGCAGAAGAGTTCGTCACCATGCGCTAAGACGCGGTCGCCGGATGATAAAAAGAAGCCCCAGGGGCTTCTTTTTTTATGCTCAGGCCACGCCGTTATTGCCATGGCGCATAAACGCCGGGCGCTGATTGAGCGCCATATACCAGCGCTCCACGGCCGGCATCTCCGGATGGGCAAAAGGGGTCATCTTCCAGCGATGCACCGACAGCCCCAGCACGATATCGGCGAGGGTGAAGCGCTCGCCGGCTATCCACGCCCCGGTACGCTGCAGTTGTGCTTCGACAATGCGCACGCACTGGGTCCAGGTGGCAATACTCTCTTTAATTGCCGCCGGATCCTGAAAGCGCGGATCTTTGCGCACCAGACCCATAAAGGCATGGCGCCAGGCAGTGTTAAACTCGGTCGCCTGCCAGTCCATCCAGTGCTCCACCTCGGCGGCGGGCTGTGGCTCGGTGGGCAGCAGATCCCAGCGCTCCGCTTTCCGCGCCAGATAGCGGCAGATACTGTTCGACTCCCAGAGCACAAAGTCGCCGTCCAGCAGCACCGGCACCAGGCTGTTAGGATTCAGGCGCTGAAACTCAGGCGTATCCAGAGGCTTAAATCCGCTGCCGTAATCCTCCTGCTGGTACGCCAGCCCGGCTTCCTCGCAGGTCCACAACACTTTCCGTACATTGATTGAAGAGCGTTTGCCCAGAATTGTTAGCATTGTCAGCGATTCCTCAGCCATAAAAGAGAGATCTTTCACTCTACTCTATTGTCAGCCTTGCCAGCCAGCAACAAGGCAGAGTAGTGGATAATGTGTATAGTTGATTCCAGCCTGTTTGCCGAAAAGGAACCCGACATGTTGACCCCTTTTACCGTTTTGATGCCCGCAAATATTCGTTTTGGCCGTGGCCAGGCCCTGAGCGCTGCCCCCTGGCTGGCGCAGCAGGGCGGCCCCATTCTGCTGGTGCATGGCGCCAGCCCGCAGCGGGCGGCGTTTCTGCTCCATCAGCTGGAGGCGCTGCAGCTGGAGGTCACGACGCTGGCGATAAGCCGCGAACCCTGGCTTATCGATATCGAGCAGGGCGTCCAGCTGGCGCGCGAGAAAGGCGTCCGGGCAGTGGTCAGCCTCGGCGGCGGCGCGGTGATTGACGCCGGTAAGGCGATTGCGGCGCTGGTGCCCGCCGCCGGCCCGCTGGTCGACTATCTGGAGGTGGTGGGCACGGGTCGTCAGCTGGAAGCCAGTCCGCTGCCGTTCGTGGCGATCCCGACCACCGCCGGGACGGGCGCGGAAGTCACCAAAAATGCGGTGATCAACGTCCCGGAACAACAGCGAAAAGTGAGCCTGCGCGACGACCGAATGCTGCCTGACCTGGCGATTGTTGACCCGGCGCTGACCGACAACGCGCCGCGGAGCATCACCCTGAGCTCCGGCCTCGATGCCCTGACCCAGGTGATCGAGCCCTGGCTCTGCAGCCGGGCCACTCCCTTCACCGATGCCCTCTGCCAGCAGGCGATCCCGCGGGGCATCCGCGCGCTAAAGATCCTGATGGAAAAAGAGTGTCCGGCCAGCCGCGACGAGATGGCATGGGTCAGCCTGTGCGGCGGACTGGCGCTGGCGAACGCCGGGCTGGGGGTGATCCACGGCCTCGCCGGCCCGCTGGGCGGCCTGAGCCGCGCCTCGCACGGCGCCTTATGCGGCAGCCTGCTGCCGTTTGGGCTGGCGCTCAATGAGTCGCAGATAAGCGACCCTGCCCTGCGCCAGCGCTTCAACGACGTTCGCCGCTGGCTGGCCGACGGGCTGGACGTCCCTGTGGAACAGGTCTGGGACAGTCTGCGGGAATGGAGCCATCGCGCCGGTCTTGGCACCCTGCGCGACCTCGGCGTGGCGCGCGATGCGCTGGAACCGGCGGCGCTGGCGGCCAGCACCTCCTCGTCGATGAAGGCCAACCCGGTCAGTCTGAGCAGCGAACAACTGCTGGAGATGCTGGAGGCGGCGTGGGAGTGAGCGCGCCGGGATAAAATTTTGTTGCATAATGAATGCTCCGAATTTCATCTGTGCCCGAATAGATAAATTTTAATTATTTATCAATTTATTACCTTAAGATAACGGCTTTTCGTCTCGGCGGGAAAGCGTGATCTAACGCACAGTTTACTTCACACTCACCGAAGCGACTGTCTACGCTTAATAGACAAGGCCGGGTATGCCCGGCCCCGAACTCACGCTATCCGGAGGTCCGTATCGCTATGTTCAGCCAGAAATTACGCCACGTTGAAGACGACGAGTTAAGGATCGACATCGATCCCTGCTACGAAGCCGATCCGTACGAATTAAAGCTGGATGAAATGATTGACGCTGAACCGGAGCCTGAGGTGATCGAGGGGCTTCCGGCGTCCGATGCCCTTACCCCGGCGGATCGCTATCTTGAGCTGTTTACCAACGTGCAGAAATCACGCATCTTTGCCGACAGCAAAACCTTCCCCGACTGCGCGCCGAAACACGATCCGCTGGACATCCTGCGGCACTACCGGAAGGTCAAACGTCAACCCGACTTCGACCTGCGCCAGTTCGTTGAAGACAACTTCTGGCTGCCGGAGAACCAGACCGACGTCTACACCTCGGACCCCAGCCTGACGCTGAAAGAGCACATCGATAAGCTGTGGCCGGTGCTGACCCGCGAGCCTCAGGATCATATCCCCTGGTCTTCACTGCTGGCGCTGCCGCAGGCCTATATTGTGCCCGGCGGTCGGTTTAGCGAAACCTATTACTGGGACTCTTATTTCACCATGCTGGGGCTGGCGGAGAGCGGCCGGGAAGATCTGCTGAAATGCATGGCCGATAACTTTGCCTGGCTGATTGAAACCTACGGCCACATTCCGAACGGCAACCGTACCTACTACCTCAGCCGTTCGCAGCCGCCGGTGTTTGCCCTGATGGTCGAACTCTTTGAAGAGGACGGCGTGCGCGGCGCGAAGCGCTATCTGGACCATCTGAAGATGGAGCACGCCTTCTGGATGGACGGCGCCGAGTCGTTGATCCCGCACCAGGCGTATCGCCACGTGGTGCGCATGCCGGATGGCTCCCTGCTCAATCGCTACTGGGACGACCGGGACACGCCGCGGGATGAGTCCTGGCGCGAGGACGTGGAGACCGCCCGACACTCCGGGCGGCCCGCCAATGAAGTGTACCGCGACCTGCGGGCGGGCGCCGCGTCCGGCTGGGACTACTCCAGCCGCTGGCTGCGGGATATCACGCGGCTGGCCAGTATCCGCACGACGCAGTTTATCCCCATCGACCTGAACGCCTTCCTGTTCAAACTGGAGACGACCATCGCCAACCTCTCCGGCCTGAAGGGCGATCGCGAGACAGAGGCGGCCTTCCGCCAGAAGGCCCAGGATCGGCGGGCGGCGGTCAACCGCTATCTGTGGGACGATGAGAATGGCTGTTTCCGCGATTATGACTGGCGCCGCGAACAGCTGGCGCTGTTTTCCGCGGCCAGCATCGTCACCCTTTACGTCGGCCTGGCGACTCACGAGCAGGCAGAACGCCTTGCCGATGCGGTGCGGGCCCGCCTGCTCACCCCCGGGGGGATCATGGCCACCGAATATGAAAGCGGTGAGCAGTGGGATAAACCTAACGGCTGGGCGCCGCTGCAGTGGATGGCGATCCAGGGATTTAAACGTTACGGCCAGGATCCGCTGGGGGATGAGATTGCCTGGAGCTGGCTGCAGACGGTCAACCACTTTTACAAGCAGCATCACAAGCTGATTGAGAAATACCATATTGCCACCGGCGTCCCGCATGAGGGTGGCGGCGGGGAGTATCCCCTGCAGGATGGCTTTGGCTGGACCAACGGCGTGGTGCGCCGACTGATTGGCCTGTACGGTGAGCCAACCTAGTCGGGCTGTTCCCGGCGGCTTTCTCCTGCTATGTTCAGAGGATTCGCCCCGCCCGGAATGACGCTTATGCCTGAACTCCTGACGCCGCGCCTGCGCTGCTCACCGCTGCAGCTGGATGACTGGTCGTTTTTTCTTTCCCTGCAGCAGGATCCGCAGGTCATGCTTTACGTCGCCGATCCCCGGCCGCAGGCGGCCATCCGCGAGGCGTTTGATTCGCGCCTGCCGCCGTGGGCGCCGGGGGACGAACACTGGCTGTGTTTGGTGGTGCGCGACAGGCTCACCCATGCCCCGCTCGGCCTGACCGGTTACCAACATCATCACCGCGACATTGCCGAGGTTGGCTTTCTCTTCGCTCCGTCGGCGCAGGGTCGGGGCTACGGCTACGAATCGCTGCGCGCGCTGTGCGACTACGCCTTTACCACCGGCGGCGTCCGCCGCCTGACCGCCAGCGTCACCGCCGGCAACGAGGCGTCTAAGCAGTTACTGCTCAAAGCCGGCTTCCGGCTGGAAGGGGAGCTGCGGGAAAACTACTGGCTGAACGGGCGCTGGCACAACGACTGGCTGTTCGGTCGGCTACGTGGGGAGGGCGATGCGCCGTAGCGCACCGCCGGTCACAGGCTGGGGGCAGTCAGGATCAGAGGAACATCCCGCCCGAGACTTCCACACGCTGCGCGTTCATCCACGCCAGCTCATCGCTGAGCAGGGCGGCGATGGCGTCGCCGATATCATCCGGCAGCCCAACCCGCCCCAGCGCGGTCTGGGCGGCGATATGCTGATTCACCTCGGCGTTATCGCGCACCACCCCGCCGCCAAAGTCGGTCTCGATGGCCCCCGGCGCGATGATATTCACCGAAATACCGCGCCCACCCAGCTCTTTCGCCTGATAGCGGGTCAGGACCTCCATCGCCCCCTTCATCGCGGCGTAAGCCGCATAGCCCGGCAGGGCAAAGCGCGCCAGGCCGCTGGAAACGTTGAGGATCCGCCCCCCGTCCTCCAGGAGAGGCAGCAGACGCTGGGTCAGGAAAAACGGTCCTTTGAACTGGATGTTCATCAGCTCGTCAAACTGCGCTTCGCTGGTCTCGGCGAAGGGCACGTTGAGGCCAATCCCGGCGTTGTTCAGTAAATAATCAAAGGTGGTGCGCCCCCACTTCTGCGCCAGCACCTGCGCCACCTCGCTGGCGAAAGTGTCAAAACTTGAGGTATCCCCGACGTTCAGCGCTAATGCTGCCGCTTTGACCCCTTTTTGCTCGATTTCTGCTACCACGTCGAGGGCCGCCTGGCGGTTGCTGTGGTAAGTCAGAAGAATATCGGTTCCCTTCGCCGCCAGCTTCAACGCGGCGTTTTTACCCAGACCGCGGCTGCCGCCGGTCACTAAAGCGATACGTTGTGTCATCAGAAGACCCCTTTCAGGTTGCGTTGTGATTGTGTTCTAGCTTATTAACTGCCAGTGCAACAATAAATACGCTACATTACGTTTTACTGTTTCATCCATAACAACAATAGGCGATCGGCATGGATAAAATTCATGCAATGCAGTTATTCATTCGCGTAGCGGATCTGGAGAGTTTTTCCCGCGCCGCCGAGACCCTGGCGCTGCCGAAAGGCAGCGTCTCGCGGCAGATCCAGGCCCTGGAAAGCCATCTTGGCGTGCGGCTCCTGCACCGTACCACCCGCCGGGTTCAGCTCACCCAGGATGGGATGGTCTACTATGAACGAGCAAAGGATCTGCTGAGCAACCTCGATGAACTGGACGGTATGTTCCAGCACGATCCGGCGAGCATCAGCGGCCGGCTGCGGGTGGATATGCCGGTCGGCTTTGCTAAAAAACTGGTGATCCCCCATCTGCCGACTTTTTTACAGCAGTATCCGGGCATCGAGCTGGAGCTGAGCAGCAGCGATCGGCTGGTGGACGTGATCCGCGAGGGGTTTGACTGCGTGGTGCGCGTCGGCGCGCTCAAAGACTCGGGGCTTATCGCCCGCCCACTGGGCAAACTGACGCAAATTAACTGCGCCAGCCCGGACTACCTTGCGCGATTTGGCTATCCGCAATCCCTTGAGGATCTGGCGGATCATGCCCTGATCCACTACGCCAGCACCCTCGGGGTCCGTCCCCCCGGCTTTGAGGTCATGCTCGACGGCGCGGTGCGCTGGGTAAAAACCGGCGGGATTTTGACGGTCAACAGCACGGAAACCTACCAGGCGGCCTGTATCGCCGGGCTGGGGATCATTCAGGTTCCGCGCACCGGCGTACGCGAGGCGTTACGCGCTGGCGACCTGATTGAGATCCTGCCCCAGTACCGCGCCGAGCCGCTGCCGGTCTCGCTTATCTACCCTCATCGGCGCAATCTTTCCCGCCGCGTGCACTTGTTTATGGAGTGGCTGGGCGGGTTGATGAAAGATTATGTCGATTGATCCCCGCGGATGGTGAACGGGTGGCGGGCAGATGGGTTCCTGCAAGATACGGCATTTAAGGTATACTTTTGCTGAATCTCGCTGTAAAAAAGGAAGAAATCACGTATGACGCCGGAAAACGACGATCGACGCCCACCACAGGAACCGGACACACAGCCGGAGAAAAACAAAAGTACGCTCGAGGCCCTCAATGACACGGCCGTCGGGCAAAAAGCCAGCCAGGCGCTGAAGACCGTCACCGGAACGGCGGCCAGGGTACAACGCAACCCGGTGATTGCCCATCTGTTACGCGCCGCAGAACGTTTCAATGACCGACTGGGCAATCAGTTCGGCGCGGCCATCACCTACTTCTCGTTCCTGTCGATGATCCCGATCCTGATGGTCTCCTTTGCCGCCGCCGGCTTCGTGCTGGCCTGGCACCCGACCCTGCTGCAGGACATTTTCGACAAAATTCTGCAAAACGTCAGTGACCCAACGCTGGCGGCGACCTTGAAAAACACCATCAACACCGCGGTGCAACAGCGTACTGCCGTCGGTCTGGTCGGCCTGCTGGTCGCGCTCTATTCCGGTATTAACTGGATGGGCAATCTGCGGGAAGCGATCCGCGCCCAGTCGCGCGACGTCTGGGAACGCCGACCGCAGGACGAGGAGAAAATCTGGATAAAATACTTCCGCGATCTTATCTCGCTAATCGGTCTGCTGGTGGCGCTGATCATTACGCTGTCGATCACCTCTGTCGCCGGTTCCGCCCAGCAGTTGATTATCTCCGCGCTGTATCTCGACAACATTGAATGGCTGAAACCCGCCTGGCGGCTGATCGGCCTCGCCATCTCGATTTTTGCCAACTATCTGCTCTTTTTCTGGATCTTCTGGCGTCTGCCGCGCCATCGTCCACGGCGCAAAGCCCTGTTTCGCGGCACCCTTATCGCAGCGATTGGCTTTGAAATCATCAAAATCGTCATGACCTGGACGCTGCCGGCACTGGTGAAATCCCCCTCAGGGGCGGCATTCGGTTCGGTGCTGGGGCTGATGGCCTTTTTCTATTTCTTTGCTCGCCTGACGCTATTCTGCGCCGCGTGGATCGCCACCGCGGAGTATAAAGACGACCGGCGGATGCCGGGCAAAACCCACCGTTAACGCATTGCGAGGATGAATTGAAGAGGCAAAATTCATCCTCGCGCTTTATTTCAGTAGATAAATCCACCCATTAACTTTTATTTAACTCAAAACTGGTTTTATCCTCTATCTTTTTAATTGTGTGAAGCATTTCATAGAACTATTTTCACTGGTGTAAAAATTATCCGCTTTTTGCCTGTTTTTTGCCCATTCTCGGCGTTTGTTACAGATTGAAATGTCCCTGTGGCTGTGGCTATATGGCTTTTCGTTCGCGCAAAAATAAGAAAGATCTATGCAAGCCACAGCCACCACACTCGAAAACTCGCAGGAAACCGCCCCGGTCAACTCACGCAACAAAGTCGTTGTCGCCTCGCTCATTGGCACCGCCATTGAGTTTTTCGACTTCTACATCTATGCCACTGCCGCGGTCATCGTCTTCCCGCATATCTTTTTCCCGCAGGGTGATCCCGCCGCGGCCACCCTGCAGTCGCTGGCCACCTTCGCCATCGCCTTCGTCGCCCGGCCGATCGGCTCCGCGCTGTTTGGCCACTTCGGCGATCGCGTCGGCCGCAAGGTCACCCTCGTGGCTTCACTGTTAACCATGGGGATCTCCACCGTGGTGATCGGCCTGCTGCCCGGCTATGAAAGCATTGGCATTGTCGCGCCGATGCTGCTGGCGCTGGCGCGTTTCGGTCAAGGCCTTGGCCTCGGAGGGGAATGGGGCGGCGCAGCGCTGCTGGCTACGGAAAACGCCCCGCCGCGCAAGCGGGCCCTGTACGGCTCCTTCCCGCAGTTGGGCGCGCCTATCGGCTTCTTCTTCGCCAACGGCACCTTCCTGCTGCTCTCCTGGCTGCTGACCGACCAGCAGTTTATGGAGTGGGGCTGGCGCGTGCCGTTTATCTTCTCCGCCGTGCTGGTGATCATCGGTCTGTACGTTCGCGTCTCGCTGCACGAAACGCCGGTCTTCGCCAAAGTAGCGGCGGCGAAAAAACAGGTCAAAATCCCGCTGGGTACTCTGTTGACCAAACACGTCCGCGTGACGGTGCTGGGCACCTTCATCATGCTGGCAACGTATACCCTGTTCTACATCATGACCGTCTACTCAATGACCTTCAGTACCGGCGCCGCGCCGAATGGCCTGGGCCTGCCGCGTAACGAAGTGCTGTGGATGTTGATGATGGCGGTGATTGGCTTTGGCGTGATGGTACCTGTCGCCGGCCTGCTGGCGGACGCCTTTGGTCGTCGTAAGAGCATGATTGTCATCACCACGATGATTATTTTGTTCGCCCTGTTCGCTTTTAAACCGCTGCTGGGCTCCGGTAACCCGCTGCTGGTGTTCGCCTTCCTGCTGCTGGGTTTAAGCCTGATGGGACTGACTTTTGGCCCAATGGGCGCGCTGCTCCCGGAGCTGTTCCCGACGGAAGTGCGCTACACCGGCGCGTCATTCTCCTATAACGTGTCGTCGATCCTCGGCGCCTCGGTCGCACCGTACATTGCCGCCTGGCTGCAGGGCAACTACGGCCTGGCGGCGGTCGGCACCTATCTGGCGGCGATGGCGGCGCTGACGCTGATCGCCCTGCTGCTGACCCACGAGACCCGCCACCAGTCGTTGTGATCCTTCGCCCTGACGCCGCTGGCGTCAGGGCTCTCCCCTACTTTTTCATCTGCGACAAAATGGTCCGGCACTGGTTGCTATCGCCCTCCGCCGGGGAGACCAGCGCCAGCAGCGCGGCGGCCGGCGTCACCAGGGTTGCCAGCGCGGCCGCTACCGCACCGCGGACAATCAGCGGCCCGGCCTTCACCCCCGCCTGCGGCGATTTAAAGGTGCCCCGAACATACAGCGGTGAACGCAGCGTGATCACCCGGAAGCCTTTACTTTCCGGATCGATGGTCAGGTCCAGCTGCTCGGAGGCGAAGCTGGCGGTCCCGGTCACATTGATCAGCGCGTTTTCCGTATCAAAGGCAAAAATCTGCGGCCGGGCGACACCGTTGGTCACGTCGATATTGGCCGCCGCACAGTTCACCCGGACCTCCTCATCGCCAAAAATCTGGCCTATCAAGTAGTTGCCGACGTTAAGGCCGAGAATTTCCATCAGGTTGCGACTGATCAGGCCGTCGTTCATCAGTAGCTTCAGATTGCCATTACTGTTGCCGAGCAGGGCTGCCACCGAGTTACCGCTGCCGCGCAGCTGGACATCGCCATTCATCTCGCCGAGGGTTTTCTGCATCATCTCGACGTTCGGCATCAGCGCCTTCAGCTTCAGGCGTCGCGCCTGCAGATTGGCCTCACCCTGCAGCGGCTTTTTATCACCCTGCAGATGTACGCTGCCGGCAATCGAACCATTGGCCAGGCCAAAGCGCACCGGCTGCAGGCGCAGGTCGCCATCTTCCAGGATCACGTGGGTCGACAGATCGCTGATCGGCAGGGTGCCACCGTGCTCAATTCTCCGGCCCTTAAAACGTACATCGGCATCCATCACCTGCCATTTATCGGTTTCAAAGCGGTCTGCCGGCAGCACTTTACCCGCCGGCTGCGGCCGGTCGCTCCCCTGGCGCGAAGCGCTTTTCTTCGTCCCTTTGCCAGAGTCGACGCCGATTAACGGCCCGAGGTCCGCCAGCCGCAGCTGCTTCGACTCCATATCGCCGCTGAGTTTCGGCCGCGGTTTGCCGGTGGTGTAGGTCAGGGAGCCATGAATGTCGCTATCGCCGATCCGACCATTAAAATCCTGATAGTCAAAGCGCATGCTGTTTTTTTGCTTAAAGTCAGCGCGCAAGCGGCCGTCGGTAGAGAACGATGGCGTCTCCGGCAGCAGCACGCCGGTCAGGTCGTAGAGATCGCGCAGCGAGTCGCCGGCGAATTTCAGCCGCAGGTCGATGCCGCCGACGTTGAGCGGGTCGCTGACCGTGCCGCTGAACGCCACCCGCGTGTTGCCGGAGTGGAAGTCGCCCTGCAGCGGGAAAGGCGTGCTTGCGCTGCGCAGGGCCAGCATACCGCCGATTTTACCGTTGCCGGTGACCGGCTGGTCCTTGTAGCGGCCCTTCAGCGACAGGCCAAAGACGTAGTCGCCCACTTTCGTCGCGGTATGGCGATCGTCGGCTCCGGTCACTTCGCTGAACGGCAGCGGTTTGCCGAGAGGATCGACGAGGATGGTGATATCGCTGCGGGTGATCTTGTCATCAATGGCGATAGTCCCGCGATCAAAGAGAATGTTATCAAGGCGGAAGGACCAGCTGGAGGGGGCGCTATCGCCCGACGTACGCTGATCGCCTGCCAGCTGAAAGGTCCAGTTATTGTTGTCTTCCGCCAGGCGGATCAGCCGCACGTCGGGCTGTTCCAGCTTGATCCACGGCAGGTACACCGTTTTGCTCAGCAGCGCCAGCGGGGCGAGGGTCGCCTCCACCCGCGGCAGGTGGATCATGGTCACCTGGGGAATGGCCGGCGGGTTGCCCAGCACGATATCTTCCGCGTGCACATGCGGCCACGGAACCCAGCTGCGCCAGCCGCGCTCGTCCGGCTGCCGCTCCCAGACCACACCGAGATCGCCGCGGATGGCGAACGGGCGGTTAAGCTCAGCGGACACTTTCTGATTGATCGTCGGCTTCAGCCGGTTCCAGTCAAAGGTGGCCAGCACGATAAAGAAAAGAACGATCAGCAACAGTATCGTTCCTGTGATGATAACCAACGTTTTACGGGTTCTGCTCATCCCTACTCCGCTCCTTTTGCATCACGTCAGTCCTGAATATAGTCAAAAAGCGGCGTTTCTCCTGGAAATGCGCTTTTCGTCACATTACGCGCGTCAGGTCAAAAAAATAATGGAACGATGTTTTAATATGATTGACCAGTCAAACAGCGCAGCGCACACTAGCGCTCATATCGATTCCATTGCAGGTTCTGGCTATGTCTAAAAAAATTGCCGTCATTGGCGAATGCATGATTGAGCTGTCAGAGAAGAACGGGGCCGTTAACCGCGGCTTTGGCGGCGATACCTTAAACACCTCGGTCTATATCGCAAGGCAGACCGATGCCAGTGCGCTGAGCGTCCACTATGTCACCGCGCTGGGAACCGATGCCTTCAGCCAGCAGATGCTCGACAGCTGGCAGCAGGAAAACGTCAACACCGATCTGATCCAGCGGATGGCCGACCGCCTGCCGGGGCTGTATTACATTGAAACTGATGATACCGGCGAGCGCACCTTCTACTACTGGCGCAACGAGGCGGCGGCAAAGTTCTGGCTGGAGAGCGATCGCGCGGCGGCGATTTGTGAAGAGCTGGCCACTTTCGACTATCTCTATCTGAGCGGCATCAGTCTCGCCATTCTCAGCCCGGCCAGCCGCGACAAGCTGTTCACGCTGCTGCGTGAGTGCCGCGCCAACGGCGGCAAGGTGATCTTCGACAACAACTATCGTCCACGCCTGTGGGCCAGCCAGGCGGAGACGCAGCAGGTCTATCAGGAGATGCTCGCCTGCACCGATATCGCGTTTCTGACCCTCGATGATGAAGACGCGCTGTGGGGGGAAAAACCGGTTGCTGAGGTGATCGCCCGCACGCATGCCGCCGGCGTGGAAGAGGTGGTGGTGAAGCGCGGGGCGGATGCCTGCCTGGTCTCGGTTAGCGGGCAACCGCTACAGGAAGTGCCGGCTGTCAGGCTGGCCAAAGAGAAGGTGGTGGATACCACCGCCGCCGGAGACTCCTTCAGCGCCGGTTATCTGGCTGTTCGCCTGACCGGTGGCGATGCTGAATCCGCCGCCAAACGCGGACACCTGACCGCCAGCACGGTGATCCAGTATCGTGGGGCGATCATCCCACGGGAAGCGATGCCGCAGTAATTCTCCGCAGGAAGCGCTCTCCGGCCGCCGCTGGCGCGCCGGAGAGGCGTTAGGTTACTGCCCTGGCGGGATATCGCTGGCCTCGCTGTGAGCGTCAACCGTATCAGCGCTACCGCTGACCGCCGCGGCCGCCGGATTCGGCGCCATCAGTTTTTCCCACGTAGCCTGCAGTTCCTTCATGTTATATTCCGGTTCGCCTTTCGGCTGCTGCAGCACCAGCGCCATATCCTGAGACAGCTGCTGACGCAGGTACTGGTTCAGCATGTCGACCGTCAGGGAGTTGAGGAACTCCTGCCGCAGCTTCTGGTATTGCTCCGGCGCGATATCCACCACCTGATTCTGCAGGGAGCGCATGCGCTGGCTCATCAGAATGTCGGTGTCCGTGCGCGCATAGGTGGCAAACAGCTTCTGCAGCTCAAGGCTTTTCTGGGCAATAAGCGCGTCAAACTCCTCCTGCGGCAGGCCGTTGTCCCGCACTTTCGCCAGCTCGCGCGAAACCACGCTCAGGTTGTTGTTCAGACGCTCGCCCGGCGATTCGATGTTGATGGCGCACTGCGCGCGCTGATAGAGCACCCGGCAGTCAAAGCCAAGACCAATATCCTTCACGTTATTTTTGCTCAGGCTCTGCTGCACGTGCCAGAACAGCGCTTCGCGGGCGAGGTCGTCGCGCCAGTAGCGCTGCAGCGCCGCGGAATCACGGATTGGCTGCCAGGGCGCATCCCACATGATGGACAGTTTGTCCTGACGCACCGCGCTGGTCATGATGCTGACCGGCACGGTAGGCAGTGGTGATAAGGTCGGCACCGCCGCGGGTGTTTCCCGCTTGCCCTTCAGATCGCCGAAGGTTTTACTGATTTGCTCGGCGACGCTGCGGCTGTCGACGTTACCGACCACAATCAGCGTCATAGCGTCGGGGGTGTACCATTTATGATAAAAGTCTTTCAGGTGCGCCACGTCAATCGGCTGCTTCAGTGGCGCTGCGGGATCATGGCCCAGCATGGTGGACCCTTTCAGGCGGTAGCGCCACCAGCCCTCTTTGGTATCCAGCGGCCAGGTCGCCACCATGTCGCTGCCCTGCAGCGCATGATTGATCGATTCAGGCGTAATGGTCAGCTTACCGCTGGCGTCCGCCAGCCAGCTCAGCGCCTCTTTCAGCAGATCGTTGCGGTTATTGGGCAGACTGAGATTAAACATCGTGTAATCGTAAGAGACGATGGCCGGCGGCAGAGGACGCTTCGGGTCAATACTCTGCTGCCATAAAGAGCGCGCCTGCATCGTTGGCAGGCTACCGCTTTGCGTCAACGCCAGGCGGGGAATAAAGCGGCTGAAACCGCTCTGCTGAGTGCTTTCGCTCAGCGAGCCAATATTCACGGACAGACGGACTTCAATACGGTCGCTGGGACGCTGCGGCGTGGCCAGCACCTGCCACGTCAAACCATTCGCTAAGGTCCCTTGTTGCCAGGCCGGATCAGGCTGGAGCGCTTCTGCCTGCACATAACCGGCCGCCGCTACCATCAGCAAACCGCCCGTTAAGAGTTTAATTGTTGTGCCCTGCATGTGAACCCCTGATGAACATTCCTGGTTACAACAGCACCCCACTGACGGGCTGCCGAAAAAAGTGAGAGTGAAATACGTCGGTTAGACCACACGGAGACGAAAATGTCGCATGACAACGCAAAATAATCATTTCGTGTCATTTCCGCCGGGCGGAAATGACCTCTAATTATGCGCAGGAGCCCGTACTCCAGCAAGGGAGTACGGGCCTAAGAGGAGGATTTAAGAGGATAATTCGTGCGATTTGTTCGCTGGAACACGGTTATTCAGAACATCATCCATCTGTTTGGCATCGAGTTCTTTGACCCATTTGGCCACCACCACCGTAGCGACGCCGTTACCCACCAGGTTGGTCAGCGCACGGGCTTCGGACATAAAGCGGTCGATACCGAGGATCAGCGCCAGGCCGGCCACCGGCAAATGCCCGACAGCGGAGATGGTCGCCGCCAGCACGATGAAGCCGCTACCGGTCACCCCCGCCGCCCCTTTCGAGGAGAGCAGCAGCACCACCAGCAGGGTGATCTGGTGGAAAATATCCATATGGCTGTTGGTCGCCTGGGCAATAAAGACTGCGGCCATCGTCAGATAGATAGAGGTGCCATCGAGGTTGAATGAATAGCCGGTCGGGATCACCAGGCCCACCACCGATTTGCGGCAGCCCAGCTTCTCCATTTTGTCGAGCATTCTCGGCAGCGCCGATTCTGACGAGGAGGTCCCCAGCACAATCAGCAGCTCCTCACGGATATAGCGGATAAATTTGAAGATGCTAAAGCCGGTGGCCCGGGCGATGCTGCCCAGCACGACTACCACAAACAGGATACAGGTGATATAGAAGCAGATAATCAGTTGCCCCAGCTGCACCAGGGTGCCGACGCCATATTTACCAATGGTAAAGGCCATGGCCCCGAAGGCACCGATCGGCGCCAGGCGCATGATCATATTGATGATGCCGAAGATGACCTGCGAGAAGCTTTCAATGACGTTGAAAATCAGCTGACCTTTGCTGCCCAGACGGTGCAGAGCAAAACCAAACAGGACGGCGAACAGCAGCACCTGCAGAATGTTGCCGCTGGCGAAGGCGCCAATGACGCTGCCCGGGATCACATCCAGTAAAAAGGCCACCACCCCCTGGTCTTTCGCCTGCTCAGCGTACATCGCCACCGCTTTCGCATCGAGCGTCGACGGGTCAACGTTCATGCCAGCGCCCGGCTGCACCACGTTGACAATAATCAGACCGATAATCAGCGCGATGGTGCTGACCACTTCGAAATAGAGCAGCGCCACCGCACCGGTACGGCCGACGGCTTTCATACTCTCCATCCCGGCGATCCCCGTCACGACGGTACAGAAGATAACCGGAGCAATCACCATTTTAATCAGCTTAACGAAGGCGTCGCCGAGGGGTTTCATTTGCGCGCCCAGTTCCGGGTAAAAATGGCCCAGCAGAATACCGATCGCTATGGCCGTCAGAACCTGGACATAGAGGCTTTTAAAGATAGAGGTTTTCATAGGGTGTCCTTTGGGAATAACCACAGAGCAAGAAGGGATATTTGACGTCTGTGGCTTAAAAATAACACCCTAGAAACATTTCAGAAATAACTAACGCCGAAAGTGCAACGCGATTGTTAAAATCTTTGAGCTGACTCGCACAAGTCAACAAAACATTTACAAATTTGCATCCTCCTGGACCGGAGATAAATAGCGCGCGCTGAATGCCTCCTGCGGCAAAGCGCAACCGAACAGATGGCCCTGGAGCACCTCGACGCCAGCGGTTTGCAACCAGCGGTACTGGGCGTCGCTCTCCACGCCTTCCGCCACGATACGCAGCGACAGGCCGCGCGCAAGCTGGATCATCGCCGGCACCATGCTGACATCCTCCGGCAGCATATCGATGAATACCTTATCGATTTTCAGAATATCCACCGGCAGGGCCTTCATCTGCTGCAGCTGGTGCAACCCGGCATAACCCATGCCAAAGTCATCCAGCGCAATCTGCACCCCGGCCTCGCGCAGCGGTCGCAACCGCGCCATCACATCCTGCGGATCGTCCATCCGGCAGCTCTCCGTCACCTCGAGGATGAGGGTGCCAGGGGCGATGCGGTAGCGGGCGATCAGCTTCAGCATCTCCTCACCACGATCGTGTTCCAGCAGCTGGAGCAGGGAAACATTAACCGACAGCGGCAGCATAATCCCCTGGCTTTGCCAGGCCGCCAGCTGGCGACAGGCCTCTTCCATCACCCAGTAGCCGACCGGGATAATCAGCCCACAGGACTCAATACGCTCAATCAGCGACGGCGGTAGCGACCAGCTGCCATCCGCCTGCCGCTGGCGCAGCAGCACCTCGGCGCCGCAGATCTCGCCGCTGGCGCAGGCCACCTGCGGTTGCAGCCAGATAGCGAACTGCTGGTTGTCGAGGGCAGTCATAATGTCGTGCTCTTCCATCAGGCGACGCTGAGCCTTTTCCATCTGCTCGGGATCGAAGAACTCGATCTGGTTTTTGCCTTTACGTCGTGCGGTGACGGCGGCTGACACCGCGCGACGGTAAAACTGTTCGGCACTGAGCCCGGCGTGGAACATGGCGATCCCGACGCTGGCGTAGGGGCGCAGCTGCAGACCATGCAGCGGCAAACGCTCATTAATAATAGTGAGCACTTGCTTACTTAACGTCACCGCCTGCCACGGTTCGGCAAGGCCATCGGCAAGAATCGCGAAGTCATACCCGCTCACCTGAGCCAGCACCATTTGTGGCGGAATGGCGGCCCGCAGCTTCTCCACCAGCGTCAGGAGCAGCATTTCGCGCTGGCTCTCCTTGAGGACGCCGGCGGCGTCCTGCAGGGTTTCGCAGGCGACGACGATCAGCGCGGCGCTCTGCGGGCGGGCCACCGTCTGCTCCAGCATCGCCAGCAAAAAGGCTTTATTCGGCAGCTCGGAGACCGGGAAGCGGGTCGACTGGATGGACAGCTCATCATGCTGGCGCACCAGGCTCTGCTGGTTGCGGTTATAGCTGCGCACCAGCATGCCGATCTCGTCGTCATGGTGCAGGCGCGGGAGCGTTAGCTGATGGCCGAGACGCTCCTGCTGAGAGAGATCGTTCAGCTCACGGGCGATACGCCGCAACGGGCGCACCATCAGCCGGTTGATACACCAGGTCAGCGCCACCGTCAGCATTAACACCAAAAGTAAGTAAGCCGTCACTAACGTAGCAAGGGCGCTCATGACAAACTTATACATGCGATAGGAGTCGGCCTGCAGCACCAGATAGGCCAGCGGCTGCGGGTTGGCTGGCCGCTCCAGTGAATAAATAGGTAACGAAATCTGTACCGGCAGCTCAAACAGCCGGGTGACGGTCACCGGCACCGGCCGCTCGGGGATAAATCGCATCCGCAGCGCCTGGAACTGGTTCGGCAATACCACATCCGCCCGGCTGACGATGCCAGCAGGCTGGATACGGCTCAAAATGGCTTCCGCTTCCGGAATATCGGCTTTCAGAATAGCCGCAGATAACGGTTCGCGAACGGATCGCGCGATACTTTCTAACTGCGTGGCCGTGGTAAAGCGACTCTGTTGCACAAAGTGAAACAGCAAAATAGTGCAAAAAACCAATACAAATGCCATGGACACGCTCGCGACCATCGCCATCTGTTTGATTGTAAGTGAACGGCTGACGCGCAACGGTGTTCTCCACTGATACTGAATGCATACCCGGCATCAATCCTTCAATCCCGGTCGTTTCAGGCTGATTATATACTTAAATCCTTCGCCCACGCCCGCGAGGGATGAAGTGGCGGGATACTTCCGCGCGCTAGCGCAGACGCCGGGGAAGCCTCCCCGGCGGCCGGCGGTGGGCAATGACACACGAGTATACGCGAAGCGCGCCGTGGAGTGGCGCTCTGTGACGTAATTCAGCCTATTCTGCTACCAGTCGGCGTAGGGCACCAGCGGCTGGGGCGGCATTTCCAGATCCCCCTGCCAACCGGCCGCCGAGTAGCGGACGTAAAGCAGCGCATGGCTCGGGGTATAATCCTTCGCCTGCTGAATATCGACCGCGGCGCCGACGAACCAGTTGCTGGTCACCCGCCGCTCCACCAGCGCTCTGGCGGTGTAACCAAATCCCTGGCTGCTGCTTCCCTGCTCCGTCAGCTCGCTGGCGCGCTGGCGGTAGTCGGACGGGATCAGGTTCAGCAGCGGATAGCGGGCTTGCGTCTGGGTGCGCGAATGGGACCATGACACCGACCCGCCGAGCTCCCAGGACCAGTTCTCGGTACGCTGACGCCAGGTCACCGGCACGGCGAATGAGAGATATTCCTGCGGGCTGTAGTAGCCGCCCTGGCCGAGGGTGTAGCCGCTGAGATCTTTGTCGTAGTGCCAGATCATATTGTTGAGGCCGACGGTGACGCGACGATTATTCTCGTTGATGACCTTGTAGTAGTACCCGGTCATCCAGCGCACGCGCCAGTTATCCGCCACGTTTTTACCGGTCAGCGAGTCGGCCCCCAGCGAGGACCAGATACCGTGTGCTTCGCCCCGGTCATAGCTGAGGCTCAGGCCGCCGCCGTCGGCGCGGACGCCGCCCCAGGTGGTGCCGGTATGGCTGCTGCTGTCTTTCTGCCCGCCAAAGGAGAGCAGCGAGCTGGAGATGGGGCGCCGGTGGACGTTGACTGTGTACCCCACCGGCCCGACATCGCTGCTGTAGCTCAGCCCCCCCACCACATCGACGACATTGAAGCCCATCGGCGTGGTGCCGATATCGCCGCTCCAGGTGTCATTCTTCCAGCCGACCGCCACGCTGGCCCCGCTGTCGGTCTGGTTTTTACTGCCGCTGGTACAGGCGATCTCCCCGCAGGTACCCCAGCTGGGCGAGTAGCTCCCGTCGCTGTGGGTGGAAAAGCTGCCGGCATCCATATTGACCAGATCGGTGCGGAAGAACATCCGGCCATCCGCCAGCGGAGCATCCACCTGCAGCATGGTGGTATGCGCCTTCAGGTCGGAATAGCCGCCGGTGCCGCTGGAACCCCAGAAATCGTGTTCCAGGGTGACGTTCAGATCCTGCTGGCGATAAAGGTCGGCGGCATCGCTGCGGATCCCGCGCTTCAGCCAGTCATCCCGGCTGTCGTTGCGCGTCAGCCGCGTAAAGGTATCGTTGTCCTGCGGCTGCGCGGGGGTGATCCCGGAGGCCACCATCGCCTCCCGGTAGTGCGTCAGCGCCTGCTGCGGTGCCCCGGTCTGGGTGGCAAAGCGCGCGGCATCGCGCAGCACCAGCGCGCTCTCCATAGAGGGCGGCTGCGCCTTCGCCTGCGGCACAATCTGGTTAAAAATCTGTTGGGCATCCGCGGTATCGCCAAGGCCGGCTCGCGCCAGGGCGACCCGACGCTGCATATTCATGGATTCGGTCTCTGCGCCTTTCAGCTGCATGACCTGCGCCCGGGCGGCCTGTTTATCGCCCTCGGCCAGGTAGACTTCCGCAAGGCCGAGGCGCGCATCGCCGTTATCGGCCTCCTGGCGCAGCACCCGCTGATAGTCGGCAATCGCCGTCTGGCTGTCGCCGCGCTGCTGCGCCCAGTCGGCCAGCGTCAGGTCATAACGCACCGAAGCGGGCTGCTGTTGGATAAGGGCGATCGCCTGCGCTTCGTCACCGCTGTCGCGCAGCTGGTTGGCCTGGCGCAGCACCCGGTCGCTTTGCAGACGCGCCTCAAGTTCACGAATGTTATCCGTCCACGCGCTGCGCGGCAGAGCGGCGATTTGCGCCAGGGCCAGATCGTCCTGGTCGTTCCCCGACAGGTAGAGCCCCGAGGCGTAGACCCGTTCAGCGTCCTGCGGCTGGCGGTTGACCATCGCCCGCATCAGCGCGTCGGCCTCCTGGCGTTCACCGGCGCTCACCAGATCGCGCGCCAGACGGTAGGTTATCCACACGCTGTCCGGATCCAGCGCCAGGCGCCGACGCTGGACTTCCGCCGCCTGCGCCCAGTTGCCCTGACTTTCCAGGGCCTGCGCCTGTTTCTCCAGCCGGTCGTTGGTCAGACTGCGCTCAATATCATCGATGCTCCGCCGCTGAGCGGGAGGGAGGCCGGCGATCCAGGCGCTGGCTTTCTCCGGCGATTCGGCGCGATAGAGGTTGGCCAGACCGCGCACCGCCAGATTATTACCGCGATCCAGGCGCAACGCCTGCTGGTAATAGCGCTCCGCCGCCGCCGCCTCTTTGCGCGCCGCCGCGACGTCCCCCAGCCCCAGCACGGCATAGCTGTCGGTGCGATCGACCCGCTGCGCCTGGGCATAATAGTTCTGCGCCTGCGAAAGCTGGCCGGCCTTCAGGGCGTTATCCCCCTGCTTGATCAGTAGCCAGTAACGGTTGGTTTGCAGCAGGCTGTCCCATTTGCCGCGGTTCGGGCTGTCGGGGTCCATGGCAATCGCTTTATTGAGCTGCGACACAGCGCGCGCGCGGTCACCGCGCTGGGAATAGGCCTGGCCGAGGGCACCCACCGCATCGCTGTCGCGGCTGTCGGCCTGAACGGCTTTCTGCAGATCCGCGACCGCCTGCGAGGCATTCCCGGACTTGACCGCCGCCAGCCCTTCCGAGCGGGCGCGGAAGGTCGGATCCTGCAGCTGCGCCTGCTGCTGGTCGAGCAGAACGCGAGCGTTGGCCGCCACCGAGCCGGTGGGAAACTGCAGGAGAAATTGCTGCAACGCCTGCACGCTGGCCTTGCTCACCGGCATGCTTTTCACCTCACTGAACCACATATCGGCGGCGATGCCGCGTCCTGAGGCCGAGCGGGCCATCTCCGCCAGATAGGCGAACCCTTCCTGCGGCTTGTTATCGGCAAACATCTGCTTCGCCAGCGAAGTCAGCAGGCTGACGTTGCCCGGCGTGCTGGCGTTCAGTTTTTTCAACTGGCTGACGCCTTCGCTATGGCGGGCCGGCAGGCGCGCCACCAGCGTCCAGTATTCAATGGCGACGTCAACGTCATCCGGCACGCCGCCGTACAGTTTTTCATAGGCGGCGATGGCTTCATCGACCTTCCCGGCCACGCCCAGCAGTCGCGCCTGCTGCAGCGCCTGCCGGCCCTCGCCGGTGTTGCTTTTCATCTCATTGCGCGATGCTTTCAGTTCCGGGGAGTCCGGCGCCAGCTTCGTTAGCCGTTCCAGCTCTTTTTGCGCCCCGGCGGCATCCCCCTGACGCAGCAGGTAGCGCATCCGCGCGGCAATCAGGTCCGGGTTGTTAGGGTCAATCAGCTCCAGGCGGTACAGCGACTGGCGCACCAGGTCTTCACGATTACTGGCCTCGCCAAGGCGGACCTGCTCCAGCAGATGCTCCTGGGCAGGCGTCGTCGCCGCCTGCGCTAACGGCAGCAGCGCAACGCCGAGGGACAACGTGAGTAAACTTAGTGAGAGCTTGCGCATTCCTGGTTCCAGTCAGGTTGTAATTCGCCACCCGCGGTGAAACGAAAACGGTGTTGATCCCACCCCTGGCCGAACAGCGTCAGGACCGCGCTATAGTAGGCATCCGCGCCGGGATAGTTATCGGCGACGCGCTGGCGTTGCACCGACCGGGCCTCGTCGTCCTGTAAAAACGGTAGCATCACCGCGGAGAAGCCCACGGGTCCCTGGCCGCTGGTCTTGCCGGTGGCAATATTCACTTTCTCCGGGGGCACCCCCTGCTCCGTAGTCTGCGCCGCCATCGGCGCAAAGCGTTGCAACAGGCGCGCTTTCTGCTTATCGCCATCATGGAGCATGCCCACCCACAGGTAGACGCGAATCGCGTCATAGCTGCCGATCAGCGGCTTTTCGGTTTTCAGCTGCCAGCCTTTCCCTTTCTCATAGCGCACCCAGTCCGGGGTAAAGCCTTTCGGCGCGGTCTCCAGCAGTAGGCGCAGATTGCTGTCGCGCAGGGCAGGCCACGGCGCGCCAAAACGCACAAAGTAGGTGGCCAGCTGCGGTGGAAGATAGCTGGGGTTAAACCGCCAGCCGCTGTCATCGGCAAAACCGACTTTTCCCGGCAGCAGCATCGTGCCGAGGCCCGGCACCGCCACTGTCTCTTCATCGACAATCCGCGCCAGCAGCGCTTTTCCGGTCTCGGTATACTGCGGCTGCTGCCACAGGCGGCCCGCCTCCAGCAGCGCCCAGGCTATCCACAGATCCGAGTCGGATGCCGAGTTGCTGTCCAGCAGGGTCCACTGCTTGTCGTCCTTTTTCCCCCACAGCCAGCCCGGCAGATGTTGTCGCAGGTCACCTTCCGCCAGGTTGTTCTGCGTCCAGGTCAGCAGTTTGTCGAACCCTGCGCGATCGTTGGCTGCCAGGGCGAAGAACAGGCCATAGCTCTGTCCTTCTGAGGTGGAGATTTTGCGCGCATCGCTGGGGTCAATCACCCGACCCTCCGGGCTGACGTACGCTTTTTTAAACTGCTCCCAGGCGGGCCACTGGCAGGCGGCGCCCACCGGGGCCGCCGCCAGCAGCAGCGCGGAGAGCACCGCGCCACAAAGTACTTTCATCATGATTTATTCATCATCCAGGCTAAGACGGCGGCGGCTGATGATACGCAGCATGCGCCACAGCACCCACGCCAGCAGCACGATACTGATGGCGGCGAAGATCGCCAGCAGGATCGGGTGGTTAGAGAGCGCGAACCAGATACGCTCGAACCAGGGCAGATGGCCGACATAGTAAACGTCGCCCACTCGCAGGCTGTTGACGCCGGACTCACGGATCACTGCCACCGACCCAAACATTGCTGCCCGCTTACCGCTGTCGTTGAGGGCGTTGGTCAGCAGTTCATTACCGCGGGGGCTGTCGGCCAGCAGGGCCACCACGCTGCGCTGATCGTTATACGGCGACTGGAAGCCAATCACCGCCGCCATCGGTCCGGTGGAGGTAATGTCGGTACGCGTGTTGGGCGTGCGGGCCTCATCGTCGGGATAAATGCTCGCCAGGTCATAGTGGCGCATCGGCATTTTCACCCAGCTTTTGGTCGCCTCGACCAACAGGTTGATTTTGGTGTCGTCCTTGAGGGCCGACGGGATCGCGCCGATCAGCAGCAGATCCGCGTCTTTATCCTTGATCTGGGTGCCATCGTCGGTCATCTGCAGATTAATCGCCGCCAGACCGGTCTGCGAACCGATGCCGCCCAGCGCCTGCAGCAGCGTCGCCACCTGACCCTGGGTCGGCGCCTTCGGCACCACCACCAGCGTGTCGGCGAGATCCGCCATACGGCTATATGGGAAGCCCGCGTTGGCGAAGACGCGCAGGTCCGGCAGGGCGATAAAGTGATAATACTTTGAGAAGTCGATGGTCGAATCGTCACCGATCACCACATGATTCTGCACCGGCTGGAAGGTAATACAGTTGTCGATGGAGCCGCCCGGCATCGGGTTCATGTACTGGAAGTCAAAGCGCAGCTGGTTGACCGCCCCGAGACGCAGCGCGGGGATGGTGACCTCTGATTTGCCGTCCAGCAGCCCCTGCAGCACCGGCAGACGCAGGATCAGTTTATTCACGTCCTGAGCACTGTTCAGGCTGAATGACTGCAGGAACTGGTCGTTGAGGCTGATATCCATCCGCGAGCTGTCCTTCACCGGCGGCATGGTGTAGCGATATTTCAGATCCATATCGATGCCGTTGGCCCGCAGCAGATAGAGATCCGGCGGCAGGTTAAGCGCCACGGTGATGGCATCCGGCACCAGACCGCTGGACTGCAGCTGTTGCTCATAGGTTTTCAGCTCAGCAAAGGTGACCGAGCGGTCGGTGCGCACCCAGTTCGGCGCGTCGTAAGGCTGACGCGGCTGCAGGGTTTTGATGCCGTCCACGGTGACGCTGCTGCCGCGGAATAAAATATTGCCCTGGGCAATCCCCTTCGCCGCCAGCAGCAGGTCGTTATCATCGCGGCCGAAAATTACCAGCAGCTTGACGTAAGGATCGTTCGGGTTGTCGATCATTTCGATGGTCGGCGCCTTGACCGGCGGATGATCGCGCAGGAAGTCTGGGCGCTTGTCGTTGGTGGCGAAGACGATGGCGTTACGATCCGGCAGTTCGTTGAAATAGACCGGGAACTGCTGGCCGCGCCAGCCGGCCTTGCTGCCGAACCAGGAGGCGACAATCGCCGCCGCCTGCTGCTGGGCCACCGCTGGCGAGCCCGGGAAAATCATCGGTAGCGTCAGCGGGCGGTTATCGCGCGGATCGTAGAACGGCACCGGGAAGTGCGACAGATCGTTACGCACCTTCAGCGACTGATAGGTGAGATCCAGATAGCTTTCGCGCCCAACGTCCAGCCACAGCGTGCTGCTGGCCGGGTTTTCACAGACGTCGCGGTAGTGGCCGACAAACTCCAGCCGTACGCGGTTGAAGTCGGTGATGTACAGCGGGTCAATCGGCAACTGCGCGCGGATCTTTTTCCCCAGCTGCTCTTTGGTCACGGGCAGGACGCCCATCAGCTCATCGTTGAGATAGACTTTCAGCTGCGACTGCACGGGCAGCAGCGAGGGCGATGGGGTGTATTCCAGATTGAGCAGCGCGTTGGCGACCAGCTCATCGCTGCGCATGCCGAATTCGACCGACGCGTCAGGCCGTGAGCCGCGCAGCACGATGCTGCCGGGCGGCGGCGCGATGGTGGCAAAAGTCAGCTTCACCTCCCGCTGCGGGACGTTCTCGGCCACCGCCGCCGGGGCGGTCGGTTCGGCAAGGGCCGCCGTTGGCTCGCCCACCACGATCGGCGCGCCCGGGGTCGCTACCTGCGGCTGAACGCCAGGGGCGGCGTTCGCCACGACGGCCGGCGCCGCATAAGAGGCCAGCGGATACCAGCTGCACATGCCCACCGCTACTGCACACATCCAGGAAAGTTTTCTTTTCATCGCATTATCATCATTGTTGAGCCATTGCCGGGTCTGCGGAGAGCGTCGGCGCGGCGCGTTCAGGGCGTCGGGGTACAAACGACACTATCCAGGCCACCAGCGAAGTGAGCGCGCGGAAAACCACCTTCACCGACGGCGGCGAAAACTCCGCCAGGTGACGATAGCCACGGAAGCCCAGCTTGAGGATATCCAGCAGGCTTTCCATCGGCTTGTCTTCCGGGAAGCTATCCTGCCAAAGCGCCCACGTATCAGCGCGGGCAAACGTACACTGCACAAAATCGATATGCTGTTGGTTGGTCAACGGCAGTAGCTGGAGCCCCACCTCGCTGCCGTTGACCCGCGCGACCCTTACCGGGAAGGCATATTCCTGCTGTCCTCGTTTGAGCAACAGCCGGGCGTTCTGGCCTTCCAGCACCTGCGCGTCGCCGTGAATTTTGATCCCCAGCCCGCCGTCGGAATAGTCGTGAACCGTGCAGGAGAACAGATGGCCATCTTCGCGGGCAATCGCCGCCGGCATGCTCATTTCGACACGATGCGAACGGCGAACCTGCTTGCTTTCGACCGAGACCGCCACCGCGCCGCCAAGAATAATCAGGTTGTAGAACACCCAGACAATACTCACCCAGACGGTGAGAATTTCGTTTTCCGGGCCATACATAAATCGCCAGATCCCCACCGCGACGCCGACCAGATTGAGCAGTACAAGGTAGATATAGGGCCGGGAGATCACCCAGTCGACATACTCTTCTTCCACCAGCCCGCCCTTCGCGGTGACGTTGAACTTACCTTTATGCGGGTTAATCAGCGCCACAAAGGTGGGCGGCGCGATATACCAGGCCAGCACCGTCTCGTAGATTTCACTCCAGAACGAATGGCGGTATTTGCCCTGAATCTTCGAGTTGGTCAGGCTGGCGTGGATCATGTGCGGCAGCACGAACAGCGCGATCATCAGCGCAGGCGCATAAATGATATAGGCATGGAGCAGCAAAAAGGCCAGCGGCGCCGTGAGGAAGATGAGGCGCGGAATACCGGAGAGGAAGTGGAGCATGGCGTTGGCGTAGCAGACGCGCTGCGCCAGCTTCAGGCCTTTGCCAAACAGCGGGTTATCGAGACGGAAAATCTGCACCATCCCGCGCGCCCAGCGGATGCGCTGGCCGATATGCGCGGATAAACTCTCCGTCGCCAGCCCCGCCGCCTGCGGGATCCGCATATAGGCTGAGGTGTGTCCCCGCCGGTGCAGTCGCAGGGAGGTATGAGCATCTTCGGTTACCGTTTCGACGGCTATCCCGCCAATCTCATCCAGCGGGCCGCGACGGATAACGGCGCAGGAGCCGCAGAAGAAGGTGGCGTCCCACATGTCGTTCCCGTCCTGCACCAGGCCGTAGAACAGCGTCCCTTCGTTCGGCGTTTTGCGAAAGCGGCCAAGGTTGCGCTCAAAGGGATCGGGCGAGAAGAAGTGGTGCGGGGTCTGCATCATCGCCAGCTCTTTCTCTTTCAGGAACCAGCCCATGGTCATCTGCAGAAACGAGCGCGTCGGCACATGGTCGCAGTCAAAGATCGAGACGAACTCCCCTTTAGCGTATTTCAGCGCATTGTTGATGTTACCGGCCTTGGCGTGCTCGTGGCTGGTACGGGCGATATAGTGCACCCCGACATCTTTGGCAAACTGGCGAAACGCTTCCCGTCCGCCATCGTCGAGGATCCAGATGTTCAGCTTATCCTTCGGCCAGTCGATGCCCTGTGAGGCGTAAATGGTGTTTTTCACCACGTTGAGATCTTCGTTGTAGGTAGGGACGAAGATGTCCACAGTTGGCCACAGATCCATGTCCTCCGGTAGCGGCACCGGCTGGCGGTTCAGCGGCCAGACCACCTGGAAGTAGCCCAGCACCAGCACCACCCAGGCGTAGGTCTCTGCGAACAGCAGAATGATCCCGCACACCAGGCTTACCGGGTCGTTCCAGTTCAGCGTCGAGGTATAGCGCCACCAGATATAGCGGCACGACACCGTCAGCGACAGCACGATAAGCATTAGCGCCGAGAAACGCCCCGGGATGCGGCGCACCAGCAGCGCCACGCCCCACAGCAGCATCAGGAAGATAAACTGCGACAACGGGTTAAAGGGCTGCGTAATACACATTAGCGCCAGCACCAGCGAGCAGAAGGTCACCCCCCCAAGGATCGCCCGGCGCAGCTTCGGATTAAGGTGCGCCAGCTCTTTCTGTTTATCCAGATGGCCGGTGCGGGCGTTCACCTGTTCAGGCAGTTTCTCCAGCCATTGCGTATAGCGACCATGCACCCCTTCCAGAGCCGCCAGCGAGCGCCAGTTGACCTTTTTTTCCGGCTCCGGCACGCGCGTCGCCAGCAGCCACAGGGATTGCAAAAGATAGCGCAGCGGGTCCAGCGGACGCGGGCGATGCGGATTAATATGGGGAAAATAGGTTTCATGGCGGGCCAGAATCGCCTGCCAGCGCGGAGTCTCCAGCGGCATCAGCGCCCAGACCAGCGACGCCCACAGACAGCCAAGCGACGCCGAGAGCCAGGAGGCCCCGTGCTGCCGATAGTCATCATAGCGCGCGCGCAGCCGTTCCCCTACCGGCGGAGCCAGCAGCAGCGTGCTAAGGCGGATCATCCCGCCCTCCCGCCGGTATAGTGGATCAGGCACCAGTTCGCCAGGGTCAGCACCTCTTCCGCCGCCAGAGAGTCCTGGCGATACTCGCCGAGAGGTTGTTTCGCCGCCAGGCACTCAGCCATCGCCTCGTCGCGGTGAATCGTCACCGGCAGGATGCGCGGCTGGCTCTCCAGCCACAGCTGATAGAGATCTTCCTGCAGCTGGCTGCCGACCCGCAGGTCGTTAATCAGAATGTCGCTGTTGGCCGGAAGGGGCTGCTGGTGTAGACGGATATGGCTATTGGCGTCGGGATGGACCACCACCAGCGTGCGATCGCACAGCGTCAGCAGCTCGCGGGTCAACGGCGAATAGCCGCTCGGCAGATCCAGCAGTAGCCAGCAGTACTGGCTCTGCAGCTGCTGCACAGCCTCCGCCATCACCCCCAGCGCGGGCTGCAGCTGGTCAGCATTTTCTCTTTCGCCGGCGCTGAGCTGGCCAAACGGCAGCAGATCGATATGTTGCGTATAGCGCAGTCCTGCGTCGCGCCAGTCCCGACCGTCGAGCAGCGCCCGCGCCCAGCCGTCCTGATGATGGACGTCGGTATTGAAAAAAAAGCGCAGCATATTATCCGGGCTGGCGTCGATCGCCAGCACCGTTTCACCGAGCAATTGCAGCGCCCAGGCGAGTGCAGCCGTAATGGACGTGACGCCAGTCCCCCCGCGCACGCCCTGTAATCCCAGAATAGCCATCTCCGGCTTCCTTATTTTTTCTCTGCAAACTCTGCCAGTAGCGGCCAGCGCTTCAGCGCCGCATTCAGCTGCTCGCGCCGGGAAATATCATGATAATCAATATCCGGCAGGGAAAATGCCCGGCTTAGCGCCAGAAAATCATTTTGAAAGGTGTACCCCAGCGTGGCGTCCGTGGGTACTGCAGGATCTTTTGCTGGCATATCTCTGTCCGTTCGAAATTTATTATTAAACCAGAGGACGAATACAGCGCATCCTTAAAAGCAGGTGTACATGCTAAAACTGATGACCTTTAATTTCAATGTTAGGTTTACTCTGCCGGTTTCGCTAGTAAACTTATCCAGTGTCAATCAGGGCGCACGAGGGATGCCGTGGATAGTGTATTTACTTTGGGTATTTCATCATTATGGGATGAAGTGTGCCATATGCCGGTCGGTGGGGTATGGTGGCTCAATGTTGACCGTTATGCCGATGCCGTCAGTCTGTTTAATCAGACGCTGGCCGCGCAGGCGAAAAACAGCAAGATCGCCGCGCTGGTAATGGGAAACAAACCTAATAATATCATTTCATTAGATAATGAAGGTGGCCCGGATAATATCGCGCTGTTCACCCTGCCGAATCGTCCGGAAGCACTTGAAGAAATACATCGTGATTTAGTCTGCTCCCTCGAACCTGGCAATTACTTGTTTATTCTGCTATGCGCTGAAAATACCTGGCAAAATATAAATAAGGATAAGCTATGCGCCTGGGTGGAAAAGACCAGCCGCTGGGCGCAATATCACCATTGCGCTTTCTTAGCGATCAATTCCGCCCAGGATATCGATCGGCAGCTCACCCCATTATTACGCGAGTACCGTTCCCTTTCCGGCCTGGCAAGTATTCGTTACCAGGGTGACCGACATCTCTTTGATATTGCCTGGTGGGGAAGCGAGAAAGGCATCAGCGCCCAGCAGCAACTGATGGTGCAACGCGATGATGCCGGCTGGCGGCTGGCGCAGGAGGCTGAAACCAGCGTTCAGCCACGTAGCGATGAGAAGGTGATCCTCAGCAATATGCGCGTGCTGGAAGGCGCCCCGCCGCTGTCGGAATACTGGAGACTGTTTGATACTAACGACGACGTCTTCAACGCCGGGCGCACCGCACAAGCGGCCACGTTACTCTTTTCCATTACCCAGAATACGCAAATTGAACAGCTGGGACGCTATATTCATACCCTGCGTCGTCAGCGCGGTACGGCGCTGAAAATGATTGTCCGTGAACAAACGCCCAGCCTGCGCGCGACCGATGAACGCCTGCTGCTCAGCAGCGGCGCCAGTCTGGTGATCCCCAGCAGCGCGTCGCTCTCCCGCTGCCTGACGCTGATCGAAAGCGTGCAGAACCAAAAATTCTCCCGCCATATTCCAGAGGATTTCGCCACGCTGTTGACCTGGAGCCAGCCGTTAAAGCTGCGCGGCTACCAGAAGTGGGATGCCTTCTGCGAAGCGGTACAGAACGTGATGGCCAATACCCTGCTGCCCGCCGACAGCAAAGGCGTGATGGTGGCCCTGCGCCCGGCGCCGGGACTGCGCGTTGAGCAGGCGCTGACGTTATGCAAACCCAACCGGATGGGCGATATCATGACTATCGGCAATAACCGGCTGGTGCTGTTTTTGTCGTTTTGCCGGATCAATGACCTCGATACCGCGCTAAACCACATTTTCCCGCTGCCGACCGGCGATATTTTTTCTAACCGCATGGTGTGGTTTGAAGACAAGCAGATCCTCTCGGAAATCGTGATCATGCGCGGCGTCGAGCCCGCGCACTGGAACACGCCGCTGCCCTTGTCGATAGATAAAAACGAAACCATCAACGCCACCCACGATGGACGCCACTGGCGACGCTACCCCGAACCACACCGGTTAACCACCCGTGAGGAACAAGCCTGATGATGTCTATCGCCGATATTCTGCAATTGGTGGTGCTCTGCGCCCTGCTGTTTTTTCCGCTGGGCTACCTGACGCGCCACTACCAGCGCCGTATTCGCACGACGTTAAGATTGATGTTCTTTAAACCCCGTTACGTGAAACCGGCGGGCGTATTACGCCGGGGAACAACGGTTAAGCAAGGCAAAGCGAACAAATGACAAATACTAAACCGACCGCGACACCGCTTCCGCTCTGGCAGTACTGGCGCGGACTTGGCGGCTGGAACTTCTACTTTCTGGTCAAGTTTGCCCTGCTGTGGGCCGGGTATCTCAATTTCCACCCGATGTTGAATCTGGTGTTTCTCGCCTTTCTGCTGGTGCCGATCCCGCGCGAAAAACTGCACCGTATCCGCCACTGGATCGCTATTCCGCTCGGCTTCGCGCTATTCTGGCACGATACCTGGCTGCCCGGTCCGGAGACGCTTTTTAGTCAGGGCTCGCAAATCGCCGGCTTCAGCGCCAGCTATGTCTGGGATCTGATCGTCCGCTTTATCAACTGGAGCATGGTCGGCGCCTTCTTTGTTTTACTGGTGCTGTGGCTATTTATCAGCCAGTGGCTGCGCGTCACTGTGTTTGTCTCCGCGATCATCGTCTGGCTGGCGGTCAGCCCGCTGCTGCCGGCCTTTACCCTGTGGCCCGCCGGTCAGCCGACCACGGCCGCCGCCACGACCGCGCCGGCCAATACCGGGGCCAACGCCGCCGCTGGCGCCGCGACCAGCCCCGCCAGCAGCGATATTCCGCCGCAGACTGAGCCGCCGACATCGGCCAATCTCACCAACTGGCTGAACGGTTTCTATGCCGCCGAGCAGAAGCGCAAGACGCCGTTCCCGGACCAGCTGCCGGCGGATGCGCAGCCGTTTGACCTGCTGGTGATCAATATCTGCTCGCTCTCCTGGTCGGATATTGAAGCCGCCGGGCTGATGGATCATCCGCTGTGGAAGCATTTCGATATTGTCTTCAAGAACTTTAACTCCGCGACCTCCTACAGCGGCCCGGCGGCGGTGCGCCTGCTGCGCGCCAGCTGCGGCCAGTTGTCGCATACCAACCTGTATCAGCCGTCCGGCGCCGATTGCTACCTGTTTGAAAATCTGGCGAAACTCGGCTTTAACCAGCAGCTGATGCTCGGCCATAACGGTCTGTTCGGCGACTTCCTGAAAGAGCTGCGTTCGCTGGGCGGCATGCAGAGCCCCCTGATGGACCAGACCGGATTGCCGGTCAGCCTGCAGGCGTTTGACGGCTCGCCGGTGTATGAGGATCTCGCGGTCCTCAACCGCTGGCTGAAGACCGAAGAGGCCAGCGGCAATCCGCGGAGCGCCACCTTCTATAACACCCTGCCGCTGCATGACGGCAACCACTTCCCGGGGCAAAGCAAAACCGCAGACTACAAAGTGCGGGCGCAAAAGCTGTTTGATGACCTGGATAACTTCTTCACCGAGCTTGAGAAATCGGGGCGGAAAGTGATGGTGGTGGTGGTACCGGAACACGGTGGCGCGCTGAAGGGCGATAAGATGCAGGTCTCTGGCCTGCGGGATATCCCGAGCCCGTCGATCACGAACGTCCCGACGGCGGTGAAATTCTTCGGTATGAAGGCGCCGCATGAAGGGGCGCCGATTATCATCGATCAGCCCAGCAGCTATCTGGCGGTGTCGGAGCTGGTGGTGCGCGCCCTCGACGGCAAAATGTTCAGCGAGGACAGCGTCAACTGGCAACAGTATGTCGCGAACCTGCCGCAGAGCGCGGCGGTGTCCGAAAACGCCAACGCCATCGTCATCCAGTATCAGGGCAAGCCTTATGTCCAGCTGAATGGCGGTAGCTGGGTGCCTTATCCACAATAAGTGAAAAGGCCGCCATGTTGGCGGCCTTACATCGTCAGACGTTCTCATTATCCCTTTCCCACCCGCATGCCTACGGGCGGGGAAGGCGACAAATCAATCACCGTCTCTAACGCTGATCCTGTTTCGCCAGCCAGACCAACAGCTTGAGGCTGGCAGAGTAATAATCATCCTTGTCGTCAATCTGCGGCGCCTCCTGCGGTTCACCCAGCGTCAGATCGCGCACCGCCAGCAGGCCACCAGCCATATACCAGGGGGCCACCTCGTTGGTGCTGACGTTGATCCACGCCGGGGTTTGCAGACGCGGGTAACTCTGCATCCAGGCCTTCCACGGCGCGAGCAAAGCGCTTTGCGGATCGGCCCATGAGAGATACAGCGGGATACGAATCGCATCGAAACTCATCCGCGGCGGCCACTCTTTGGCTGGCAGCATCTTGCCATCCGCCCGCAGCGCCACCCAGTCGCTGGGCAGGTGTGATTTCCCCCAGCCCATCTGCCCCAGCAGCGCCTGCCCGTCGGTCTGCAATGTCCGCCAGGCGGTCAGATGCGTCCGCTCCGCGAAGGCGCGCCAGGCCGGGAAGATGAAATAGGAGGGATTAAGGTTCAGATGGTCGTTGAGATTGAACCCTTTCACGCCCGGGAGCATCACCTGGCGACCGGCGAAGGTCACCACCGTATACTTCAGCAATGAGGCGGTGATGGCGTCCGAGGCCGTCGCGTAGCGCTTGTCCTGCCACTGCTTTTGCGCACGCAACAGCGCCCAAGCGATCAGGGTATCGCCATCGGTGGCGTTGTTTTTATCGGCGATAGGGTCCGGCGCCACCGGGTTATAGCGCCAGTAAAACAGCCCGTTAGACTTATCGCGCAGGGTACTGTCCGTCCACTGCCACAGCTTGTCGAACGCCGGGCGATCGTTATTCGCCACCGCCAGGAGCATGGCAAAACCCTGACCTTCCGTATGCGACACATTGCCATTGGCGGTATCAATGATACGGCCGTCCGGCATCATAAAACGGGCCTTATAGCGCTCCCAGGCCGTATCCGCCCACGCCCGGGGCACCAGCATCACTGCCGTTGTCACTATCACCGCCACTAAAGCACGCAGGGGCATAAATTCACTCATTATGGATGGTAGTAAAGAAACTGAACGTCAGAGACGGAGAACACCCGCTCGCGTTGTAAAACGACGTGAGCGCTGCCTCCCTGACTCTGCAGCCAGCGAGAATATAACCCCTCGAGTATGGCACAGAACGCGTTGCACCAGCGCACGCGTCCCGCGTCGTCCCGGCTGACCGGCAACGCCTGATGGCGCAGGCGCAGGCCATCCTCACCGACATCAATCGTCACCACGCCCCAGTGGAAATGGGTCAGCAGCCGGTTGATATTCGCCTCCAGCTCCCCCACCGTCTCCGACGCCGGCAGCGGATGGATCTCCGCCAGCGAGGCGCCCATCTGACGCAGGAAGGGCTGGCTTTCCAGCTCGCCGGCATTATTTAACATACCTTCGACCATAATCACCAACAGATCGAACCATCCGGCAGGCGTCTGCTGCTGCTGGAACCAGGTCGTGACTACCGGGTTATTGTTCTCCGTCATCATCAATGATCTCCCAACATATAGCGGATATAGAGCCCGGCGGTGCTTTCGTTATAATCCCCGAAGGTGTCATAGCCAATCTGGCCCCCCAGCGTCATCTGTTTGTTAACCTTGTAGTCCGCCCCGGCGCGCAGGGTATAGCCGATGCCGCTCTTCGAGGTCGCGGAATAGTAGGCTTCCTTGGCAAACCCATTGCTCACCGCCGTCTCCAGGGTCTGCTGCCACTCCGAATTGGTCGGGAAATAGGCGCTCTTATCCTGACTGTAAGACTGGTAGCCCACCGAGCCGCCAAGCTTCATGGTCCAGTTATCATATTTCTCCGTCAGACTGACCGGCAGCGACACGCTGACATAGTTTTGCGGGCTAAAGTAGCCCCCCTGGCCATAGGTGAAGTAGCTGAGGTTCTTGGAATAATCCATATAGCTCATGCTCAACCCGGTCTGCAACTGGCGGTATTCGTCATGATAGGGCCGCAGATAGACCCCGGCATTGGCGTTAATGCTGGTGTTGCTGGCGACGTTCTGCCCCAGGTAGCTGTAACCGCCGCCGCCGACATAGAAGCCCGCGTCGCCGTCGTCATAGCTCAGCTGCAGGGTGCCGCCATTTTTCGTCACCTGCCCCCAGGTTTTACCGGAATAGGCGTCTTTCAGACCAACGTAAGAAAGCAGGCTGTCGGTCAGTGAGCGGCGTTCGCCGGTCAGGATCAGCGACAGGTAGTTGCTCAGCTTAGGCGACCATTTCACCCCACCGACAACGGTATTGAGATCCTGGCCCAGCGGCGTGCTGCCAATATCGACGCGATAATCGTCACCGCTTAACGCCAGCGCCAGCTCGACGCCGTTGGCCTTCTGCGAATCGGTTGAGCCGCTGGTCTGGTCAACGTTCGGCTTAAGGCTGGAAGAGGCCAGATAGCTGGCGACCTGTCCCGAATCATAGCTCCCGAGCTTCGCCAGGTTTTCCATCCCGCTGCTGGTGGTCGGATTGAAATCTGCCGCATTCAGGGTGCCCAGGCCGCTTAACGCCTCGGCCCCCGGATTGCTGGCAAAATAGGCCGTCCGCTCCGCCTCGGTCATCGAGGCGATCGCCGCCTGCTCGCTGGTGGCGGTACTCACCATATTGGAGACCGCGTTAGCCAGCGGGTTGGCGCCGTAGCGACGCCAGGCGTCGCCGCTGGCGGTCCCGGCGTTCAACGACACCGGAGTGACGGTAAAGTCAAAGCGCGAATCGCCAAACGGCGAAGAGGACCAGGTCAGCGGCGTCCGGATCTCCGTCAGCTTGCTGGTCCCCGATTCGCCGTCGCGTCCACGCACGTCCATTCCGCCCTGCAGCCAGCTGCCGGTTTTCTCCTGCAGCGACTCCATCATGGTGTCCACCTGGCGCAGCATGCGCGTCTCGGCGGTATCGACCGGCAGATCGGGCCGCTGGATGCCCGGCAGCGAAGAACCGGGTGCGGCGGCCGACTGGGCGACCTGCCACGGCATATACTGCCCGTAGGTGGAAGCGGTCCGCGTCGGCGCCGACGTTTGCGACACGCCGATAAAGGGGTTGTCTGCCGCCAGCACCCCGCCGACGGTTGGCGTTTCGCTGCTGTTGGTGCTTTGCATACCCAGCAGTTTGCCGCGGGCGCTACGCAGGTAGGTCATCGCCTGCTGATGATGGCCCTGCGCCTCTGCGACTCTCGCCAGCAGCAGCAGGCGGTCCGGGGAGTTATCCTGACGTAAGCCACCGGCCAGCTGCTCGGCGCGATCGTTGTTCCCCGCCGACAGCGCCACATCAATGGCCCCGGCGCGCGCATCCTGGTTCGGCGTATCGCGCGTCATCAGGTAGTCATAGACCACCCCGGCCTCTTTGTTCATTTTGCCGCTCTGGTACAACCGCGCCATCGCGAACATCAGATCGGTATTCTGCGGATCGCTCTGCATGGCGCGGATCAGCTTGTCATACGCCGCGGCGTAGTTACCCTGCTCACGCAGGCGATCGGCTTCGTTAATCACATAGCCATTGCGAATACTCGCCAGCTGCGTCGGCGTACTGCTGGCCTGCAACTGCGGATTGCTGAGCAGGTTCTGCGCCTCGCCGGTCAGTCCGGCCTGGTTCAGCACCGCAATCTGATCGGCGTAATCACCGGCGTTGCCGGACACGCCGCTGCTGATATTGTTGCGCACCAGCGAGACCGCGGTGGTCAGGTCGCCGCTCTCGGCCAGTAGCCGCGCCAGCTTGCCGGCGTCCGCCGGGGCTTTCGGCGGCGTGGAGGCCATCGCCCGCAAGGTATTGCTGGCGGCGGTGCTGTTGCCCTGCGCCAGGTAGTTTTCGGCGGTCACCAGCTGCAGGTTGTAGTTCACCCGCTGGCGTAAATCGCGCATGTCGCTGGTCTGGCTGCCGCCGGGGATGCGCGCCAGCAGCGTCTGCGCCTGCTGCCAGGCACCGTTTTCGCTGGCAAACAGGGCGGCGGCATACAGCGCATTGTTGCTGGCGCCGGGGCGATAGGCCGCCGACATCAGCGAAGAGGCCTCACTGCCGTTACCCGATTTTTGCAACAGCCGGGCCAGATCAAGGCGCAGCCAGGGATCGTCCGGATAGCGGGCGACGCCTTCGCGCAGAGTGGCAATCGCGCCGCCTGGGTTACCGCTGCTGACCTGCGCCTGGGCCTGACGGCGCACGGCATCGCCCGGCATACCGGCCACCACCCGCGGCTGCAGTTTTTGCTGCAGGCTCTGCGGGAGCGTCTGCAGCATCGCCTGCGCCTCGGCGGATTTATTCTGCTCGCGCAGCACGTAATAGAGGTTTTCCCGCGCCGCCGCGTTCTGCGGATCGTCGCTTAACAGCGAGCGCAGCGTTTGCTCCGCCTGGGGTAAATCTTTGTTATGCCGTAGCACATCGGCACGGAACAGCTTCGCCGAGGCGCCCCGCGCCCCGCTCTGCTGCGCCAGCGGCGCGGAGAGCGCCAGCGCCTGGCTAATATTGCCCTGCTTATAGGCCTGTTGAGCTTGCGCCAGCTGGCCGTAGAACAGCGCATCGGCCGCCTGCTGGCGACGAGTCGCCGAGGCGTCGCCACCGAGATCTGCCGCCCGGCTCAGATACTGCGACGCGGCCTGGTAGTCACCGCTGCGTTGCGCGATATAGCCCATGCCCGCCAGCGCATCGGCATCCTGCGGGTTGGTCTGCAGCACCTCTTCAAATTGCTGCTTCGCGGCGGCGGTATTGCCGCTGTTCAGATTGGCGTAGCCCTGGCCACGCGCCTGACCGCTGCGCCGTTCGCGAAAGTAATTCTGGACTTCGCTATCCTGCGGATGCCGCTGCATCCAGGTGTCGTAATACTGTTCATCGCCGGCCTGCGGGCCCAGCCAGAGCAGCGCCTGACGCAAGCCGCTGTCCGCCTCTTTGTTGCCGCTGGCCATCGGCTCCAGCAGGGCGATCCCTTCCCGGCGGGTCTCTTCCCGCCAGGTTAAGGCTTTCCCCAGCGCCACCCGCGGGGCGTTCTCCTGCGGATGCTGGGCCACATACTGGCGCAGTTCACTGATAGCCTGTGGATAGAGCGATTTGTCGCTGGCCATGGTCAGGTAATATTCCGCCGACAGCCCGGCAGGCGGCGTATTGCCATTAAACATGCTGCGCCAGGTCGCCAGCGCCCCGGGAATATTGCCGCCGCGCGCCTGCTGGCGGGCCAGGCTGAGCTGCCCCTGCGGCACCTGCGACATCTTTTTAGCGTTGTCTAAATCCTGCAGCCCAGGGCTGTCCGGCGCCGCTTTCGCCAGCCGGGCGCGCCACTGCGCCGCCGCCTGCATATCGCCACCCTGCTGCGACCAGAGCGCCATCAGATACAGCGCCTGGGTGTTATTGGCATCGACCGAAAGCACCTTCTGCAGCGACTCCATCGCCAGTTCGTCATGCGATTTCTCATGCCAGTAGTTGGCCTGGGCGAACAGCGCCTGCAGCGCCGCGTCGTTACCTGCCGCCAGCACGCCGCCAGAAGCGCCAAGCGCTAAGGCGCCGGTGAGGCAGAACGTCGTAAGCCGGCGGGAGGTTTTCATCGTTATTGTTATCTTTCTTTTCATTAGTTATCCCCCGAACCCAGACGCTTACGGGCGTGACGTTTAAACATCGCGGTCAGCGCCAGTCCCATTATCGAGGTGGCAATCAGCCCCAGCAGGGCCAGGAAACCAGAGTGCTGGCTGGCATACCAGACGGCCATCATGTACCACGGCATCTGACCGCTGGGGAACGGCGTGCTGACCTGGAAGCTGCGCACCCCGTTATCGCTGGTGATCACCGCGGTATCGCCACGGATCCCGGCGTTGATGCGCGGCGAGTCCAGATCGGTCTTCAGTCGCGCCAGCTGGTCATCATTGCTGGCCATCGCCACCACCACCAGGCGAGTCGCGTTCCACGGCGAACGATAGCTGATGAACCCGCGCCAGGCGCTGCTGGATGAGAAGTAGCGATCGGCATCGAGGCTGGCCGAGGTCCAGTCGCCGGTCAGCCGACGTTGAACTTTTTGCCACAGGTCAGGCTCGCGGACGCTCAGCGTGTTATCCACCGGACGATAGGGTGAATCAGCCAGCAGGCTCTGGTTAAAGGCCTGCTGATCGAGAGCGGTGACCGCCAGCACATCACGTTCGCGCAGCGACTGCAGATCCGCGCCGCCGGTCGGCATCCCGAGCACGACGCGGTTATTCGCCAGCGCGGTGCCGGTCGCATTTCCGGAGCGCGCCGCCAGATTCAGCAGGGTGGCCACCTGGGTCTCAGACGGGTCTGCCGGCAGCATGAGCGTCGTTTGTGAATAGTCCGCCAGCCGCGAGAAGGGGAATGAGGCGCCAACGAAATAGGAGAGGTTTGGCAGCAGCGAGAAGTGTCGCGTTTTGCTCAAATCAATCCAGGAGTCGTCAGTGATGCGGCTCTTGATATTGTTATTCAGCAGCACCGAGCACGGAACATCATCTTTCGGCACCACATTGAAGTACATCGACAGCTGGTTATCACCGTAGATCAGGTAAGGTGCCAGCGGGATGGTAAAGCGCTCCTGGCGCGCATCGCCCCCGAGGTGGCGCCAGACTTTCTCCAGTGGTCCCTGCTTGTTCATCGCCAGGTTATTGAGGAAGGTGCCGTTGAGCGTGACGCTCAGCAGGGACTTGTCCTCATTAATCCAGCTTTCCGACGGGAAGCGGTAGCCAACCTGCAGCGGGATCGTCTCGCCATCCCAGAGATAGAGGTCGGGCGCGGCGCGAAAGGCGATACGTAAAGGCTCATGCCAGACGCCGCTGACGGTCGGGCTTTGATCCTTACGCAGCAGTTCGCTGAGCTTGACCGGACGATCGGTGGGGATCCAGCGCGGCGCATCGTACGCTTTACCAACCGGGATGGTCTGCGGTTCGACATCCTGCGTCGCGGTTTGCGGGGCAAAGTTGCCGCGGGTCAACCGCCAGGCGGCCATGCGCAGCGCGGTATCGTTTTTGCCGACAATCAACAGTAGCTTATAGGCCGGATTGGCGGGGTTGGCGATGATGCGTAGCAGCGGTTTATCGGTTTCCGGCAGCGTCATGCCGCCCACCTGCTCGCCCGGATGGCCAATCACAATACCATGGCGTTCCGGCAGGCGATCGCGCAGGGCGCTGAAGGCGATGCCGCGATAGTCCGCCTGGATACCCAGCCATGAAGAGACCAGCGCCGCGGCGCTGAAGACGTCAGCCGACGGCTTCGCCCCATAGGCGACCGCGATGTCCGCCGGCGTCATCTGCATGCTGTCAAAGAAGGGACGCGGGAAGTGGCTCAGGTCGTCGCTGATGTTCAGTTGCTGGCTTTCCCAACTGAAATGCGACGTGGGCAGCACCGTCACCCGCGACGAATCATGAATGTCACGCTGGCACTGCAGGGTATCGCCATCGTTGATCTTCACGCTCAGGTTATTGCTGGAGACCATCAGCGCGGGCGGAATATCCAGCTGGTAATGGGAGACATCCTCGCCATCGGCACCCAGCGGCAGGGTGCCGAGGGGCTGACCGTTGAGCATCAGTTGCAGGGTGGCGTTGCGGCTCGCCATTTCCGGCGATACGCGGACGGCAAGGCTGAGCTGGGAATGGATCACCACCTGGTCGGAAGGCAGCGTAAAGCTAACGCCCCCTTGCCGCTGGCCGCCGCTGAGGATAATGCCATCCGGCATCCCCATTTGCGCCAGATTCAGATCGCCTCCCCAGACCGGGGCAACCGGGATGACATCGGGCGTAGCCACCTCACTCACCGGCGGGGTTACTGCGGGCATCTCTGGCGCAGGGGCCGTCACCGTCGCATCGCCTGCGGTGGCGGGCGCTGCCGGGGGAGTCCCCTCTTCCGGAGAGGCCGCCGGAGGTTCGTCACCCGGCTCATTGTCCGCCGCGCCGTTGAGCTGCGGAAAACTCAGCGGGGCTGAAGCGCCGGCAACCGGCTCTTCACTGTGCAGCGCTGGCGCAGAGAACATCCCTGCCAGCAGCGCCAGCGTCGTTAATCGCTTCATAACGTCCCATCCTCCTGCGCCGTTTTCGCCACTGGCGTCCGGTTGCGCTGGCTACGACGGGTTTTCCACGTCAGCCAGAACAGTTCGAACACGCAGCGCAAAATGGTGAAGAAGGAGCGGAACGGGTTATCCTGCGGACGCGGCGGATTAATCCAGGCATCCGCGCGGGCCAGCACCACACGCACCAGTTCACGGCGGCGCGAGAGAGGAATATCTTCATCAAACTTGAGGCGCAGGAAGCGCTCGTCTGAGGTGACCAGCTGAGCCGGGATGGAGATAGCCCCGGACTGCAGGATCAGTTCAATCTCTTCGATGTCATCCTCCAGATGACGCATATCCGGCGCGGCCACGCGGCAGCCACCCATCGACAGGTCCGCGGTATGGCTGCGGGAAACGATACCGCTGGCGTAATGGATCACCACCGGAATATCGACATCGATACGAATCGTTTTTCGCACCTGCCGCGTCTCGCGCGCCACGGCGATAGCCGCCAGCAGGAAGATCAGGCTGTAGATCCCCCACCCGACGTTCAGGGCGATAACGTTGGGATCCGAGCCAAAGTAGTCATGGCCTATCGCCCGGACGATACCGACGACCACCCCCAGGGCCAGCAGGCAGGCCACCACCAGATGCGGGCGCACCACGGTGAAATCGAAGTAACCGACGTCAAGCAGCCCGCCCTTATCGGTAACGTTGAATTTGCCGCGTTTGGGGAAAATCATCGTCACCAGGGTCGGCAGCACCAGGTGGAAGGCCAGCACAATATCGTAAATCTCCCCCCAGAAGCTGTAGCGATAGCGGCCATTCATTCGCGAACCGACGTAAATGGCGAGGAACAGATGCGGCAGGGCATAGGAGACAATCAGGCTCGCTGAAGAGTAAATAATATTGAGGTTAAACAGCAGATAAGCCAGCGGGGCGGTGACAAACACCACCCTCGGGAGCGCGAACTGGTAATAGAGCATGGCGCTGAGGTAGCAGAAGCGCTGCTGTAAGGTCAGGCCGCGGCCAAACAGCGGGTTATCGAGGCGAAAGATCTGCGTCATCCCGCGTGCCCAGCGGGTACGCTGGATAACGTGCACCACCAGGCGTTCAGTGGCGAGACCAGCCGCCAGCGGAATATCGAGAAAGGCCGATTTCCATCCCAGCCGCTGGAACTTCAGCGCCGTATGGGCATCTTCGGTCACCGTTTCGACGGCGAAACCGCCAATCTGCGCCAGCGCCTCGCGGCGGATCACTGCGCAGGAGCCGCAGAAAAAGGTGGCGTTCCAGTTGTCGTTCCCCTGCTGAATCGGGCCATAGAACAACATCCCTTCGTTCGGGATGTTACGCCCGACGGAGAGGTTACGTTCAAACGGGTCCGGGGAATAGAAGTAGTGCGGCGTCTGCACCAGAGCCAGCATCGGATCTTTCAGGAAGCCGCCGACGGTGGCCTGCAGGAAGACGCGCGTGGCGACGTGGTCGCAGTCGAAAACGCAAATAAGCTCCCCGTGGGTCAGGGTCAGCGCATGGTTAAGGTTCCCCGCTTTGGCGTGCTTGTTGTCGTTACGGGTGATATAGCCCACGCCGACGTCGGCGGCGAACACGGCAAACTCACTGCGTTTGCCGTCATCCAGAAGATAAATCTTCATTTTATCTTTTGGATAATCAATGCATTGTGCCGCCAGCACGGTATCGCGCACCACCTCCAGCGGTTCGTTATAGCTCGGAATATAGATATCGACCGTCGGCCACTTACTCATATCATCCGGCAGCGGAACAATGCCGCGCTTCAGCGGCCAGACCGTCTGCAGATAGTTAAGTAACAGCATCACCCAGATATAGACTTCCGCCAGAAAGAGTCCCATTCCAAGAATGGTTTCAATGGACGAGTTGAAGTGCAGGGTCTGCGTGAGACGAAAATACATGTAACGCGTGGACATCAGCAGCGATGTGACGACCATAATGACCGATATGCTGCGGCGCTTACTGAAGCCCATCAGAAAGAGAATACCGATACTTAGCAGACCAAAAATATACTGCTTTTGGCTGTCCATCGGCGTGATCACCACCAGCACGGCAACGGGAGACAGCACCAGCGCCAGCAACCAAAAAAGAGATTTTTTCATTCAGCAGCCCTGCAATAAGTTAAAGCCCTGACATGCGTGGCTGGCTGTGCACCGTGCCATCGCCAATATGGATACCCAACAGCGAAGATATTTTTTTAGCAATAATTTCAATATCAAAGGCCGCTGCGGAGGAGGCGTTAAAGTCAAGGACCGACTTCTGCGAGGCATTGGCCTCCACCACGCTTTCATCACGATGGATCACCCCAAGCAGTCGCTCGCCCAGTTTCTCTTCCATCAGGCTGGTGACGTCCCGGCTGACCTGGCGACGGCTATCGCTTTGGTTAATGACGAAATAGTGCCCGTGCTTATGATTCAGCGCCGCGCCGGTCAGGCGCTGTTTTTCCACGTGCGCCAGGGTCGACATCGAGGCGGTATCTGCCAGCAGTGGAATCAGATGCAGGTCCGCCAGCCCCGTCAACGCCTTCAGCGCCGGTGAAGGCCCCGGCGGCATATCGGCGATGGTGATAAGCCCGGGATAGTTGAGCAGCGCCGACAGACCGCGCTGGAGAAAATGGTCATTGTGGGTCAGTTGCTCATCAAACGCCTGACGCTGCGCTTCGCTCACTTCGCCGTAAGGCAGGACGAAAATATTGCTGCCGGCGCTCAGCACGCACTGGCTCCAGTCATGCAGTTCCAGCGCTTTCGCCACGTAGCCCCGCTCATCGCTCAGCGGCACGCCAAAATGCAAACGGAGGGCATTCTGGACGTCAAAATCCAGCGCCAGGACTTTGCTGCCCGTTCGCGCCAGCGAATAAGCTAAATTGGCCGCAAGGGTCGTTTTCCCCACGCCACCTTTCGGTGAACAGACGCAAATCAACGGCATGTTGCGATCCTTTCCAGAAGAGATTTCAAAGGCTGGTCTTTATTTTTCGCCACCGGCTCTGCGGTTTTTGCCGCGAACAGGTGGGCATAGTTGTCGGCGCCCGGCGCAGGCCGCGGGGCCATTCTCGGCGGCGAGGTCACCACCGGCTCAGGTACCGGCGCCGCGGCCAATGGCGCAGTCGTCATTGTTGGCGCCGGAGCGACAGGTTCCGGCATTGCAGGTTCTGCGACCGGCAATGGGATCGGGGCAATAACTGGGGGGACTGGCGCAACCGGAGGTGAGGCTGGCGCCGCGACCACGGGGTCGACACGCTGGAAGAGATCCGCGGGCACGGGCTGCGGCAGCGGCGCGGAGACCGACCCTCCCAGCGCCAGAGTAGAAGATTTCCCGGCGTCGGGATTCAGCTGATTGAGGATCGCCCAGTCGCCGTGTTCCCGCGTGGCGGCTTGCGAAGAAAGATCCTGAAATTTGAGGTTTTGGGTCCGCGTTTTTTCTTGAAAGCGCTGCAGATCATCATAATGGTTCATTGATAACCTCATGATTTTAAAAATTTCATATTAAGTTTGTTGTTATTTTCTTGGTATTAGAAAACATCGTGACGTTTCTTGTATGGCAGATAAATGCCAGCTTAGTCGTACCAATACAACACGATTGACAGGGATATAATAGTTTAGAATTTGATTTTCGGTGTGATTCCACGGCAGAAGTATCACTACACTAACACTTCCCTTTCAGAATGATAGCCCCATTTTTTAGGTATGCGCTCATCCTTAACCTCCGCGTACCACCGCGCTTCCCGGCCGTTTTCATATAAATATATTAAACCATGAAAAAATCATGGCATTGGATAAATGAAATAATAAACCTGAACCATTTTAATTTCTCTTTAATTCTATAAAAATGGACTGAAAGGCTTATTTTTTCGGATAATCTACGAAGAATGCTCCGAGAGTATGGCAGAAATTGCAACAATGAACGGTGTTGCCAGGTTTCCTCTCAGGCAGAAGAGAAACTCCCGGTCCGGGGACCGGGAGCGCGCTATCAGGCGTGGGGTTTTTGCGGATTCTCATCCTGATCGACAGCAAAGCAGGCCACCAGTTGGCCACCGTAATCCTTAAGCTGCGGCTGAAGCTGGGTGCAGGGACCAAAGCGTCGACGGCAGCGTGCGTTAAAGGCGCAACCCGGCGGCGGGTTCAGCGGGCTCGGCAGTTCGCCGGTCAGCTTGATCCGCTCGCGACGGTCGTCCGGGTTCAGACGCGGGGTCGCCGACAACAGCGCCTGGGTATACGGATGGCGCGGATTGTTGAAGATCTGGTCTTTGGTGCCCTTCTCCACGCAGCGGCCGAGATACATCACCATCACTTCATCAGCGATATGCTCGACGACTGACAGGTCGTGGGAGATAAACACGTAGGACAGCCCTAAATCCTGCTGCAGATCCATCATCAGGTTCAGCACCTGGGCACGTACCGAAACGTCCAGCGCGGAAACCGGCTCATCGGCAATCACCACGTCCGGATCCAGCATCAGCCCGCGGGCAATGGCGATACGCTGGCGCTGACCGCCGGAAAACATATGCGGGTAGCGATCGTAATGTTCGGTTTTCAGACCGACCTTCGCCATCATCGCCAGCGCTTTTTCACGGCGCTGATCTTTACTCAGGCTGCTGTTAATCAGCAGCGGCTCTTCCAGAATCTGCCCCACTTTTTTACGCGGGTTCAGCGAACCGTACGGGTTCTGGAACACAATCTGGATTTTCTGCCGCCGCAGCTTCTGCGCCTGCGGGTCGTGCTTAAGCAGATCCTGACCCTGATAGTACAGCTCACCGCCGGTCGGGACCTCAATCATTGTCAGCAGACGGCCCAGCGTCGATTTACCACAGCCCGACTCCCCCACCACCGCCAGCGTTTTACCGCGTTCAAGGGTAAAGGAGACGCCGTCCAGCGCTTTCACCAACCGTTCCGGGGCGAATATCCCCTTCTTCACCGGATAGTGTTTTTTCAGATCAATGGCCTGCAACAGCGGTTGTTGCGTGGTGGCCTTTTGCGTACTCATAATCCAGGCCTCCCGGCATCATCGAGTGGGTAGTGGCATTTAGACTGACGGCCGCCATTGAGATCCGCCAGTACGGGCTCTTCGCTACGGCATTTATCCGTGGCATAGGGGCAGCGTGGGTTCAGCAGGCAGCCGACAGGACGGTCATATTTCCCCGGCACCACGCCCGGCAGCGACGCCAGACGCGCCTTATCCTGAGCGAACTCCGGCAGCGCGCGCAGCAGCGCCTGGGTGTACGGATGGCGCGGCGCGCGGAAGATATCTTTCGCGTCACCGGTCTCTACCACCTGACCCGCATACATGACGATAATTTTATGCGCCGCCTCGGCCACCAGCGCCAGGTCGTGGGTGATCAGCACCAGCGCCATATTTTCCTGCTGCTGCAACTCCAGCAGCAACTCGATGATCTGCGCCTGAATGGTCACATCCAGCGCAGTGGTGGGTTCATCGGCAATCAGCAGTTTTGGCCGACAGGCAATCGCCATCGCGATCATCACGCGCTGACTCATCCCGCCGGAAAGCTGGTGCGGGTAAACGTCGAGCCGCGACGCCGGATCGGGAATGCCCACCAGGTTCAGCAGGTCGATGGCCCGCTGGCGGCGTGTTTGCTTATTGCCGCCCTGATGAACTTTGATCGCTTCCATAATCTGGTAGCCGACGGTATAGCACGGATTGAGGCTGGTCATCGGATCCTGGAAGATCATCGCCACTTCCGCCCCCACCAGCTGACGCCGCTCTTTTTCAGAGATGCGCTGCAGGTCGCGGCCGTTGAACTCCAGTTTGTCCGCCATCACCCGGCCGGGATAGTCAATCAGACCCATAATCGCCAGCGAGCTGACGGATTTACCGGAGCCGGATTCACCGACGATGCCAACCACTTCACCCTGCTTCACGCTATAGCTGATGCGGTCTACGGCGCGGAACGGCGCGTTCTCATCGCCGAAATGCACCGATAATTTATCTACATTCAATAACGCCATCTCGAACCTCTTACTGCTTCAGTTTGGGATCGAGCGCGTCACGCAGACCGTCACCCATCAGGTTAAATGCCAGCACCGTCAGCAGGATCGCCACACCCGGGAAGGTCACCACCCACCAGGCGCTTTGCGCGAACTGCAATACGTCGGAGAGCATGGTGCCCCACTCAGGCGTCGGCGGCTGTGCGCCCATGCCGAGGAACCCCAGCGCTGCCATGTCGAGAATGGCGTTAGAAAAGCCCAGCGACGCCTGAACGATCAGCGGCGCGAGACAGTTGGGAAGAATATTGACGAACATCTGGCGCATCGCGCCGGCGCCCGCCACGCGGGAAGCGGTCACGTAGTCGCGGTTGACCTCGACCAGCACCGCCGCACGCGTCAGACGCACATAGTGTGGGAGCGCCACGAAGGTCAGCGCCAGCGACGCGTTGACGATAGATGGCCCGAAGATAGCCACCAGCACCAGCGCCAGCAGCAGGCTCGGCAGCGCCAGCATAATATCGACGACGCGCATGATGATGGAATCCACCACTCCGCCGAAATAGCCCGCCACCAGGCCGAGCACCACGCCAAGGATCAGCGACAGGACCACCACCAGGCAGCCCACCAGCAGCGACAGGCGGGCGCCGTACATCAGACGCGACAGAATATCGCGGCCCACGTCGTCGGTGCCGAGCAGATGCGCCAGGCTGCCGCCATCCTGCCAGAACGGCGGCGCCAGCAGCGAATCACGGAACTGATCCGCCGGGTTATACGGGGCGAGGAAGTTGGCGAACACCGCGATGATAATCATCACCGCCACGTACACCAGACCGACGACCGCGCCTTTGTTGCGTTTGAAATAGTGCCAGAACTCCTGCAGCGGCGTCATTGGCACCGGTGCAGCAATCGCTTTATTCTCAGTAATTTGTGACATGATGGCCCCTTACTTCTTATGCCGGATACGCGGGTTCACCACGCCATACAGCAGGTCGACCAGCAGGTTGACGAGGATAATCATCGTCGCCACCAGCAGTACCCCGCCCTGCACCACCGGGTAATCGCGACGCTGCAGCGCGTCAATCAGCCAGCGGCCTAAACCAGGCCATGAGAAAATGGTTTCCGTCAGGATCGCGCCCGCCAGCAGCGTGCCCACCTGCAGGCCAATGACCGTGACCACCGGCAGCATCGCGTTGCGCAGGGCATGGACCACAATCACCCGCATCCGGGTCAGCCCTTTGGCGCGCGCGGTACGAATGTAGTCTTCGCCGAGCACTTCCAGCATCGACGAGCGGGTCATACGCACAATCACCGCCAATGGGATAGTGCCCAGCACGATAGCCGGCAGGATCATATGCATTAAGGCATCGATAAAGTCGCCCTGCTCACCCCAGATGGCGGTGTCGATCAGCATAAAGCCGGTCAGCGGCAAGGTATCGTCAAGGAACACCGTATCGCTGATACGCCCGGAGACCGGGGTCAGGTTCAGTTGCACCGAAACCAGCATAATCAACATCATGCCCCACCAGAAGATAGGCATGGAGTAGCCAGTCAGCGCCAGACCCACGGCGGTATGGTCAAAGATGGAGCCGCGTTTTACCGCAGCCAGCACGCCCACCGGAATACCGACGGCGACGGCGAAAATCATCGCGCAAACGCCCAGTTCAAGGGTGGCTTTAAAGCGCGGGACAAACTCTTGCCACACGGGAATGCGGCTTTTCAGCGAGATGCCTAAATCACCGTGCAGTACGCCCCAAATGTAATGGGCATATTGCTGCCACAGCGGCTTATCAAGGCCCATTTCGGCCAGCAGCTGCGCGTGACGCTCGGGGGAAATACCACGTTCGCCCGCCATAATCATCACCGGATCGCCGGGGATCATATGGACGAAGGCAAAGGTGAGAAGGGTGATACCGATAAATGTCGGGATGACTAGTCCCAGACGTCGGAGAATAAACTGCAACATAACCCGGATTCTCTCTAGTGACGCCCCGCCTGGCGACAGGGCGTCTGTATTGCTCACAAAAGCATTCCCCGGAATAGCGGGAATACGCCCCCTTCCTCTCCCGCGCGGGGAGAGGGGGTCAGGCATCGTGCTTATTATTCGACGGAGACGTTATCGAAGTGGTGTTTGCCCAGCGGATCCACCACATAGCCTTTGACTTCTTTACGCACCGGCTCATAGACGGTGGAGTGAGCGATGATCAGCGCCGGAGCCTGGTCATGCATCACTACCTGAGCCTGTTTGTACAGTTCAATACGCTTGTTGTGGTCGTCGGTAGCGCGGGCCGGCTGAATCAGATCTTCAAACGGCTTATAGCACCAGCGCGAGTAGTTGGAGCCGTCTTTCGCCGCGGCGCAGCTGAACAGGGTCGCGAAGAAGTTATCCGGATCCCCGTTGTCACCGGTCCAGCCCATCATTACGGTCTGGTGCTCGCCCGCTTTCGCCCGCTTCAGATATTCACCCCACTCATAGGTGACAATCTTGGCCTGGACGCCGACTTTCGCCCAGTCCGCCTGGATCATTTCAGCCATACGGCGGGCATTCGGGTTGTACGGACGCTGTACCGGCATCGCCCACAGGTCGATGGTGAAGCCTTTTTCCAGGCCCGCTTCTTTCAGCAGCTGCTTCGCCTTCTCCGGGTCGTAGGTGTAGTCTTTAACGTCGTCGTTATAGCCCCACATGGTCGGCGGGATCAGGTTCTTCGCCGCCTGGCCTGCGCCCTGGTAAACGGCTTTGATGATCGCTTCTTTGTTAACCGCGTAGGTCAGCGCCTGACGAACTTTGACGTCGTCCAGCGGTTTCTTCTCAGTGTTGAAGGAGAGATAACCGACGTTCAGGCCCGGCTGTTCCAGCAGGGTAATGTTCTTATCTTCCTTCATGCGCGCGATGTCCGCCGGGTTCGGGTACGGCATCACCTGGCACTCATTTTTCTGCAGCTTGGCATAGCGCACGGAAGCATCCGGGGTGATAGAGAAGACCAGACGATCGATCTTCGGCTTGGTACCCCAATAGCCCGGGAAGGCTTTATACAGAATGCGGGAATCTTTCTGGTACTGCAGCAGCTGGAATGGGCCGGTACCGATAGGATTGAGGTCCACTTTTTCCGGCGTGCCGGCTTTCAGCATGTTATCGGCATACTCTTTCGAGAGGATAGAGGCGAAGTCCATGGCCAGGTCAGCGAGGAACGGCGCTTCCGGGCGAGTCAGGACGAACTGGACGGTTTTATCGTCCACTTTCTTCACTTCGCTAATCAGGTCCTGCAGACCCATCCCTTCAAAGTATTCATAGCTGCCGCCAGAAACTTTATGGTACGGGTTATTGGTATTCTTCTGGCGATCGAAGGAGAACACGATGTCATCGGCGTTCAGGTCACGGGTTGGTTTGAAGTCTTTATTATCTTGCCACTTCACGCCCTGACGCAGATGGAAAGTATAGGTTTTGCCATCAGGACTGACTTCCCATTTCTCAGCAAGCCCTGGAATAACTTCCGTCGTACCGGTTTTAAATTCGACCAGCCGGTTATAGATCGGTACGGAACTGGCGTCATAGGTGGTGCCAGAGGTGAAGAGCTGTGGGTTAAAGCCTTCCGGCGAGCCTTCAGAACAATAAACCAGGGTTTTCGCTTGCACGCTGGCGGCGACGGTCATGGCGACCAGGCTCAGACCAAGCTTCAGCATCCCTGATTTCTTCAAGGAAATACTCATTATTCTGCTCCAAAACTGTGATGTTGTTTGCATATATCCGCCGGACCTTTATTTATTTTTATTCGTCCTATTTCAAACGACGGATGCGTTGGCTGCGCTCGATCATCCCAGTCACATCGTTATCTATGCTCAGGGGAGCTCGTACACTTGCCGCCTTTCCGCAGCTCGAACTATTTAGAATATACCCGGTCCAGTCGGTGGTGCCCGAAGGCGTAGAGAGAGATGGGGATTCCTTTCGCAAAAACGACTGAGTTGCAGTACGGATTCTCCATGAAATGCCCCTCATGCCCTACAATCTGTCAACAGAATGGGGAAACGTCAATACAGCCAGCCGGGTTTTACATCCAGCGTGAGAAACGGCAGGCAAAGATTAAAAAAACTTCAAGGCGCTATTTTCAGCAGAGAAATTTATGCTACGGGCCGATAAGCAGAATAAAGACCTTAATAATTTGCAACACGCAGAGGGAAACAATTCCAACAAATGAGAAAAATTTCTTGCTGTGTGACCAATATGTGAGCGATTAATAGCGCGAACGTTAAAGCGCACAGCGGAAAATGCTACATTTAGCCATAAGCTTCGCGAAAAAAGATCTGTTCATCGATAAAAAAATGCAATGGAAGATGTCACAAAATAGCGAATAGCTGGCTTGAAACGTGGGTAAAGACGTTAATTGTGATTCTGGTGGAATTTTTGGCCGGTAGCACACGGATAATGCCCGGCGGCGCTACGCTTGCGCGGGCCTACGGAACACAAGCCGAACCTCTAACCTCTAACCTCTAACCTCTGCCCCCGGAGGTTCTCATCCTCACAGGCTACAGATGCAAAAAAGCCTGCTCATTGAGCAGGCTTTTCGAATTTGGTCGGTGATAGAGGATGACTCGCCACTTCGTGGCTCGCCCTGCGGGCCGTTGCTGTCGCAACGTTCTCTCGCTTCGCTCGAGTCGAACCTCTGCCCCCGGAGGTTCTCATCCTCACAGGATACAGATGCAAAAAAGCCTGCTCATTGAGCAGGCTTTTCGAATTTGGTCGGTGATAGAGGATTCGAACCTCCGACCCCTTCGTCCCGAACGAAGTGCGCTACCAGGCTGCGCCAATCACCGAATGCGGGGCGCATCTTACTGCTGGGATGCCTACCCGTCAATGCCTTATTTTCAAAAAATCGCTCAACCGGCGAGAAACTCAGCAGCCTGAGCAGCGAATCGCCGGTTGGTCATCGTTTTCAGCGGCAGGTCACCTCAAACGCTTTGCGATACTCGGATACCTTACAGGTCACCGGCTCACCGAGATAGGTCGAGCCCGCCGGGTTGAATTTAAATTCCCCGAGCAGCATCGTCAGTTCCCCCAGCTCCGGACAGGATTGCTGATGGCGCATGATATCCGGGCGGGTATCGTTATTTACCGCGCGGGCGATGTCGCTGTATGCCAGCTTGTCGGCAAAGGCATTGGCACAAAACTGGAGTTCGCTTTGCGCCATATGCGCAGCCTGCCCCTTCAGCTCGGCATGCTGCGCCAGCAGCAGCTGGCGAACCTCGCCGGCCCGGCTGTAGCCAATCGCCGTATAGCCGGCCTTATTGCTGAGATTGACGCTGGCGCCAGCCTCAAGCAGCGCCTCGACACTGGCTTTATTATTCATTTTGACCGCCAGCATCAGCGGGCTGAGGTCGTTGGCGGAGAGCTGGTCCACCTTTGCGCCGCGCTGCACCAGCGCCGCGATCACCGCAGGCGACCCCTGACCCGCCGCCACCTGCAGCGCCGTGAGCCCTTCACGGTTCGGCTTATCCACCTCCACACCGGAGGCCGACAGCGCCAGCACCAGATTGGGATCTTCCCCCGCCGCCGCCAGCATCAGCGGAGTGGTGCCGGATTTATCCGCCAGGCTGGTGTCCGCCCCGGCGTTGGCCAGCGTCGTGATGGTTTCCGCCGAACGCGCGTGATCGACCGCGAGGAAAAAGGCCGATTCCCCTGAAGCATTGACGGCCTTCACGTCCGCCCCGTGTTTGAGGAGCAGCGCCACAATTTCGTCGACGTTCTTCTTAAAGGCGCCGGGTGCCAGTTGTAACGCCATGTCTTCGGTCATCAGCGCGCGGTTACCCGTCGCCAGCGATTTCGCCGCCGTTGCGCCGACAATTTTATCCAGCGCGCTCTCCTCCTCGACAGGCGCATCGGGCTTTTTCATTGCCAGAATATGCTGATAGTCGTTTCTGACGTCCCCGCCGTCGGCAATGGCGGACATCAATGGCGTGCTCTTCTCGATGGTGGTCTGATTCACCGCCGCTCCCGCCTGGAGAAGATCGCCGATAATCGCGGTATCGCTGCCTCGCGCCGCCGCCAACATCAGCGCCGTCACGCCCTGGCGCGTCTGGAGATTCGGCTTCGCCTGACGCTTAAGCAGTAACGCCACCACATCGCGACGATTTTCCGCGGCAGCGACCATCAAGCCACTTAAGCCGGTTTTATCCTGACCATCCACATCAATGCCGTTATTCAGCATGGCTTCGATCGTCGCCGGCGCATCGTATTTACAGGCCAGCAGGAACTGGCTGGTCTCTTCCTCAGACTGGCAGCCCGCGAGCATCAACAGGCACAGCAAGGCCAACCCCTTTATTACCTTCATCCTTTCTCTCCATGAAAAGTTCGAGCACAGGGGAAGCAAGGAAACTGGAGGGTAATCAAAGAAGAAGAGGCAACCTGCCAGACACGTCCACTGTGCGAAAAAAATCCCTCGCGCGACGTCAGCCGGCGAGGGATTAGCTTATCCTGGGCTCAGGAAGGGAAAACAGACCCGAGAATCTGAAAATAAAATCCGTGCCTTACTTTTTCCAGCGGCACCAGTTGTTATTCTCATTGATCCCGCCATCCGGCGAGGTATAGCCGAGGCAGCCCATAATGGTGTCGTACAGCTCGACGTGACGGCGCGGCACCTTCATCGCGGCCTGCTGCTGCAGATGGGCAAACGCGGCGGCATGATCGGGATTCTCCAGGTATTTATCCGACATCCACACCATCATCGGCACGCGGAACTGCTCCGGCGGCGCCATCTTGCGCGGCGTTCCGTGCAGGTGTTCACGCTCGTTAATCGACTCCCCATGATCGGCGGCATAGAACACAATCGCTTTCTTATCCCGCAGCTGGTCGAGGACGCTGACGATAAAGTGATCGACGTAGGTCACGCTGTTATCGTAGGAGTTAATCAGCTCCGCTTTCGAGCACTTGTTGTCGACACCGACGCACTCCGGCTTCCACTGGGCAAAGCTGCGCGGGTAGCGTTGGGTGTAGTTAAAATGAGAGCCTTTGGTGTGGAGAATGATCAGGTGCTTACCGGAGGCGTTGTCCTGCGCCATACCGCGCTTCATCTCCTCCACCAGCAGCATATCGTCAACGCTCTTGCCGCGGTTGCGCGGCTCGGCGCCAATTTGCTCGCGGTAGGCGATATTGTTGGCCATCGTGTTGCTGTAGAACCACATCTCGCTCTGCATGGCATAGAGATTGCCGTTGAAGCCCAACTGATGAAGCACGGCAAAGACGTTCTGCTCTTTGAGCGTCCGCTGCGGGTTATCCTCCGCCCCGCCCTGACGCACAAACATGCAGCGTAACGACAGCTTGGTGGCGGTATCGCAGGAGTAGCCGCGGAAGGCAACGAGATTCTTCTCTTTCTCCAGCTCTGGCGTGGTGTTGCGGCTATAGCCGAGGATGCCCATATGGTCCCAGCGGGTCGTTTCGCCAATGATGAATACCACGTAGGTGTCATCCAGACCTTCCGGGGCGACGTAGGTAAACTTCTTCGCCGGGTTAATCAGCGATTTATTATCCGAGGATTCATCCACCTGCGCCCAGGCGTAAAGCCCCAGCGCCGACAGCCAGTTTGATGGCAGGTAGGAGTTGGCGATCACCCCGCCATAGCTCGGCATATCCACTTCCGAATGGCGCTCCACATCGTGCTGACGCAGCTCAAGCAGGCGGATGGGGCCCCAGACAATGAGTCCGGCCAGCACCACGATCAGCACGTTTTTAACCCGCTGGCCTGGGGTGCGCAATTGGCGCAGCAGAGTATGGCGGCAGCGGTTACTCCAGATAAACAGCAGCGGCGGCGCACTCACCACCACCAGCCAGAGGATCAGGTGCCAGCCGATAACCTCTTTCGACAGGTCGATATCGGTGGTCATCACCGAGGCGATAATTCCGTAGCCAATCACCACATTGAGGAACGTCATGTAGTAACTGGCGGCGGCGGAAAACAGAACAATCAGCGTCGCCAGAATGCGCCAGATGCGGCGGCCAAACAGTGACAGCAGACGTAACAGGAAGAAGGTGACAAAGACCGTGGCAACCAGTTCAACGACACCGGAAAGCCCTTTCCAGAAAGTGAACTCTTGAGCATAACCATCGAAACGCCGGAAAAAAACGGCGACGTTCATAAACCAGCCGATGTACAGCGCCAGCCAAAAACTAAGCTTCTGCTGCGTCATCGTTCTAATATATTTCATGCAAGCAAACCTGGAAAAAGAAGAATAAAACACCGCCTGACGCTGTGGCACGAGTCAGTAGGCTAATAGGGTGCGTTAGGGTTGGTTATCAGAAACCTCTACAAAGCGCGATAAGTAGACCACAGGGAACGGGAAAAGTATCAGGAGGGAATGTGATCCAGCCAAACATTTACAAAACATTTGGCTGGATTGGCACTATTTGCTTAGGGGATTAACCAGGGGCGCGTTTCAGGCATGCGCCTCGCTATAGACTCTGCCTTTCGGCTGACGAATGGTGGTGGACAGCGCCAGCGACAGAATCAGCAGGGCGAAGATCACGCAGAAAGTCACGTAGAAGCCGCCGAACAGCGAAGCGATGAGAGAGCCGCAGATGCTGCCGATACCAAAGCCCAGATAAATCACACCATAGTTTTTCGCCAGATTGTTCAGGCCAAAGAACTCACTCACCAGCGATGGGAAAACGGTGATGGTGCCGCCGAAGTTAAAGGCGACGCAGGCGATGGCGGCGAAGAAAGTCATGGCATTCAGCGGGGCGAACAGCAGCGCGGCCATCCCCACCAGCGACACCACCTGGCCGAGGGTAATTACACGAATGCGGGAGATTTTGTCGGACAGGATGCCTAACACCAGGCGGCCGCTGAGGTTAGCAATCGAGATAACCGTGACCGCGTTTGCCGCCGTGGCGACATCCAGGTGGACCATCCCCTGGGCAATATCTTTCGCCACGCCAATCACGTACAGGCCGCTCATGCAGGCCGTCAGGAACATCACCGCCAGCATCCAGTACTGCGGTTTGCGCATTGATTCCGCCAGGCTGAAGTCGTTTTCTACCACGCCATTGGCCGCGGTGGTCGCCGTATGATTCGGCGCATCTTTCATCAGGGTCGCGCCAAACACAATCATCACCAGCACGATAGCGCCCCAGATGACGAAGGTTTTTTCCAGACCGACGGTGGCCAGCAGATGGGAGTCAATGAATTTGAACCCCAGGCTGCCGAGACCATAGGAACCGATGGAGAAAGCGGAGATCAGCCCTTTACGTTCAGGGAACCACTTCACGCAGTTCGACAGCGTCAGCAGATAACCGGCGCCGTCCGCCAGCCCCACCAGCACGCCCGCGCTCAGCCACAGCATCATCAGGCTGCTGGAGTGCGCGGTCAGGAAGAAGCCCAGACCGAGCAGGATCCCGGAGGCCATCGTGACGCGCTTAACGCCAAAGCGCTCCTGCAGTTTCCCGGCAACCGACGAGGAGAGCGCCAGCCCGAGGCTCAGCAGGCCAAAGGAGAAAGCCACCCGGCTAACCGGCTCGCCCAGTTTGTCAGACAGCGAACTATTAAACAGGCTCCAGGTATAGACCGAACCGAGAGCAAATTGGGTGATGATGGTGCCGATTAGCGTAAGCCAGCGGGTCGATTGACGGTTTGCAGCGTTCATAGCAGTTGTCCTGATAAATTAACTGCCGCCACAATAGCGAAGGCCCCTCATCCTGTGGGGAAAAAAGGCATGAACTGCCATCAGCAGGGAATGAAATGCATTAATGGCGGAACGAATGACATTGCAAAACATTCATTCCGCGAATTTCAGGCAAAAAGTTAGTGTGCGCTATCTCACAGAAATGCGCCATTACTGAGATTTAACAATAACCGTGTCGTTTCAAACGCGTAACAATATCGGGTCAAAAGTTGGCGCTGACGCCCATCAGATAGAGCGTATTTTCCCCCGATGGGACATTGTCCGCCTGCGACAGCGTCGCCCATGCTGCCACGTGGGATCCCAACTGCATATCGGCACCCAGGGTGACATCACTCCAGCCGCCTTCTCTGGCGCGGGTCGTCGGCGACCAGGCATCGCTGGCGAGCGACTGGTTATAGCTCACCTGAGCCCAGGGATGTACGCCCCACAGCGACTGATAATCCATGCGCCAGCCGAGCGTGTTGACATACCCCGTCTCGCCCGCGCTTCTCGTCACCGGCGCGGTGACGTCGCTGCGCAGGCTGGCCACCGGCCCGGAGGTCATGCCATTTGCCAGCAGATAATTCCAGCCGACGCTCTGACCACGGCTGCTGTCCGGTGGCGCCAGCGCCTGGTTTAATGCCAGCCCGCCGGGCGTTTCTGAGGACTTCATCCGCTCAGCGAGAATATCTTCGTAACGTGGTTGGTGATCGCTATCCCATGTATAGCGTTCCGGCGTATTACTTTTTGTATCGATAGCGATATATTCCTGTTGCCAGGCATTCGCTCCAGAGACACACAACACCCAGACGGATATGCTCGCCGGGATCAAGAAGCCCCGGAGGCCATTGCATTTCTTTATTATCATTAATGCGACTCCAGAAAAGAGCCGAATCGGCAATATTGCTGTGTTTTTTTTGGGGATACGATTTCCCTGTATTAACTATTATCTTTATCTTTCAGCCGTCAAGCCGGGCGTTCACTTTTTTAGCGTAGAGGGAGAAATATCAATGCAACGTTGCGGATGGGTGAGCCAGGATCCGTTATATATCGAGTATCACGATACCGAATGGGGTGTGGCGCAAAAAGAGGGCCGCCAGCTGTTTGAAATGATCTGCCTCGAGGGCCAGCAGGCCGGTTTGTCATGGATCACCGTGTTAAAAAAACGGCAGAACTACCGCCAGGCTTTTCACCAGTTCGACCCGGTACGCGTGGCAGCGATGGGGGAAGATGATGTCGAGCAGTTGCTACAGAATGCCGGCATCATTCGCCATCGGGGAAAAATTCAGGCCATTATCGGCAACGCCCGCGCTTACCTGGCGATGGAAGAAAATGGCGAGTCGTTCACTGATTTTGTCTGGGCCTTCGTCAACAATGAGCCGCAGGTAACGTGCGCCGCGACGCTGGCGGAAATCCCCACCACGACGCCGGCCTCAGATGCGCTATCGAAGGCATTGAAAAAACGCGGCTTTAAATTTGTCGGCTCGACAATCTGTTATTCCTTTATGCAAGCCTGTGGGCTGGTCAACGACCATGTCACCGGCTGCTTCTGTCACCCTGGAGGTCAGGATGATCCGCAAGTGGGACACTGAAGATACCGCGCCGCTGCTGGCGCTGTGGCTGGACAGCACGATTCATGCTCATCCCTTTATCAGCGAAAGTTACTGGCGCGACAGCATCGCGGTGGTAAGGGATGTCTATCTTCCCGCCGCCAGCACCTGGGTCTGGGAGCGCGACGGAGTATTAAAAGGCTTTGTTAGCGTGCTGGACTCCCGCTTCGTCGGCGCGTTGTTTGTCGCGCCGGACGCCATCCGCCAGGGCATTGGCCGGGCGCTGCTGGATGAAGTCAAACAGCACTACGCCTGGCTTAGCCTTGAGGTTTACCAGAAGAACGAATCGGCGGTCAGTTTCTACCATGCGCAGGGCTTCCGGATTGAAGACTGCGCATGGCAGGACGATACTCAGCACCCGACGTGGATTATGCGTTGGCCGGCGGATCAAATGCTGTAAGCGGCAGCGCCGGGCCGGTATATTTCTCCAGCCACGCCAGGGCGGTGTTCCCGGCACAGCCGTTGCCGAGCCGGGATGTCGGGATATCTTTGGTTAAGACGTTCACCGCCCCGTTTTTGCAGATGCCCACCAGCGGATCCAGGTCGGGCCATGCCCCTTCATGCAGGCAAATCACCCCCGGGCGGATCCCCTCCGTCACCACCGCGCCGGCCAGCACCTGACCGCGGGCGTTCCACACCCGCACCAAATCGCCATCGGCGATCCCGCGCGCCTGGGCATCCTGCGGATGGATGGTCAACGGTTCACGTCCGGCGACGGCATAGCGTTCGCGCAGCGCGGTATAGTTCAGCTGACTGTGCAGACGGTGTGCCGGATGGGCCGACAGCAGCTGCAGCTGCCCTGCCTCGGCGTTGCCATGCCACTCGTCGGGCTCCAGCCACATCGGGTGCGGCGGGCAATCGGCGTAGCCAAAGGCGGCGATGGTTGGTGAGTGGATCTCAATTTTACCGCTCGCCGTTTTCAGCGGGTTGGCCTGCGGATCGTCGCGGAAGGCGGCGAAGCGGGCAAAACGGGCATTCTCCGGCTCCTCCGGCATCTCAATCAGCTGGTTAGCCTGCCAGAATTCGGCAAACGGCGGCAGCGTCACCTGCTGCTGGGCGCCGCGCCGGGCGGCCATCTGATAGAAGGTCTCCAGCCACTGCAAATCACTCTTCCCTTCGGTGAAGCGCTCGCGGCCGCCCGCTTCCCAGCGTTCGCTGAGGTCGGCAAAGACTGCGAAATCGTCGCGCGCTTCATCTCGCGGGGCGACCACCTGCTTCATCGGCACCAGATGCTGATTGCTGTAATCCCCGGTCATGGTCAGATCGTTGCGCTCAAACGAAGTGGTCGCCGGCAGGACGATATCGGCATGGCGCGCGGCGGCGGTCCAGAAACATTCGGAGATGACGATCAGCTCCGGTTTCTGCCAGGCCTGGATCAATCGGTTGGTGTCCTGATGATGAGTAAAGTTGGCCCCGCCGGCCCACCAGATAAAGCGAATGTCGGGGAAGCGACGCGCCATGCCGTTGTGCTGATAGTCCGCCCCCGGATTCTCCAGCGCCTCGACGATCCGCGCGACCGGGATCTTCTCCACCGCGTCCACGCCCCCGGCGACGCTTCCCTGCATTGAGCCCAGCACCGCCGCGCGGCGCGTCGGGTTGCCGCCGTTGGCGAAATGGTAGGAAAGACCAAACCCGCCTCCCGGGGTGCCAATCTGCCCCAGCATGGCGGCCAGTGTGACCAACATCCAGTGCTTCTGCTCGCCATACTGCTGGCGCTGCATGCCCCAGCCAGACATCAGCATGGTGGTGTTTTCATGGAAAAGTTTCGCCAGTTCGCGGATCTTATCCGCTTCCACGCCGCAGATCGCCGCCGCCCAGTCAGCGGTTTTCGCTACGCCGTCGCTTTCGCCGGTCAGATAGCGGGCAAAAATATCGTAGCCGCTGGTGCAGCGGGTAAGAAACGCATCATCCTGCCAGCTGTTTTCCACCAGCGTATGGGCGATCCCCAGCATCAGCGCGACATCGGTGCCCATATGCGGGGCGATCCATTCCATCGAATCGCCAAAGAAATCGACGGTTTCCGATCGCATCGGATCGATGCAGATCAGGCGCTTGCCGCTCTGGCGCAGCCGGTCGAACCACGGGATCCCCTGCTCGTCGGAGGCGTTCCAGGCAATTTTCAGCGTGTTCAGCGGGTTGGCGCTCCACAGCACCACCACTTCGCTGTGCTCGAGCACCAGCGGCCAGCTGGTCTGCTGCTGATACACCTCATTGCCGCCCACGACGTAAGGCATGATCGCCTGCGCCGCGCCGGTGGAGTAATCGCCAAGATGGCCGGTATAGCCGCCCGCCAGGCTCATGTAGCGCTGCAGCAGGGTGGCCGCCTTATGCAGGACGCCGTTAGAACGCCAGCCGTAGGAGCCGGCGAAAATCGACTGCGGACCGTAGATTTCGCGGATCCGCCGATGCTGGGCATCAATCAAATCCAGCGCCTGATCCCAGCTCACCCGCACGAATTCATCCTGACCGCGGACCCCCTGCGGCGTTTCCGGTGAAGCAAGGAAGCCTTTGCGCACCATCGGATAGCGCACGCGGGTTTTGCTGTGGACCTGATCGCGCACCGCCGTTTGCAGCGAGTTGGCAAACGGTGTCGCCAGCGCGCCCCGGGAGGAGAGGACGTTTTCACCGTCCGTTTCCACCAGCATCGGTCCCCAGTGGGCGGCGGTTAAGATGGTTTTGGTTGCAGATGAGGTTGGCAAGGGTGGCTCCTGGTCAGCGAATGCAGGTGTCATGACGGCGTGATGGGCAACCGTTCAATGTTATTTACAAAATGAGATGGTATCCGGGGAATTTTCTACGTAATCACGCGTCATAATCAACCGTCACGTTCGCTGTGACAAAGAATAAAAAGGATTAAGGACATTAAATGAAAAAACGCGTACTTATGATTGCGGCGCTGGTCAGCGGCACTCTGGCCATTTCTGGCTGCACCACCAACCCCTATACCGGTGAACGTGAAGCAGGTAAATCCGGTATTGGCGCAGGTATTGGCTCCTTAGTGGGCGCTGGCGTCGGCGCGCTCTCCTCTTCCAAACATGACCGCGGCAAAGGCGCGCTGATTGGCGCAGCGGCCGGCGCGGCGCTTGGCGGCGGCATTGGTTACTACATGGACGTGCAGGAAGCGAAGCTGCGCGACAAGATGCAGGGAACCGGGGTTAGCGTGACGCGAAATGGCGACAATATCGTGCTGAACATGCCGAATAACGTCACCTTCGACAGCAACAGCGCCAACCTGAAACCGGCCGGCGCCAACACCCTGACCGGCGTGGCCATGGTGCTGAAAGAGTACGAGAAAACCGCTGTTAACGTCGTCGGCTACACCGACAGCACCGGCAGCAAGGAGCTGAATATGCGTCTGTCGCAACAGCGTGCAGACAGCGTCGCCAGCGCGCTGATCACGCAGGGCGTGGCGGCCAATCGCATTCGCACCAGCGGCATGGGGCCGGCGAATCCTATCGCCAGCAACAGCACGGCGGAAGGCAAAGCGCAGAACCGTCGCGTGGAAATTACCCTCAGCCCGCTACAGTAAGCGCATCCTCATGTCGCCCGGCAGCCGCTCTGCCGGGCAAAATGCTTGATATCGCTATTTTTCGCGCTAAGGTGTTGGCAGATTTTCAGCAAAGGAAGCCACCATGGCGAAAGCGGCGCGTGCAACTATCAGCGATGTGGCGAAAGCCGCAAAGACCGGCAAAACCAGCATTTCACGTTATCTCAACGGCGAGAAGCATCTGCTTTCCGACGATCTGTTATCACGTATTGAAAAAGCCATTGCCGAACTCGACTACCGCCCCAGCCTGATGGCCCGCGGCCTCAAGCACGGCCGAACCCGCCTTATTGGCCTGATCATCGCCGATATCACCAACCCCTACTCGGTCAATGTTCTGAGCGGCATTGAAGCGGCCTGCCGGGAAAAAGGCTTCACCCTGCTGGTGTGTAATACCAATAACGAGCTGGATCAGGAGCTGCACTACCTGGACCTGCTGCGCAGCTACCAGGTGGAAGGCATCGTGGTCAACGCGGTCGGTATGCGTGAGGATGGCCTGAACCGCTTACAGCAGTCAGCCCTGCCGATGGTGCTGATTGACCGTAAAATTCCCGATTTCGCCTGCGATGTGGTCGGGCTGGATAACACTCAGGCCGCTACCACCGCCACCGAACACCTGGTGGAGAAAGGATTTGAGGCCATCCTGTTTCTCAGCGAACCGCTGGGCTCGGTGAATACCCGCCGTGAGCGTCTGAGCGCTTTTCGCGCCACCCTCACCCGCCACCACGGCGTGGTGGCTGAAAACGCCGAAGTACCGCTCAACGACGGCGCGATGATGGACAACGTCCTGCGCCAGTTCCACGCCCGCCATCGCGGGATGCGTAAAGCAGTGATTTCCGCCAACGGCGCGCTGACGCTGCAGGTGGCCCGCGCCCTGAAGCGCGTCGGCCTGATCTGGGGCAGCGATATCGGCCTGCTGGGCTTCGACGAACTGGAGTGGGCGGAGCTGGCTGGCGTCGGTATTACCACCCTCAAACAGCCGACGTGGCAGATCGGCTACGCCGCGGTCGAACAGGTGATTCGGCGCATTGCCGGCACTAACGACCCCATCCGCGAGCGGGTCTTCTCCGGCGAGCTTATCGTCCGCGGATCAACCTCCCGTTAACGATCCTTCGTGATGCCGATCATAAATTAAACATCTCGCCCTTTCTTATGGAACCGATACCATCTAGCGTATTAAGGAGATTAAGCAACAAACGCCGGGAGTAAGAGCGCGATGGCCAGAAAAATTATTGTTGTTACCGCTGCGTATGGTAATGACCATGTTAAATCCTTAGGCGGCCAGGCCGCCGTCCTGCCGTTTATCGCCGACGCCGGTGCGGACGGCGTCGAAATCCGCCGTGAGCTGTGCAGCGCGGAAGAGCTCAACGCTCTGCCGTCGCTGGCGGCCACCATTGAGCGCCACGGCCTGCTGGCCTGCTACTCCGCGCCGCAGGCGCTGTTCGCCGATAACGGCGAGCTCAACCCGGAACTCCCGGCGCTGCTCGCGGAAGCGCAAACCCTGAATGCCCTGTGGCTGAAGCTCTCCCTTGGCCATTTCCTCCACAATCAGCAGTTGGATGAGCTGCGCGATATCCTCAGCGACAGCGGCATGACGTTGGTGGTAGAGAATGACCAGACCGACTGCGGCCAGCTGGCGCCGATGCAGCGCTTCAAAGCCGCCTGCCGGGTCCATCAGTTGCCGGTCACCTTAACGTTTGATATGGGCAACTGGCTGTGGGTTGGCGACTCGCCGGAAGAGGCGGCACGTCACCTTGCGCCGGCGGTCAGCTATATTCATGTGAAAGCCGCGGAACCCCATCATGAGAAATTCCGCGCGGTACCGCCGGATCAGGCCGCCGACCGCTGGCTGGCCCTGCTCGATAATCTTCCCGCCGATGCGCCGCGTGGAATCGAGTTTCCGCTGACTGGCCATGACCTGACGGCCGTGACCCGCCGCTACGTCAACCTGTTACGCGAGGATTAAGCCGTGGAAAATTTAGATGTCATCACCATCGGCGAAGCCATGGCCATGTTTGTCGCCACCGAAACCGGCGATCTGGCCGAGGTGGAGCATTTCATGAAACGCGTTGCCGGCGCCGAACTGAACGTCGCCACCGGCCTGGCGCGCCTGGGTCTGAAGGTCGGCTGGGTCAGCCGCGTCGGCAACGACAGCTTTGGCCGCTTCGTACTGCAATCGCTGGCGAAAGAGGGGATCGATAGCCATGCTGTCGCCATCGACAACCGCTTCGCTACCGGTTTCCAGATGAAATCGAAAGTCGAAAATGGAACCGATCCCATTGTGGAATATTTCCGCAAAGGCTCTGCCGCCAGCCATCTGTCGCCGGACGATTTTCGCGCCGACTACTTCACCAGCGCCCGCCATCTGCACCTGAGCGGCGTGGCCGCCGCGCTCTCTGAAAGCTCATATGCGCTGCTGGAGCATGCGGCGAAGGTGATGAAAGCCGAGGGAAAAACCCTCTCTTTCGACCCCAATCTGCGCCCGGTGCTGTGGAAAAGCGAAGCCGAGATGGTGGAGAAACTCAACCGCCTCGCCTTCCAGGCTGACTGGGTTTTGCCAGGCTTAAAAGAGGGCGTGATTCTCACCGGCCAGCAGACCCCTGAAGGGATCGCCGATTTCTATCTCTCCCGCGGCGTCAAGGCGGTGGTCATTAAAACCGGCTGCGACGGCGCCTGGTTCAAGAGCGCCAGCGGCGAACAGGGAACGGTTGATGCCATTAAAGTCGATAACGTCGTCGATACCGTCGGCGCCGGCGACGGCTTTGCCGTCGGGGTGATTAGCGCCCTGCTGGAAGGCAAAACCCTGCTTCAGGCGGTGAACCGCGGCAATAAAATCGGTTCGCTGGCGATTCAGGTCCAGGGCGACAGCGAGGGGCTGCCCACCCGCGACGCGCTGGGCGAATAACATTTATACGCAACAATAACAGCCGTCCTGTACCCTACCTGCAGCGCGGCACAGCAGCGTCCGTTTCGACGGACGGATGTCACCTCATTGACAGAGGCAAGCCTATGAATAGCTCAACAAATGCAACGAAACGCTGGTGGTATATCATGCCTATCGTGTTTATCACGTATAGCCTGGCGTACCTCGACCGTGCCAACTTCAGCTTCGCCTCCGCGGCAGGCATTACCGAAGACCTGGGCATCACCAAGGGGATCTCCTCCCTGCTGGGAGCCCTGTTCTTCCTTGGCTACTTCTTCTTCCAGATCCCCGGCGCTATCTATGCGGAGCGCCGCAGCGTTCGCAAACTGATCTTTATCTGCCTGATCCTGTGGGGCGGTTGCGCCTCGCTGACCGGTATAGTGCATAATATCCCGGCGCTGGCGGCTATCCGCTTCATCCTCGGCGTCGTTGAAGCCGCGGTGATGCCGGCGATGCTGATCTATATCAGCAACTGGTTCACCAAATCAGAACGCTCTCGCGCCAACACCTTCCTGATCCTCGGTAACCCGGTGACGGTCCTGTGGATGTCGGTGGTTTCTGGCTACCTGATTCAGGCCTTCGGCTGGCGGGAAATGTTCATCATCGAAGGGGTGCCGGCGGTGATCTGGGCCTTCTGCTGGTGGGTGCTGGTGAAAGACAAACCGTCGCAGGTTAACTGGCTGGCGGAGAGTGAAAAAGCTGCGTTGCAGGAACAACTGGATCGTGAGCAGCAGGGCATCAAGGCGGTGCGTAACTATAGCGAGGCTTTCCGCTCCCGCAACGTGGTCCTGCTCTGCGCACAGTACTTTGCCTGGAGTATCGGGGTGTACGGTTTTGTACTGTGGCTGCCGTCGATTATCCGTAGCGGTGGTGAAAATATGGGGATGGTGGAAGTGGGTTGGCTCTCTTCTGTTCCCTATCTGGCGGCCACTATCGCCATGATCGTCGTCTCCTGGGCGTCCGATAAAATGCAGAACCGTAAACTGTTCGTCTGGCCGCTGCTGTTGATTGGCGGACTGGCCTTCATCGGCTCCTGGGCGGTCGGCGCCAATCATTTCTGGGTCTCTTACACCCTGCTGGTGGTGGCCGGTGCGGCAATGTATGCGCCTTACGGCCCCTTCTTCGCCATTATTCCGGAAATGCTGCCGCGTAACGTCGCCGGAGGCGCCATGGCGCTGATCAACAGTATGGGCGCTCTGGGCTCCTTCTGCGGCTCGTGGTTTGTCGGCTACCTGAACGGTGCCACCGGCAGCCCCGCAGCCTCCTATATTTTTATGGGGGTGGCGCTTTTCGCCTCAGTATTGCTGACTTTGATTGTTAAGCCTGCTAATAATCAAAACCTTCCGCTTGGCGCTCATCACGCCTGAACTATTCCTACTACGGAGATTCGCATGAAGCCGTCTGTCATTCTCTATAAAACGCTTCCCGACGACCTGTTACAGCGTCTGGAGGAACACTTTTCCGTCACCCAGGTGAAAAACCTGCAGCCGGAGACCGTTTCGCAGCACGCAGAGGCCTTCGCCCAGGCTGAAGGCCTCCTGGGCTCCAGTGAAAAGGTTGACGCCGCGCTGCTGGAGAAGATGCCGAAGCTGCGTGCGACCTCCACCGTTTCCGTTGGCTATGACAACTTCGACGTCGAGGCGTTGAACGCCCGCCGGGTGCTGCTGATGCATACTCCGACCGTGCTGACCGAGACCGTCGCCGATACGGTCATGGCGCTGGTGCTGAGCACCGCGCGCCGGGTGGTGGAAGTGGCGGAGCGCGTCAAAGCGGGCGAGTGGACGAAGAGCATTGGGCCAGACTGGTTCGGCAGCGACGTGCACCATAAAACCTTAGGTATCGTCGGCATGGGCCGCATCGGTATGGCGCTGGCGCAGCGCGCCCACTTCGGGTTCGGCATGCCGATCCTGTATAACGCGCGCCGCCAGCATCCGCAGGCGGAAGAACGCTTCAACGCCCGCTATTGCGATCTCGATACTCTGCTGCAGGAAGCCGATTTCGTCTGCCTGATCCTGCCCCTGAGCGAAGAGACCCACCATCTGTTCGGTCAGGCGCAGTTTGCCAAAATGAAATCTTCCGCCATCTTCATTAACGCCGGGCGTGGCCCGGTGGTGGACGAGCAGGCGCTGATCGCCGCCCTGCAGGCGGGTGAAATTCATGCTGCCGGTCTCGATGTGTTCGAACACGAACCGCTGGCAAAAGACTCGCCGCTGCTGAGGCTGCCGAACGTCGTCGCGCTGCCGCATATCGGCTCCGCCACCCATGAGACGCGCTACAACATGGCGGCCTGCGCGGTGGACAACCTGATCGATGCCCTGAACGGTAATGTAGAGAAAAACTGCGTTAATCCGCAGGTAAAATAAGCCATAAAAAAACCCGGGTAACGGCGGCAACCGCCCTCCCCGGGTTCTTTTTGCATCTTTTCCGTCAGCCTGCTCGTTCGCCGCAGCCAACGTCAGCCAGATGAGGCATTAACGCGTGGCGTTCACCGCCGCCGTCCATGCCTGATTAAACGCCTGATGCTGCGCCGCCAGCGGCCCAATCAGCGTATTGTACTGGCTGGCCTGCTGCGAGGTTGGGAACTGAATGCCGTTGGCCACAAAGCTCACCTGAGTCCCCTGCTGAGCGACGAAATCCCCCACCTGAACCAGCTGCTGGGTAAAGATTTGCGCGGCTGGGATCAGCGGCTGCAGCGCGTCGGCTGGCGCCGTTACGACCTTGGCGTAGACCTGATCGAAGACCGGCTTGAGATCGTCAGCCTGCTTCAGAGCGCTATGCGCGGCATCGGCCTGCATTTTCGCATTCTGCAGCTGCTGGCTGAGCACGCCCAGCGCGCCGTTCGCCTGACGCAGCGGCTCACGCTGGGTCATATAGTCCTGTGGGACACGGATAGCATTGACGCTGTCCACCACCGGGCGCAGACCTGCATCCATCGCCTGGCTCACTTGCTGCGAGTAGCCGTAAATTACCGCGTAGTCAGAGACAAAAGGCCCAAACTGTTTTTTCTGATCGGCGGTCAGCGTCGGCAGACGTTCACCGCTACGCATCGCCGTATTCTGCAGGAAGTCGATAAACGCTTTGCGCTGATCGCCTTCTTTATCAAAACACCCACTCAGGCTAACCACCATCAATAAGGCCGCCATAGCCGCAAACCAGCGAGAGCAGGACTTTCCTGTCGCCATTTTTTTACTCCTTTCAGCCAAAAAAAGCGCACAACGACACACACGTGCCAGACGCTGACAAGGATAGTCCAGCTCGGCCTCGCAGGATACCCTTTACTGCTAATCTTACGCAGGAAAAACGCCATTCCGCACGCCATCGTCACGGTGTAGAGCGTCTGTTATGCACATCACAAATATGGTCTTCACATTCTGCAAGCGAATTTGAGATAACCGTTTGATTTTAATGGCACTAAGAAAGTCTCCGTACGGCGTGGCATCCTTAAACGGACGATAATCGCACGCTTTGGCGCGCGCCTGGATTGCCTGCCCCCCACTTCAATGATTTGATGAATGAGCGATTAACGGCGATACGTTCGATTATCGCACAAATCAAACTCAACGACGCGAGGACGACGATAACAACAGACCTCTGTCCCTCGCTCAGTCTGCCAGGAAAGCCGTATGACTAAGACAACCATCGACATTCAGGCCTTTATCAACGAGCACCCCTTCACCCGCTACCAGTGGATGATCCTTGCGCTCTGCTTTATCACCGTCGCGATGGACGGATTCGACACCGCGATCATCGGATTTATCGCCTCCGACCTGGTACAAGAATGGGGCGTGGAGAAATCGGCGCTCGGCCCGGTGATGAGCGCCGCGCTGGTGGGTCTGGCGGTCGGCGCCTTAACCGCGGGACCGCTGGCTGACCGTATCGGCCGCAAAAAAGTGCTGATTATGTCGATCGTGGTGTTCGGCGGATTCAGCCTGCTTACCGCCTTCGCCACCAGCCTTAATCAGCTGACGCTGCTGCGTTTCCTGACCGGTCTCGGGCTCGGCGCGGCGATGCCGAATGCGGCCACCCTGATGAGCGAATATGCGCCGGAGCGCCGTCGGGCGCTGCTGGTGAACCTGATGTTCGTCGGCTTTCCGATGGGATCATCGCTGGGTGGCTTTTTATCCGCCTGGATGATCCCGCACTATGGCTGGCAGAGTGTGCTGGTGCTGGGCGGCGTGATGCCTCTCCTGCTGGCCGTGGCGTTAATTTTTCTGCTGCCGGAGTCTGCCCGCTATCTGGTGGTGAAGCAGCAGCCAGCGCAGCGCATTGCCGCCATCCTGAAGCGCATCGCGCCGTTACCAGACGTCGTCGACTTTGAGCTGCGCGAAGCAGGCCAGGTAAAAGAGAAATCGTCTATCGGCGTCATTTTCTCCCCTCGCTACGCGGTAGGTACCGTGATGCTGTGTCTGACCTACTTTATGGGGCTGTTGATTTTTTATCTTCTGACCAGCTGGCTGCCGCTGCTGATCCGCGAAACCGGCGCCTCGATGAGTCAGGCCTCCATTATCACCGCCCTGTTCCCGCTTGGCGGAGGAATTGGCGTGCTGATCCTCGGCGCGTTGATGGACAAGATCAATCCCAACAAGGTGGTGGCCGTTGGCTGGCTGCTGACTGGCGTTTGCGTCTGCCTGGTCGGTTTCTCCACCAGCAGCCTGGCGCTGATGGGGGTGATGGTGTTTATCGCCGGTAGTATTATGAATGGCGCGCAGTCGTCGATGCCCGCGCTGGCGGCAGGCTTCTACCCGACGCAGGGGCGCGCCACCGGCGTCGCCTGGATGCTGGGTATCGGCCGCTTCGGCGGGATCCTTGGCGCGTTCAGCGGGGCCTTCCTCATGCAGGCGCAGCTCTCCTTTGAGACCATATTCACCCTGCTGGCCATCCCGGCGTTCCTGTCAGCCATCGCGCTGTTGATCAAATACCGGTTCAGTAAACCCGCACCGGCCAACGCGGACGACGCGAGAGGCCTGCAGAAAGCCTGATCGCTAAGCCGGCGGCACTGCGCCGGCTTATCTGCTTTTTTCTTATCCGTTTACAAAAATTTTCGAAGCCATTTGATACCGTTAATAATCATTCTATTAGGCCCTACTGCCGTTTGGCTGCCGGGCCCGATTCGATTGCCTGTTGGCAAATAATCACGGACGTTACCATCGCGGGTGCCTTTTTCTGACTATTCTTAAAGAGCTTTAGAAAAATCTCTTCCGCTGTGTGATAAAAGGAGTTCTCAATGGAATATAAAGATCCTGTGTTTGAACTGCTGAGCAGCCTGGAACACATCGTTTTTAAGGATGATAATCAGATAATTACCTCAAACCGTAAGTCCACTGTGTTTAGTGAATTTGAACAACTGCGTAAAGGCACTGGACTTAAGATTGACGACTTCGCCAACGCCATGGGCGTGAGCGTCGCCATGGTAAGAGAGTGGGAGTCGAGACGGGTTAGACCGTCCCCTACCGAGCTGAAATTGATGCGCCTGATTCAGGCCAATCCACAGCTTTCACGACAGTTACTCGATTAATCCAGCGCGCAGCGGCATGGGTCAGTAAGGGGGCTTTTGCCGCTGCACCGTAAAAAAAGTTTGCTATCAGGTGCTGAACGTGCGTTAATGCTCGCAGGTTTGATGTACAGACCACAGAGCAGTCGAATAGAGCAGTCCTTCAAAGGTTATCCAAAGATACCCCCGTAGTGAACTTTCCCTTTATCGGTTTAAATCTGTAGTCCAGACCGCTACGCCGCAAGGCTCACTTATTTTTTTTAAAGGTAATTCACTATGTCCGGTAAAATGACTGGTATCGTAAAATGGTTCAACGCTGACAAAGGCTTCGGCTTCATCACTCCTGACGATGGTTCTAAAGACGTGTTCGTACACTTCTCTGCTATCCAGAACGAAGGCTACAAATCCCTGGACGAAGGTCAGAAAGTTTCCTTCACCATCGAAAGCGGCGCTAAAGGCCCGGCAGCTGGCAACGTAACTTCTCTGTAAGTTCAAGCCGCTAAGAATCGAGAATCCCTGCCTGATGGCGGGGATTTTTTTTATCTGTCGCCAACAGCCGCCAGCATACAATGGCGGCTGTTGGGCATTCAGAGCAGGGAAAAGTGCCAGCCCGTCTCCCGCCACGCCAGACTATGGGTCAGCTTCAGACCGTATAAAAATGCCTCGTCATGTGACACCACCAGCATCGCGCCGGGAAACGCCGCCAGCGCGCTTTCAATAGCCTGTGTCGACGCTAAATCGAGATGGTTGGTCGGCTCATCCAGCAAAAGCAGCTGGGCGGGATCGCGTCGCCAGAGCACGCACGCCAGGGCCGCTTTCAGACGCTCGCCGCCGCTGAGCGCCGCCAGCGGTAGAGTGACCTTATCCGCACCCAGCTGGAGCTGCGCCAGACGGGTGCGCAGAAGGCCCTCATCCAGCGGGGTAGCGTCCAGGCTCAGGTGCGCCATGACCGATAACGACAGATCCAGCTGCGTCAGATGTTGATCCAGATAAGCCGCGCTCACCGACAACCGGACATCGCCGGAGAAGGCCTGCTCCAGCCCCAGCAGCGTTTTTAGCAAGGTGGTTTTACCGCAGCCGTTCGGCCCCTTTAGCGCGACGCGCATGGGACCATCCATGCGCCAGTTCAGCGGCGCAGCCGGTGAATGGGCGAGCTGTAATGACTCCACCACCAGAACCTGCTTGCCGGCGGCCACTTCGCTACCCGGCAGCGTGAACATCACCGGATTGTCGTCTTCTACCCGCTCCCGTGCCTGCTGCACGGCGGCATTCAGAGTGCTGTTCTGTTCACGATGCTGACGGCGCAGCGTTCCCGGGCGCTCTTTTGCCGCGCCTTTGTACTTCACGCGTTCGAAAGAGGCGATATTCAGTGTATCAACGGTCCGCAGTGTCTGAGCCGATCGCCGCTGGGCGGCGTCATGCTCCTTTTGCATCCGCGCACGGGTCCGTCGTCGCTCGGTCGCCGCATGTTCCAGCGCCGCGCGCGCAGCCTGCTGCGCCGCCTCGCGCTGTTGCTGATATTCATCATAGTTGCCGCCGTAGCTGCGCAGCGCCGTCGGTGTCAGCTCAATAATCTCAGGCATCAGGGTCAGCAACTCGCGATCGTGGCTGGCGATCAGGGCTCCGCCTTGCCAGCTTTCCAGCTGGTGATAGAGCCACTCCCGCCCCTGGCGGTCCAGATGGTTAGTGGGCTCATCCAGCAGCAGGTAATCGGCACCCGAGACAAAGGCGCCGCACAGCAGGGCCTTCATCCGCTCGCCGCCGCTGAGTGAAAAAGCGGGACGATCGGCAGAGAACGGCGGGAGATGGGCTTCACGGAAAGCTAAACTCAGGCGATCGGATAGATCCCAGTGGCCATCCAACAGCTCGAAATCATCCGCCAGTCCGTTACCTCGCTCAAGGCGAGACAAGGCATCAAATATTGGCGCATAGCCCAGCAGCGCCGCGAGGGTCATCTCTGGCGTGACGTTCGGCTGCTGCGCCACCCAGGCAATAGAAGCCGCGCGCTCGATATAGCCGTCGGCGGGGGAATCCAGACCGGCCAACAGACGTAGCAGACGCGTCTTACCAACGCCGTTACGGCCGACCAGGCCGCAAAGCGACGATTCCAGCGATAAATTCAGCGGACCAAAAAGCGTATCTCCCGTCGCAAACTGACAGGTGACCTGATGTAAAACAAAAGCGGGGATGTGGGCGCAATGAGCCATAAGCACTCCTGAATGAAATCAATACTCCCCTACCCGCAACGTCTGCGAGGTAAGGCGTGAAATTCATCAGTCGTGTTTGTTCATTTGTGGGGCGCGCTCCAGTGAGACGAGGAATTCGTCGGGGCATAGGATAGCCACACTCCGGTATGCGTTGCAAGCCTGTTTTATTCAACGATCGTGTAAAAATAAAAAGGCCTCCTGATATCAGGAGGCAAATGATTTATTTGGTGAACAATGAAAGGGTGCATTGAGAATGCCAGACACCGCAAGCATGGTGGGGATAGTTCCCCACCAGATGCTCTTACTGTTTAATATCACAGGCTAAGAATGCCACCAGCTCAATATTTCCCTGCCTGATCTGTAATTCACATAGCGAATCACGAACCATCCAGGTCAATAATAAAATAGTGAAGCAAATCACTACTAAGCCAAACAACAGATACTTTTGCGGCATTCCTCGCCTCCAGTGTTGATTTTCAACAAGTAAGAGGCTACTCTTATGGTGTTGATGCATAGGGGAGCCTCACTTTGATTACTATCAGGTGGGGCTTTTCTCTGTCTGTCTCCCGCTGAATACCTGAGACACACAGTCTCAAGCACCCGCCGCCATTCTAGCGTAAATACCTCTCGGAATTATGTTTATATATTCCTAAAACATTTCTTATCGATGAATGAAAATAATGAAGATATCAATAACAGAATTATTAACGGTTCACCTATTTATATTTCACGCATAAAAAAACCTGCCCTGAGGCAGGTCTTTTATTATTTCCGATACGCTTACTGCAGCAGAGAAATATCCGCTACCTGCAGGAACAGTTCACGTAGTTTGGACAGCAGCGTCAGACGGTTGATGCGAACATCTTTGTCTTCAGCGTTAACCATCACGTTCTCGAAGAACTCATCCACCGGCTCGCGCAGCGCGGCCAGCTCGATCAGCGCATCCTGATAACGGCCTGCGGCGAAGTACGGCTGCAGCTTATCGCGCAGCACCACCAGATTGCCGGCCAGCTTGATTTCCGCGGCTTCTTTCAGCACCGAGGCATGAACGATGTCGTTCAGCGTCTCGTCGGATTTCGCCAGGATGTTGGAGACACGTTTGTTCGCCGCCGCCAGCGCGGAGGACTCTTCCAGGGTACGGAAGTGCGATACCGCCTTCATGCGTGCATCGAAATCCGCCGGGCGAGTTGGACGACGCGCCAGTACGGCCTGGATGGTGTCCACGCTATAGCCTTCATCCTGATACCAGGCGCGGAAGCGGCCCAGCATGAAGTCGATCACCTCATCAACCACGTTGGCGTTGGTCAGCTTCTCACCGTACAGACGCACCGCTTCTTCGGTCAGCGTTTGCAGATCGAGATTCAGGTTCTTCTCAACGATGATACGCAGCACGCCCAGCGCGGCACGACGCAGCGCAAACGGGTCTTTATCGCCTTTCGGATGCTGACCGATACCAAAGATACCCGCCAGGGTGTCCATCTTATCGGCAATCGCCACCGCGCAGGCCACCGGGTTAGACGGCAGCGCGTCGCCGGCAAAGCGCGGCTGATACTGCTCGTTCAGCGCCACGGCTACATCTTCCGCTTCGCCGTCATGGCGCGCGTAGTGCATCCCCATCACGCCCTGGGTGTCGGTGAACTCGAAGACCATGTTGGTCATCAGGTCGCACTTGGACAGCAGGCCCGCGCGGGTCGCGTGGTTCACATCAGCGCCAATCTGCTCGGCAATCCAACCCGCCAGGGCCTGGATGCGATCGGTCTTGTCGCGCAGGGTCCCAAGTTGCTGTTGGAACAGCACGGTTTCCAGACGCGGCAGGTTATCTTCCAGACGTTTTTTACGGTCGGTGTTGAAGAAGAATTCAGCATCGGCCAGACGCGGACGAACCACCTTCTCGTTACCGGAGATGATCTGCTGCGGATCTTTGGACTCGATGTTGGCCACGAAGATAAAGTTCGGCAGCAGTTTGCCGGCGTTGTCGTAGACCGGGAAGTACTTCTGGTCGCCCTTCATGGTGTAAACCAGCGCTTCGGACGGCACCGCGAGGAATTTTTCTTCGAACTTCGCCGTCAGCACCACCGGCCATTCCACCAGCGAGGTGACTTCTTCCAGCAGGCTTTCGCTCAGATCGGCTTGACCGCCAATCTTACGTGCCGCCTCTTCCGCATCGGCTTTGATTTTGGCTTTACGCTGTTCGTAATCGGCGATGACTTTACCGCGCTCCAGCAGGATCTGGGGATACTGGTCGGCATGGTCGATAGTGAACTCCGGCTCACCCATAAAGCGATGGCCGCGGATAATACGGTCAGAAGCGATACCCAAAATGGTCGCCGGAATAACCCGATCGCCCAACAGCAGGGTGACGGTGTGAACCGGACGCACGAAGTGGACGTCAGACGCGCCCCAGCGCATCAGTTTCGGGATCGGCAGCTTCGCCAGCGAGCTGGCAATCATGTTCGGCAGCAGCGCTTCAGTGCTTTCGCCCTTCACATGGGCGCGATAGAGCAGCCACTCGCCTTTATCGGTGGTCAGACGTTCGGCCTGATCAACGGTGATGCCGCAACCGCGCGCCCAGCCTTCGGCCGCTTTGCTTGGCTTGCCTTCGGCATCGAACGCCTGGGCAATAGCCGGGCCGCGTTTTTCTACTTCGCGATCGGCTTGCGCCGCCGCCAGGTTGGCTACCTTCAGCGCCAGACGACGCGGGGCGGCGAACCATTCCACTTTACCGTGCGCGAGGCCGGCGTTATCCAGCTCCGCGGTCACGTTCGCAGCAAAAGATTCCGCCAGGCTGCGCAGCGCTTTTGGTGGCAGCTCTTCAGTGCCGATTTCCACCAGAAAAGTATTCTCAGACATGGCCGCCTCTTATTTATTCTTGTTGCACATCGGGAAGCCGAGCGCTTCACGGGAAGCGTAGTACGCTTCCGCCACTGCTTTAGTCAGGGTGCGAATGCGCAGAATATAGCGCTGACGCTCGGTGACGGAGATGGCTTTACGCGCATCCAGCAGGTTGAAGCTGTGAGCCGCTTTCAGAATACGTTCATAGGCCGGCAGCGGCAGCGGGGTCTCCAGCGCCAGCAGCTGCTGGGCCTCTTTCTCATACTGCTCGAAGCAGGAGAACAGGAAGTCGACGTCGGCGTATTCGAAGTTGTAGGTGGACTGCTCCACTTCATTCTGGTGGAACACGTCGCCGTAAGTGGTTTTACCCAGCGGGCCATCGCTCCAGACCAGGTCATAAACGCTGTCCACGCCCTGGATATACATCGCCAGACGCTCCAGACCGTAGGTGATCTCGCCGGTCACCGGCTTACACTCGAGGCCGCCCACCTGCTGGAAGTAGGTGAACTGCGTCACTTCCATGCCGTTGAGCCACACTTCCCAGCCCAGACCCCAGGCACCCAGCGTCGGGTTTTCCCAGTTGTCTTCGACAAAACGAATATCGTGAATGGTCGGGTCCATACCCAGCTCTTTCAGCGATCCGAGGTACAGCTCCTGAATGTTGTCCGGAGAGGGCTTAATCACCACCTGGAACTGATAGTAGTGCTGTAAACGGTTCGGGTTTTCGCCATAGCGGCCATCGGTTGGACGACGGGAAGGCTGCACGTAGGCGGTCGCCATTGGCTCCGGCCCTAACGCGCGCAGGCAGGTCATCGGGTGAGAGGTGCCGGCGCCGACTTCCATGTCCAGTGGTTGAACAATGGTGCAGCCCTGACGAGCCCAGTAATCCTGTAAGGTCAGGATCAGGCCCTGGAAGGTCCTGGTATCAAACTTTTGCATATGATTTCGTGCTGGATACGTGTGGATTTAAAGGAAGGAGTCAGTATACCCGCTGGCTGCGAGATATACAGTACGAAACGGCGTTGTTTCAGGAAAACGGACGAAATTTACGCCAGCCGGGGTCGATTCAGCGCATCGAAAGATGCATAAACTGGCCGTCCGGGTCAAAGGAACAGATGAAACGCTCATTCTTGCCGGTCCGGCCCGAAAGCTCGTAGCTCGCCTGGAATTGTTCAAAATGGTTCACGTCAACGAGCTGCGTTTGCGTGTTGTAGCGGATAGCGGCCTGATCCTTGCAAAGCTGCGCCATATTGAGCGTGGTTTGCGGCGTAATGCGCGCACGCTGCGCTTTTTGCGCCGGCGGAGATATGGTCTCGCTACAACCCGCGAGGAGTAGCGCCAGCATAACGGAAACAACACCTTTCACCACGTACTCCTCCACCGCCTTGTTAGCAAGTTGTTATCGTAAAGATTCAGTATTACAGGTATTTTGCGAATATCATGAAACCACGACAAGTCTGTGATCGAAAACTCAGACTAATCTATTGCGACACCGGGGCATAAGGCGGGTCAGACCTTATTTCGCCAGCAGACTTTGAGGGACTGATGCAAGAAAAGATACACTGGATCACCAACCTGCGCGGTATCGCCTGCATGATGGTGGTGATGATCCACAGTACCAGCTGGTATATCACTCATCCGCATGCAATTACCCTTATGGAATGGGACATCGCCAATCTGCTCAATTCCGCCTCCCGCGTCAGCGTGCCGCTGTTTTTTATGATCTCGGGATACCTGTTTTTCGGGGAACGTAGCGCCCAGCCGCGCCATTTCTGGCGGATTGGCCTGTGCATTGCGTTCTATAGCGCGCTGTCTCTGCTGTATATCGCGCTGTTTACCCATATCAACGTCGAGCTATCGTTAAAGAATTTGCTGCAGAAGCCCGTCTTCTACCACCTGTGGTTTTTCTTTGCTATCACCGTCATCTACCTGCTCTCGCCGCTGATTCAGGTTAAGTCCGTCAGCGGTAAAATGCTGCTGGCGCTGATGGCGATCCTCGGTATTCTGGCCAACCCCAATATGGTCAGCGTCAAAGCCGCCGGGATTGAGTGGCTGCCAGTCAATCTCTATATCAACGGCGACACCTTCTACTACGTGCTCTATGGCGTGCTGGGCAGAGCCATTGGCACCCTGGACACCGATAAAAAATGGCTGACCCCGCTCTGCGCCGCGCTGTTCATCGCCGCCGTGTGGGCCATTTCACGCGGAACGTTGCATGAGCTGCGCTGGCGTGGAGACTTCGGCGACACCTGGTATCTCTACTGCGGACCGGCGGTGTTCGTTTGCGCGGTCACCCTGCTGACGCTCGCTAAAAACTGGCTTAACGCGCGTCCCCTGCCCGGTATCGCCTGCATTGCGCGACATTCGCTGGGGATCTACGGGTTCCATGCCCTGATAGTGCATGCGCTGCGCGCCAGCCATCTGGAACTGACCCGCTGGCCGCTGCTGGACATTGTGTGGATTTTTAGCGCCGCTCTGCTTGGCAGCCTGATGCTGTCAGGCCTGGTGCAGCGGGTTGATAGCCGCCGGCTGGTCAGCTAACGGCCCGCCGTCCAGAGGGGCCCGACTTACGACTCAGGCCCCTCTTCCGTCACGCTGAGAGGTTCCCGTAAGCGCGTCGGGTCCCAGGCATCACGCACGTTTTTCTGCACTGCAACAGCGCCAAACAGGCTCAGAAAGTACGCCAGCCCATAGAACCCTTTTTCGCTGAGCAGCAGAGTGGCATTCCACAGCCCGATAACCAGCAGACCTACAGCGATAACGAAGACCACCAGACAGGTGGTGTAGTACAGCGCGGTGGTCGGAATGGCTTCATACTTATCGCGCACCGTCTTTTGATAAGATGCCGCGGCAAACAGCCCCAGTACCAGGACGGCAAAATAATAGCCTTTCTCATTCAACTGCATATCGGCATTCCACAGTCCCACCAGATAGGTGACGATGCCGCCGATCAGGGCAATCCAGGAGATCAAATGAAACGCAGGAGAATACGTCGCGTGCTTGTTTTCCATTACTTTTTACCTTTTACGCGCCTCGGGGCGGCGCTTATTCCGTTTTTTGCATCGCGCGGGCGACGCGGGTCCGTTCGGGGGTTGCCGATGCGCCATATAAGCAGACAAACCACGCCGCGATATAGACGGCTTTTTCATGCCAGTCTGCCGGTACATACCAGGCGCCGACCAGCAGCAGGCCGACCGATAGCAGCAGCACCAGCCGACATAAGGCAATAAAGCCGTCGTCCTGTTCCTGCCACTGGCTGGCGCGCTGATGGGCGAGCACGGCAAACATCCCCATCACCAGTACGCCGAGAAAATAACCTTTACCGCTAAACAACGGGCAGGTTCGCCAGATACCGAGCAGATAAACCAGCGATCCTGCGGCCATCATCACTCTGGCAATGTTGCGTTTTGTGTTCATCTCACCTCCCTGGTCGACACGGGCTGATTATGACCGAGTCACCCGACGATGCCGCAGGTTATGCACGGCAAAGCGGAGATTTCGGAATAAACAAATACGCTTTTTGGGATGGATGTAGTCGAGACATTCAGGGAGGGAATCCGTCCGGCGCTGCCGGACGGACTGAGGCTAAGACATCAGCGGTTTCAGTTGCTGATAAATCTGACGGAAGGTTTCCCGCTGTGGCGCATAGTGGGCCACACGGCGATCGTCCGGGCGATGGGCTTGTTCAAGCGGTAGCGGCTTCAGCAGCCCGGCGCGGTCGGCCTCGCCGTGCACCGCCAGCTGCGCCAGCCTGGCCGCCCCCAGCGCCGGGCCGACATCGCCCCCGGTACGGTAATCGAGCTGCAGGCCGCTAATATCCGCCAGCATTTGCCGCCAGTAAGCGCTGCGCGCCCCGCCGCCGATAAGCGTGATGCTCTGCGGCTTGATGCCGCAGGCGTGTACCACGTCCATGCCATCCGCCAGCGCATAGCCCACCCCTTCCAGCACCGCCCGCGCCAGCTCTGCCGGCCCATGCTGATGCGTCAGGCCAAAAAAGACGCCCTTGGCCTGCGGGTTGTTGTGCGGCGTGCGTTCGCCCGACAGATAGGGCAGGAACCACACCGGACCGGCGCTTTCATCCGCCGTCTGTGCCGCCGCGATCAGTGCCGGCACGCTGGCCAGGCCGGTTAATTTCGCCGCCCAGTCCAGACAGGAGGCCGCGCTGAGCATCACCGACATCAGATGCCAGCGGCCCGGCAGCGCATGGCAGAAGCTGTGCACCGCGCTTTCAGGTTTGCTGAGAAACCCTTCGCTGACCGCGAAATAAACGCCTGAGGTGCCCAGCGACAGCATTGCCTGGCCGGCGTCGGCCATTCCGACCCCAACCGCGCCCGCGGCATTGTCGCCACCGCCGCCCACCACCAGCGCCTGCGGCATATTCCACGCCTTCGCCACCTCAGGTCGCAGTTGCCCGGTGACATCGCTGCCTTCAAACAGCGCCGGCATCGCGTCCCGACTGAGATCGCAGGCGGCGAGCATCTCATCGCTCCAGTCACGGCGGGCGACGTCCAGCCACATCGTACCAGCGGCGTCAGACATGTCGCTGGCGAGCTCGCCGGTCATGCGCAGGCGCAGATAATCCTTCGGCAGCAGCACTTTATCGACCTGGTTGAACACCGCCGCCTCGTGGCGCTGCACCCACAGTAACTTCGGCGCCGTAAAGCCCGGCATCATCAGGTTGCCGGTGATCTGCCGGGAAGCACTGACTTTTTCCTCCAGCAGCTGGCACTCTTCGGCGCAGCGGCCGTCATTCCATAAAATGGCCGGACGCAGCACCTGTAACGATTTATCCAGCAACGTGGCGCCGTGCATCTGCCCGGCGATCCCCAGCACCTTCACGTCGCGCAGGCTATGCTGCGCGCCCAGGGCTTTCATCGCCGTGTCTGTCGCCAGCCACCACTGTTCGGGATCTTGCTCCGACCACAGCGGATGCGGACGCGAGACGGTGAGTTTTTCGGTATGCGATGCCACTACCTCACCCTGCTCATTGAGCAGAATGGCTTTGACGCCCGATGTTCCCAGATCGATGCCGATATACATACTACCTCTCCTTAAACGCGCGCCACGGCTGAGCGTGGCGCGAACAGAGCATCCTGGTTGCGACGCCGGTCACGCCGGGCGCCGCCGCATGATTACTTATCAAACAGATAATGGTTTACCAGGTTTTCCAGTTGTTCCTGCTGGCCGCTGCGATGCTGCGGCGCCAGCTGATGCTGAGTGGCATACTGGGCAATGTCGCTCAGGGTCATCTGCCCGTTAAGGATCTGCTGCCCCAGCTCACCGTTCCAGCCGGCGTAGCGTCTGGCCACGCGTTTATCCAGCTCACCGTCCTCAATCATCCGCGCCGCAACTTTCAGCGACAGCGCCATGGTATCCATCGCGCCGATATGGCCATAGAACAGATCGTATTTGTCGGTGCTCTGCCGGCGCACTTTCGCATCAAAGTTGAGACCGCCGGTGGTGAAGCCGCCCGCTTTGAGAATTTCATACATCACCAGCGCGTTCTCTTCGACGCTGTTCGGGAACTGGTCGGTATCCCAACCCAACTGCGGATCGCCGCGGTTGGCGTCGACGGAGCCGAACAACCCCAGCGCAATGGCCGTCGCGATTTCATGATGGAACGAATGGCCAGCGAGCGTCGCGTGGTTAGCCTCAATATTCAGTTTAATCTCTTTTTCCAGACCAAACTGTTTGAGGAAGCCGTAAACGGTAGAGGCATCATAGTCATACTGATGCTTGGTCGGTTCCTGCGGTTTGGGCTCAATCAGCAGCGTGCCTTTAAAGCCAATTTTATGCTTATGCTCCACCACCAGCTGCATGAAGCGGCCAATCTGTTCACGCTCCTGGCGCAGGTCGGTATTCAGCAGGGTTTCATAGCCCTCGCGACCGCCCCACAGCACATAGTTTTCGCCTCCCAACTGATGAGTAGCATTCATCGCGGTGACCACCTGGGTGGCCGCCCAGCTAAACACTTCCGGATCCGGGTTGGTGGCCGCGCCGGCGCCGTAGCGCGGGTTGGTAAAGCAGTTTGCAGTACCCCACAGAAGCTTCACGCCGCTCTGCTGCTGTTTCTCTGCCAGCACCTCGACCATCCGGGCGAAGTTATTGCTGTACTCCTGCAGCGAGGCGCCTTCCGGCGAGACATCGACATCGTGGAAGCAGTAGTAAGGCACATTGAGTTTGTGGAAGAATTCAAACGCCACATCGGCTTTACGTTTGGCCATCTCCAGGGCGTCGCCAGGCTGCTGCCATGGACGGTCAAAGGAGCCCACGCCAAACATATCGGCGCCATTCCAGCAGAAGGTATGCCAGTAACAGGCCGCAAAACGCAGATGATCTTCCATCCGTTTGCCCAGCACCAGTTCATCCGGGTTGTAGTGACGGAAAGCCAACGGGTTAGTGGATTTCGGGCCTTCGTAACGAACGCGATCGAGTTGATCGAAATAGGTCTGCATAGAGAACTCCATATTCAGAGATGCGGCGAATAACCAATCAGATACCCTAAATAATTCGAGTTGCAGGAAGGCGGCAAGAGCGTGAACCTCCAGGCGCTGGCACCAGCAAGAGGTCGGAGCAACGAATGTCACCAACCCACCTACAACTTGAAGTATGACGGGTTTAAGCCAATATAGAATTTCACTTTCCATCTCCTCAATTACGTTATTTCACACCGCCATTGAGAGAATCCACAAACGTGCGCCAGCTCGCAAAAAATAATATACTTCCTCCTTCTCCGCGCCTTGTCGGACAAGTCCAGTGCAATAATAAGAGTGTGCATGAATAAAATACGATCGCCGTCATAATTTGCACATTAAACGAAATTTCATAACGGCAAAATAAGAACCGGTAATTGCCAGCCCTGCTTTCCGCGTTAAGAATCTGTAACGTATCCGCAACCTCATGTATCAAACATTATTTTTCCGTTCGTCTTACCTACCCTTACAAAAAAGGTATCGTTATTATGAAGATAAAGAACCTTTGCCTTACACTTTGCGCCAGCTCCCTCCTCCTCGCCAGCATGGCGGGGATGGCGAAAGAAGTGAAGATTGGCATGGCCATCGACGATCTGCGTCTGGAGCGCTGGCAGAAAGACCGTGATATTTTCGTCAATAAAGCAGAATCCTTAGGCGCCAAAGTTTTTGTCCAGTCCGCCAATGGCAATGAAGAAACGCAGATGTCGCAAATTGAAAATATGATCAACCGCGGCGTCGATGTGTTAGTCATTATTCCTTATAACGGTCAGGTGCTCAGCAACGTCATTAAAGAAGCCAAGCAGGAAGGTATTAAAGTCCTGGCCTATGACCGTATGATTAATAATGCTGACATTGATTTTTATATTTCTTTCGACAATGAAAAAGTTGGTGAAATGCAGGCGCAAAGTCTGGTCGACAAAGTGCCGCAGGGTAATTATTTCCTGATGGGCGGCTCGCCGGTGGATAATAACGCCAAACTTTTCCGCGCCGGGCAAATGAAAGTCCTCAAGCCGTACGTGGATGAAGGCAAAATTAAGATTGTCGGCGATCAGTGGGTTGACGGCTGGCTGCCGGAGAACGCGCTGAAAATAATGGAAAACGCGCTGACGGCGAATAATAACAAGATCGATGCCGTGGTCGCCTCCAATGACGCTACGGCCGGCGGCGCTATCCAGGCCTTAACCGCCCAGGGGCTGGCCGGCAAAGTGGCGATCTCCGGTCAGGATGCTGATCTGGCGGGCGTGAAGCGCATTATTTCCGGTACCCAGACAATGACCGTCTATAAACCGATTACCACCCTGGCCACCAACGCCGCCGAAATCGCCGTTGAGCTGGGTAACGATAAACAGCCGAAGGCCGATACCACGCTGAATAACGGCTTAAAAGATGTCCCTTCGCGCCTGTTAACGCCCATTGAGGTGAATAAAGAGAATATCGACGCCACGGTTATTAAAGACGGTTTCCATAAAAAGAGTGAACTGTAATGGCTGACGCCCCGCTGCGGGGCGTCATTTTCATCCCGCCGGATATCACTTTTGCGGAGTCTTTATGGCCTGGCTACTCGAAATGAAGAACATCACCAAAACCTTCGGCGCCGTTAAAGCCGTGGATAACGTCAGCCTGCGTCTGAACGCTGGCGAAGTGGTCTCGTTATGCGGTGAAAATGGGTCGGGGAAATCGACGCTGATGAAGGTGCTGTGCGGTATCTATCCGCACGGAAGCTATGAGGGCGAGATTATTTTTGCCGGCGAAACGCTGCAGGCAAACCATATTCGCGATACCGAACGCAAAGGCATCGCCATTATTCACCAGGAGCTGGCGCTGGTGAAACATCTCACCGTGCTGGAGAATATTTTCCTCGGCGCCGAGATCTCCCGCCACGGTCTGCTGGATTATGAAACCATGACGCTGCGCTGTCAGAAGCTGTTGGCGCAGGTCAATCTGCCCATATCGCCCGACACCCGCGTCGGCGACCTCGGCCTTGGTCAGCAGCAGCTGGTGGAGATCGCCAAGGCGCTGAATAAACAGGTTCGTCTGCTGATCCTCGACGAACCGACCGCTTCCTTAACCGAACAAGAGACCGCGACGCTGCTGACGATCATTCGCGATCTGCAAAACCACGGTATCGCCTGCATTTATATTTCTCACAAGCTCAATGAGGTCAAAGCGATCTCCGACACGATCTGCGTGATCCGCGATGGCCAGCACATCGGCACCCGCGACGCCAGCGGCATGAGCGAAGACGATATCATCACCATGATGGTCGGCCGCGAGCTCACCGCGCTCTATCCCAGCGAGCCGCACGCCCACGGCGAGGAGATCCTGCGGGTCGAACATTTAACCGCCTGGCACCCGGTTAACCGCCATATTAAACGCGTCAATGACGTCTCGTTTTCCCTGCGTCGCGGGGAAATCCTCGGCATCGCCGGGCTGGTCGGCGCCGGGCGTACCGAGGCGGTACAGTGCCTGTTCGGCGTCTGGCCGGGGCGCTGGCAAGGGGAGATCTTTATTGATGGCCAGCCGGTGAGCATTTCTAACTGCCAGCAGGCCATTGCCCACGGCATCGCCATGGTGCCGGAAGACCGCAAAAAAGACGGCATCGTGCCGGTGATGGCGGTGGGCAAAAATATTACCCTGGCGGCGCTCAACCAGTTCACCGGCGCGATGAGCAGCCTGGACGACGCCGCCGAGCAACACTGCATTCAGCAGTCCATTCAGCGTTTGAAAATTAAAACCTCCTCGCCGGAGCTGGCGATTGGCCGCCTGAGCGGCGGCAACCAGCAAAAGGCGATTCTGGCGCGCTGTCTGCTGCTCAATCCGCGCATTCTGATCCTCGACGAACCCACCCGTGGTATCGATATCGGGGCGAAGTATGAAATTTATAAACTGATTAACCAGCTGGTGCAGCAGGGCATCGCGGTCATTGTCATTTCATCAGAACTGCCCGAGGTGCTCGGTCTCAGCGATCGGGTGCTGGTCATGCACGAAGGCAGACTAAAAGCCAATTTGGTTAATCAACATCTGACCCAGGAACAGGTGATGGAAGCCGCGCTGAGGAGCGAACGCCATGTCGAAGAACACGTCGTCTGAAATCAAACTCACCCCAACTGCCCCCGCCGCCTTGCCGGCGCTGAAGGGGCTGAATCTCCAGGTCTTTGTGATGATCGCCGCGATCGTCGTCATTATGCTGTTTTTCACCTGGGTTACCGATGGCGCCTACCTGAGCGCACGCAATATCTCCAACCTGCTGCGCCAGACGGCCATCACCGGCATCCTCGCCGTTGGCATGGTGTTTGTGATTATTTCGGCAGAAATCGACCTGTCCGTCGGCTCGATGATGGGGCTGCTGGGCGGCGCCGCGGCAATCTTTGACGTCTGGCTCGGCTGGCCGCTGCCGCTCACCATCCTGGTGACGCTGGTGATGGGCCTGCTGCTCGGTGCGTGGAACGGATGGTGGGTGGCCTATCGCAAGGTTCCCTCGTTTATCGTCACCCTCGCCGGGATGCTGGCGTTTCGCGGCATTCTGATCGGCATCACCAACGGGACCACCGTCTCGCCCACCAGCCCGGCGATGGCGCAGATCGGCCAAAGCTATCTGCCAGACGGTATTGGATTTGGCATCGGCGTGGTCGGCATGGCGGCGTTTATCGTCTGGCAGTGGCGCGGGCGGATGCGCCGTCAGGCGTTAGGTCTGGCGACCTCATCCTCCACCGCCGCCGTTGGCCGTCAGGCCATTACCGCGGTGATTGTGCTGGGCGCAATCTGGCTGCTCAATGACTATCGTGGCGTGCCGACCCCGGTGCTGATCCTCGCAGCCCTGCTACTGGCAGGCCTGTTTATGGCCACCCGCACCGCCTTTGGTCGTCGCATCTATGCCATCGGCGGCAACCTGGAGGCGGCCCGCCTCTCAGGGATCAACGTCGAGCGCACCAAGCTGGCGGTGTTTGCCATTAACGGCCTGATGGTCGCCATTGCCGGGCTGATCCTCAGCTCGCGCCTCGGCGCCGGGTCGCCCTCGGCGGGTAACATCGCCGAACTGGACGCCATCGCCGCCTGCGTCATCGGCGGCACCAGCCTGGCGGGCGGCATCGGCAGCGTCGCCGGAGCGGTAATGGGGGCGTTTATTATGTCAGCCCTGGATAACGGCATGAGCATGATGGACGTCGCCACTTTCTGGCAATATATCGTCAAAGGCGCCATTTTACTGCTGGCGGTGTGGATGGATTCCGCCACCAAGCGGCGCGCGTAAGGAGAGACTCTCTTAAGAATGTCTGAATTCTTTGCGCTACCGCCAAACTTCGCCACAAGGCGCTTGAAATATCTCGGGCATTAGCCGGTAGTGTATACCCAACATCATTCGGGTTGCAGACGGCGCATCCGGGCCGCGTACCGGCGTACGTGGCCGGGGTGAGTGCGCAGCAACATCAAGAATGAAGGGGTATGACCGGGGTTAGAGCAGGAACATTATCTATGTTTGAAAAGCGTCACCGTATTACGCTGTTATTCAATGCCAACAAAGCTTATGACCGCCAGGTGGTTGAGGGCGTCGGCGAGTATCTGCAGGCCTCCCAGCTGGAGTGGGATATCTTTATTGAAGAGGATTTTCGGGCACGAATCGAAAACATCAAAGAGTGGTTGGGCGATGGCGTTATCGCCGACTATGACGATCCCGAAATTGAAAAGCTGCTGGCCGATGTCCACGTGCCCATCGTCGGCGTCGGCGGCTCTTATCATCAGCCAGAGCAGTACCCGCCGGTCCACTATATTGCCACGGACAACGCTGCGCTGGTGGAAAGCGCCTTTCTCCATTTGAAGGAAAAAGGGGTGCACCGCTTCGCGTTTTACGGACTCCCCACCTCCAGCGGTAAACGCTGGGCGGTAGAGCGCGAGTATGCCTTCTGCCAGCTGGTCGCGAAGGAGAAGTATCGCGGCGTGGTCTACCAGGGGCTGGAGACGGCGCCGGAAAACTGGCAGCACGCGCAAAACCGGCTCGCCGACTGGCTGCAAACCCTGCCGCCGCAAACCGGCATTATCGCCGTCACCGACGCCCGCGCCCGCCACGTCCTGCAGGCCTGCGAGCTGCTGCATATCCCGGTGCCAGAAAAACTGTGCGTTATTGGCATCGATAACGAGGAGCTGACCCGCTACCTCTCTCGCGTCGCCCTCTCCTCCGTCGCCCAGGGCACCCGCCAGATGGGTTATCAGGCGGCAAAATTACTCCACCGGCTGCTGAATAACGAGGCGCTCCCGCTGCAGCGCCAGCTGATCCCGCCGATGCGCGTCGTTGAGCGACGCTCTACCGACTACCGGTCCTTAAACGATCCTTCCGTGATTCAGGCGATGCATTACATTCGCAACAACGCCTGCAAAGGCATTAAAGTGGAACAGGTGCTCGACGCCGTGGGCATCTCTCGCTCCAATCTGGAGAAACGCTTCAAAGATGAGGTCGGAGAGACCATCCACACGGTGATCCACAGCGAGAAACTGGAAAAGGCGCGCAGCCTGCTGGTGTCCACCAGCCTGTCGATCAATGAGATTTCACAAATGTGCGGCTACCCATCGCTGCAATATTTTTATTCGGTGTTTAAGAAGGAGTACGACGTGACGCCGAAGGAGTACCGTGACCGGCACAGCGAGGTCATGCTGTAGGGCAAAAAAATGCCCGGCGACAAGGCCGGGCATCCGGATTACAGATGGGCGGCGATGAGCCGCTGATTGTCCTGATACATCGCGAAGAGATAGTTGTTGTAGCTCGACCCTTTGGTCGAATAACCCTTCAGCTTATGAATCATGGTGCTGGCCGTCACTTCCTGATCCGCCTTGCGCAGCTGCAGGCGCGATTTGCGGAATGAAGAATAGGCCGGGTGGGTGTTCAGGTTTGTGACGTAAGCCTGCACCGACTGCTCCACCGATTCGAACTGCGAGTAGCCTTTCATCGCTCCGCGGCAGCGACCGGCGCCGCATTTCATGCCAAACAGGTTGTTGTTCTCACGCGCCAGCTTGGAGGTACCCCAGCCACTTTCCGCCGCCGCCATGGTTGCCACCATGCTGTTCGGAATAATGTCGACACGCTCAAGCAGCGCGTTCCAGGGCACATGACGCGTATTGCCTGACCACTTCACCTTATAACGGGCAGCGATATCTTTCAGGCGCGCCTTTTCAGTCGGCGACCAGCGAGCATCGTACTGCTTGGAAACAAGCCAGTTACGATCCGCAGTAATCGCCTGATTCTGCTTGGTAATATAAGGCATGACCGTCCGGAGAAACGCTTTTTTCCTTGGTGTTCCGGAAGGGTATTTTCGCAAGTCAGGAAGTGAACTGCTCTTTACACTATTGCGAGAATACTCTTGTTTACTGCTTACCTTAGTACTACTGATCTTCTTAACCGTTGGGGCTTTATGACTCTTTGTTGCTGTGTGCGTTGTTGCCAACACACTACCTGAAAATACACAGGTTAGTAACATAAGTATGGCGGCCCCATATCGTCGTATGGGATTCGATATCATCAGGTCTCCTGGTCGGATATATGCATTCCAACACCTTGTTTTTCACAAAAAAACGATAGCTGAATCGCTAATAGTATCAAAAATACGCAATGAGAGCATCAACAGAAATAGTCCAATTCCGAATTGGTGTCATCTGAAATCGGTTTCTGCGCCGCATCGCCAGTGCGAAAATGCTAGCTTCGTCTCATTTTTAGCCTATTTTTTGAGCGGTGTCACTCACCCCTTTTCATCCTCCTGGTAAAACGCCCGCCAGGAGGAGTTCACCCGTGCGGCAACAAGGCACACTAGATAAAAACCGCTCACAGGATCCCGCAATGAAACTCGCTGCGCTTGCCACGTTATTCGTGCCTGGGATGGCCTTTGCCGCCTGGACTACCACCGACTTCCCTGCCTTTACCGAAGAAGGGACGGGCCGATTCATCAGCCAGAAAGTGGTTGAGAAGGGTACACGTCCTCTGCAGCTAAATTTTGACCAGCAGTGCTGGCAGCCTTCCGGCGGCATTAAGCTCAACCAGATGCTGTCCATGGAGCCCTGCCGTGGCACCCCGCCGCAATGGCGCATCTTCCGCCAGGGGTTGTATACCCTGGAGGTGGATACCCGCTCCGGCACACCGACAATGATGATTTCGCTGGAGGAAAAAGAGGCCAGCGCCGCGGCGCCGCAGATCCGTCAGTGTCCGAAGTGGGATGGAAAACCGCTGTCCATCGACGTCAGCAAAACCTTCGCCGAGGGCAGCAAGGTCCGCGATTTCTACAGCGGCAATGTCGCGACCGTCAGCGGCGGCAAAATCACCCTGCAGCCCGCCTTCGGCAGCAATGGCCTGCTGCTGCTCGAGCGTGCCGAGACCGCCGCCCCGGCGCCGTTTGACTGGCACAACGCCACTGTCTACTTCGTCCTGACCGATCGCTTTGTAAACGGTAACCCGGCCAACGACAACAGCTATGGCCGTCATAAAGATGGCATGCAGGAGATCGGCACCTTCCACGGCGGCGACCTGCAGGGATTAACCAGCAAGCTGGATTATCTGCAGCAGATGGGGGTTAACGCCCTGTGGATCAGCTCCCCGCTTGAGCAAATCCACGGCTGGGTCGGCGGCGGCACGAAGGGCGATTTCCCTCACTACGCCTACCACGGCTATTACACCCAGGACTGGTCGAAACTGGACGCCAACATGGGGACCGAAGCGGATCTCCGCCGGCTGGTGGATGAAGCGCATAAGCGCGGCATTCGCATCCTGTTTGACGTGGTGATGAACCATACCGGTTACGCCACCCTGGCCGACATGCAGGAGTTCCAGTTCGGCGCCCTGTATCTGCAAGGCGATGAGCTGAAAAAAACCCTCGGCGAGCGCTGGACGGACTGGAAACCGGGCGCGGGCCAGACCTGGCACAGCTTTAACGACTACATCAACTTCAGCGACAAAGCCGGCTGGGAGAAATGGTGGGGCAAGAAGTGGATCCGCACCGATATCGGCGATTATGACAACCCAGGCTATGACGATCTCACCATGTCGCTGGCCTTCCTGCCGGACCTGAAAACCGAATCGAAGGAAGCCTCAGGTCTGCCGAACTTCTATAGCCATAAACCAGACACCGCAGCGAAAGCGATCCCGGGCTATACGCCGCGCGACTACCTGACGCACTGGCTGAGCCAGTGGGTACGCGACTACGGCATCGATGGCTTCCGCGTCGATACCGCCAAACATGTGGAGATGGACGCCTGGCAGCAGTTAAAAACCCAGGCCACCGCCGCGCTGGCGGAGTGGAAGAAAGCCAATCCGGATAAAGCGCTGGATGCTTCGCCATTCTGGATGACCGGCGAAGCCTGGGGACATGGGGTGATGCAGAGCGATTATTATCGCCACGGTTTTGATGCGATGATCAATTTCGACTACCAGGACCAGGCGGCGAAAGCGGCTACCTGTATGACCAATATTGACCTCACCTGGCAGCAAATGGCGGACAAGCTGCAGAGCTTTAACGTCCTGAGTTACCTCTCCTCGCACGATACGCGCCTGTTCCGCGAAGGCGGCACCACCGCGGCAGAGCTGTTGCTGCTGGCCCCTGGCGCCGTGCAGATTTTCTATGGTGACGAATCATCACGTCCGTTCGGCCCCACCGGCTCGGACCCGCTGCAGGGCACCCGTTCGGAGATGAACTGGCAGGATGTTAATGGCAAGGCGGCCCGCAGCGTCACTCACTGGCAGAAGATCGGTCAGTTCCGCGCTCGCCATCCGGCTATCGGCATGGGCAAACAGACAACGCTGTCGATGCCACGTGGTTACGGGTTCGTGCGTGAGAGCGGTGAAGACAAAGTGATGGTCATCTGGGCCGGACAGCAGCAGTAATCCACAAGTGGCTCTCCGCCCTGGCGGGGAGCCATTCAGAACAAAACGCTAACAAAATAGCAATTCACAGGATAAAGATAAAAAGCCGCCTCCTCCCGCCGATTTGCACCACGCTAGCGCTGGCGTTATGGTTAGCCACTTTCCAGAACCACCGATAGACTATTCGCGATGACATTTTCCCTTTTCGGCGACAAATTCACCCGTCATTCAGGCATCACCCGCTTGATGGAAGACCTTAATGACGGTCTGCGCACGCCGGGCGCTATTATGCTGGGCGGCGGCAACCCCGCTCAGATCCCGGAAATGAATGACTACTTCCAGCAGCTGCTGTCCGACATGCTGGATAATGGCAAAGCCCTTGATGCGCTTTGTAATTATGATGGGCCGCAGGGCAAAAGCGAGCTGCTGAGCCTGCTGGCGAACATGCTGCGCGACGAGCTGGGCTGGGAGATCGAACCACAGAATATTGCGCTAACAAACGGCAGTCAGAGCGCATTTTTCTACTTATTTAATCTGTTTGCAGGCCGTCGGGCAGATGGCACCACGCGTAAGGTACTGTTCCCACTGACGCCGGAATATATCGGTTACGCCGATGCCGGTCTGGAAGAGGATCTGTTCGTTGCCACCCGGCCGAACATCGAACTGCTGCCGGAAGGCCAGTTTAAGTACCATGTTGATTTTGAACATCTGCAGGTGACGGAAGAGACGGGGATGATCTGCGTCTCGCGTCCCACCAACCCGACTGGCAACGTCATCACTGATGAAGAGCTGATCAAACTGGATGCGCTGGCGAATCAGCACGGGGTCCCGCTGGTGATTGATAACGCCTACGGCGTGCCGTTCCCGGGCATTATCTTTAGCGACGCCCGACCGCTGTGGAATCCAAACATCGTGCTGTGTATGAGCCTGTCCAAACTGGGCCTGCCGGGCAGCCGCTGCGGGATTATCATCGCCAACGAGAAAATCATCACCGCCATCAGCAACATGAACGGCATTATCAGCCTCGCCCCTGGCGGCATCGGGCCGGCAATGATGTGCGAAATGATTAAACGACAGGATCTGCTGCGTCTGTCAGAGACGGTGATCAAGCCCTTCTATTACCAGCGGGTGCAGGAAACCATCGCCATTATTCGCCGATATCTGCCGGAGGAGCGCTGCCTGATCCACAAACCGGAGGGGGCCATTTTCCTCTGGCTGTGGTTTAAGGACCTGCCGGTCTCCACCGAGCTGCTGTATCAGCGGCTGAAAAAGCGCGGCGTGCTGATGGTGCCAGGGGATTACTTCTTCCCGGGTCTGGATAAGCCGTGGCCGCACACCCACCAGTGTATGCGCATGAACTATGTGCCCGATCCGCAAAAAATTGAGGCCGGGGTGAAAATTCTCGCCGAAGAGATTGAATTCGCCTGGCGCGAACAGGAAGCATAGCCTCTGACGCCGCGGGCGGGTAACGCCCGTCAGCGACCCCGCTCACGCCAGCGCCAGTCGCTGGCGTTTTTGCGCGCATAGCGCTTCCAGCTCCGCGGGAACCATCACCCGCAGCGCCTGCGTCGGGCAGGCGGCCACGCAGGCTGGTCCTTCAGCGCGGTGATGGCACAAATCGCATTTCAGCGCCTGCGCCTGCTGATTCACTACCGTAACGGTCATCGCGCCGTACGGGCAGGCCACCATGCAACTTTTGCAGCCGATGCAGCGCCGCTGGTCGACCCACCAGACGTCATTGTCGCGCTGAATCGCCCCTTGCGGGCAAACGCTGGCGCAGGGCGCATCCTCGCATTGCCGGCACGCCGTCGCCGTCGATATGTCACCGCTTTTCACCACCTGGATACGCGGCGCGAAATGGTTCGTCGACAGGGCGGCGACATCTTGCGCCTGCTGGTGCGCCACCGCACAAGCCACTTCACAGGTACGACAGCCAATACACCGCTGGGCATTGGCAATAAGAAACTGGTTCATCCTCTGCTCCCTGGGGATAAAACCGCAGGGTGCCAGAATAGTCCCTGCCCGCGCTTTGATCCTGAATGGAATCAGCGCTGTTTTTTGTCAGATGGCCTGCAGGATGTGGTCATTTGCCTGACGCTTCACGCACCGTGAAACCCAGTTCACGCGAGATCGCCTCCGCGGTCTCACGCAGCGGTTTTAACAAGTTCTTTTCGCCTATCTGCTTGAGGCGCGACGTCGACAGGGAAATAGAGATGGCGTAGGGCACGCGCTGGTGAATATCAAAAACCGGCACCGCCAGACAGGACACCCCCAGCTCATTCTCTTCCCGATCCATGGCCATGTTACGTTCACGGATCTGCGCCAGCTCATCATGCATGGCCGGTAAGCCGGTGATGGTGTTGCGGGTCAGCGGCTGAATAATATCCTGATGAGTATTCCAGTAATGCTCAACATAATCAGGATGGCCGAACGCCATGTAAATCTTCCCCATCGCGGAACAGTAGAGCGGCATATGCTGACCAATGTAAGCACGGGTACGCAGCATTCCGGTTGTCGGCTCGAGCTTGTAAATCAGGATCGCATGATCGTCTTCCCGACTGGAAAAGTTCACCGTCTCGCCCGTCGCCAGATTAAGCGTTTCAAGATGGGGGGCCGCCACATGAATGATATTCAGCGAGGACAGCGCCTTCTGTCCAACCGCGATGAACTTGGTGGTGAGCCGATAGCTACCCGCCGCCGGCGCTGGCGTGACATACCCGCAGGACTGCAAGCCCTGCAGCAATCGATGGACCGTGCTTTTATTCAGCCCCGCCAGCTCTGACAGATGCGCCAGCGGGCAGCCATTTGGATAGTTGCTCAGGATTTCAATCAACATCAGTCCACGGAACAGGCTCTGACTTCCCGCCGGCCTCTCTTTGTCTTGCCCTGTCTCGCTCTCTTTCATCACCATCGCTTCCGCTCCCCTTTCGTTGCGTTCTGATGGTAGCGCAAAGTGTGTGTCAGTTCACGATCTGAGATCAAAAAACATAACCAATTGATTTTTATTGTTTTTAAAAAACACCCCTGCCGTTGATCTGACAAATTTTGATCGTTATATTTGAAATCAGATTTCGCATTATGAAATTTAACGATAAAAAAGCGATCAAAACTCACCAGGGAAACACGTATGAAAGTAACTTTTTCGCAGTTAAAAGAGGCCTTCAATCAGGTACTGCTTAAACGCGGCGTGGCGGCGGAAACCGCCGATGCCTGCGCGGACATGTTCGCCCGCACCACGGAATCCGGCGTCTATTCACACGGCGTGAACCGCTTTCCCCGCTTTATCCAGCAACTGGACAATGGCGATATCATCCCTGAAGCCAAACCGCAGCGTATTACCAGCCTCGGCGCGATTGAGCAGTGGGACGCCCAGCGGTCCATCGGCAACCTGACGGCAAAAAAGATGATGGACCGGGCCATTGAGCTGGCATCCGATCACGGCATTGGGCTGGTGGCGCTGCGGAACGCCAACCACTGGATGCGCGGGGGGAGCTACGGCTGGCAGGCAGCGGAAAAAGGCTACATCGGCATCTGCTGGACCAACTCCATCGCCGTGATGCCGCCGTGGGGCGCCAAAGAGTGCCGTATCGGTACCAACCCGCTGATCGTCGCCATTCCTTCCACACCAATCACCATGGTGGATATGTCGATGTCGATGTTCTCCTACGGCATGCTGGAGGTGAACCGCCTGGCGGGCCGTGAACTGCCGGTAGACGGCGGATTCGACGATGAGGGCAATCTGACCAAAGAACCGGGCGTCATCGAGAAAAATCGCCGCATTTTGCCCATGGGCTACTGGAAAGGATCCGGCCTGTCGATCGTGCTGGATATGATCGCTACCCTGCTTTCCAATGGATCTTCTGTTGCCGAAGTGACCCAGGAAAACAGCGATGAATATGGCGTTTCGCAGATTTTTATCGCCATTGAGGTCGATAAGCTTATCGACGGCGCAACCCGCGATGCCAAGCTGCAACGGATTATGGATTTCATCACCACCGCCGAACGGGCCGATGAAAACGTGGCCGTCCGTTTACCCGGCCATGAGTTTACCCGCCTGCTGGAAGAGAATCGTCGCGACGGTATCACCGTCGATGACAGCGTCTGGGCGAAAATTCAGGCGCTGTAAGGAGTTAAGCCATGATCTTTGGACATATCACGCAGCCTAATCCGTGTCGGTTGCCTGCGGCAATTGAGCGAGCCCTGGATTTCCTGCGCAGCACCGATTTCAGCAAACTGGCCCCCGGCGTCGTGGAGATCGACGGCAAAAATATCTTCGCGCAGATTATCGACTTAACCACTCGCGAAGTTGCCGAAAATCGCCCGGAAGTGCATCGCCGCTATCTGGATATCCAATTTCTGGCCTGGGGCGAAGAGAAAATAGGTTTCGCTATTGATAACGGTAATAACGCCATTAGCGAATCGCTATTAGCACAGCGCGATATTATTTTCTTTCACGGCTGCGAACATGAATCATTCCTTGAAATGATCCCGGGAAGCTACGTCATATTTTTCCCACAGGATGTTCATCGCCCCGGATGCCATAAGTCGGTCGCCACGCCGATCAGAAAAATCGTGGTTAAAGTGGCCATCGACGCTTTATAAAAGCATTATATTCAGGAGCACATTATGAAAAATAATACCGGTTATATTATCGGTGCGTATCCCTGTGCACCCTCTTTTCACCAGAAAAGTGAAGACGAAGAAAAAGCATTCTGGCGGCAACTGGCCGACACCCCGGATATTCGGGGGCTGGAGCAGCCCTGTCTTGAACATCTCCACCCACTGGGCGACGAGTGGTTATTGCGCCATACGCCTGCCGACTGGCAAATCGTCGTCACAGCGATTATGGAAACCATGCGCCGCCGCGGAGGTCACGGCGGCTTTGGGCTGGCATCCAGCGACGAAGACCAGCGTAAAGCCTGCGTGGCGTACTATCGCCACCTTTACCAGAAAATCAACACGATCAATGCGGCAAACGCCGGGAAAATCGTGGCGCTTGAGCTCCATGCCGCCCCTTGCGCCAGCAACCCTAACGTCGCCCAGGCTACCGACGCCTTTGCCCGTTCGCTGAAGGAAGTCGCCAGCTGGGACTGGTCGTGCGACCTGGTGCTGGAACATTGCGATGCGATGACCGGTCCCGCGCCGCGCAAGGGATTTCTGCCTTTAGATAATGTGCTGGAAACCCTTGCCGGTTATGAGATCAGCGTTGGCATTAACTGGGCACGCTCTGCCATTGAAGGCCAGGACACCACCCTGCCGCTGGCCCATACCCGGCAGGCCAGCCAGGCCGGTAAGCTTGGCGCACTGATGTTCTCCGGTACCACGCAACATGGCGAATACGGTGAATGGCAGGATTTACACGCACCGTTCTCCCCCTTCTGTGCAGAAAGTTTAATGACCCACACACATGTGCGTGAATTATTAGCCTGTACTGACAGCAAGCCCTTGCAATTTCTCGGTATTAAATTACTGGAAATTAATCCTGATGCGGACGTCAATCATCGCATAGCGATATTACGCGACGGCATTACTGCCTTAAATAAAGCACAACAATAATAAAAAACAGAACACTTACTCTACGAGGCTACAACTATGAATATGACCTCTCGACCAGGACTAAAAAATATCCCTCGTCAGCGTTGGCTGCGAATTATTCCACCCATTCTGATCGCCTGTATTATCTCTTATATGGACCGCGTCAATATCGCCTTTGCGATGCCGGGCGGCATGGATGCAGAACTGGGTATTTCCGCCACCATGGCGGGACTGGCAGGTGGTATTTTCTTTATTGGTTATCTGTTCTTACAGGTTCCCGGCGGCAAAATTGCCGTTCACGGAAGCGGCAAGAAGTTTATTGGCTGGTCGCTAGTCGCCTGGGCGGTGATCTCCGTCCTGACGGGATTAATCACCAACCAGTATCAGCTGCTGGTGCTGCGCTTCCTGCTGGGGGTCGCAGAAGGCGGTATGCTCCCGGTGGTGCTGACCATGATCAGCAACTGGTTCCCGGACGCCGAACGCGGGCGCGCTAACGCCATTGTCATTATGTTTGTTCCCATCGCCGGGATTATCACCGCCCCGCTTTCGGGATGGATCATCACCGTACTCGACTGGCGCTGGCTGTTCATTATCGAAGGTTTGCTCTCAGTGGCCGTTCTGTTGCTCTGGGCCTATACCGTCTATGACCGCCCACAGGAAGCGCGCTGGATCTCTGATGCCGAGAAGCACTATCTGGTGGAAACGCTGGCCGCAGAACAAAAGGCGATTGCCGGAACCGAGGTGAAAAACGCTTCGCTCAGCGCAGTGCTTTCCGATAAAACCATGTGGCAGCTTATCGCGCTGAACTTCTTCTATCAGACCGGGATTTACGGCTACACCTTATGGCTGCCCACCATCCTCAAAGAGCTGACCCACAGCAGCATGGGCCAGGTCGGGGTGCTCGCCATTCTGCCCTACGTCGGCGCCATTGCCGGCATGTTCCTGTTCTCCTCCCTCTCGGATCGCACCGGCAAACGCAAGCTGTTTGTCTGCCTGCCGCTGATTGGCTTTGCCCTGTGCATGTTCCTGTCGGTGGCGCTGAAGAATCAGATCTGGCTGTCCTACGCCGCGCTGGTCGGCTGCGGGTTCTTCCTGCAATCGGCGGCTGGCGTGTTCTGGACCATTCCGGCAAGGCTGTTCAGCGCTGAAATGGCCGGCGGCGCGCGCGGGGTTATCAACGCCCTCGGCAACCTCGGCGGCTTCTGCGGTCCCTACGCGGTGGGCGTACTGATCACCCTCTACAGCAAAGACGCGGGGGTGTATTGCCTGGCTATCTCCCTGGCTCTGGCCGCGCTGATGGCTGTGCTGCTGCCGGCGAAATGCGATGCCGGCGCCACGCCCGTCAATACAGTGAACTCGCGGAAGCACGCCGCCTAAAAAAGCGCCAGGCCTGTGGGTCATCTTCCCGCAGGCCGGCTAAGCGCAGCGCCATCCGGCAACATTGAGAGATAAAAAATGAGTGAGAAAGCACGCTTCTGGCTGGGCATTGACTGCGGTGGTACCTATCTGAAAGCCGGATTATATGACGCGCAAGGCCGTGAACATGGCATTAACCGACAATCACTGCAGACGCTGTCGCCTTTGCCAGGTTATGCCGAGCGTGACATGGACCAGCTCTGGCAGCAGTGCGCCGCCACCATCGCCGGGCTGTTACGACGTACCGGTATCTGCGGTGAACAAATTAAAGGCGTGGGCATCTCCGCGCAGGGCAAGGGGCTGTTCCTGCTTGATAAACAGGATCGCCCGCTGGGCCATGCCATGCTCTCTTCCGACCGCCGGGCGCTGGCGATCGTCCAGCGCTGGCAACAGGATGGGATCCCGGAAAAGCTCTATCCCGTCACCCGCCAGACTCTGTGGACTGGACATCCCGCCTCGCTGCTGCGCTGGGTGAAAGAACATGAACCACAGCGCTACGCGCAAATTGGCTGCGTGATGATGGGCCATGACTATCTGCGCTGGCGCCTGACCGGCGTGAAAGGGTGCGAAGAGAGCAACATCTCTGAATCCAATCTCTACAACATGACCAGCGGCCAGTACGACCCGCGTCTGACCCAATGGTTGGGTATCGGCGAAATTGACGGTGCGCTGCCGCCCCTCATCGGTTCTGCAGAAAAAGGCGGGGAGATCACCGCTCAGGCAGCCGCCATCACCGGTCTGGCGGCGGGAACCCCCGTCGTCGGCGGTCTGTTTGATGTGGTCTCCACCGCACTCTGCGCCGGTATCAAGGATGAATTCACGCTCAACGCGGTGATGGGCACCTGGGCCGTCACCAGCGGGATCACCCGCGGCCTGCGCGACCATGAAGCGCACCCTTACGTCTACGGCCGCTACGTCAACGACGGGCAGTACATTGTTCACGAAGCCAGCCCCACCTCGTCGGGCAACCTCGAATGGTTCACCGCCCAGTGGGGCGAACTCTCTTTTGACGATATCAATCAGGCCGTCGCCGGCCTGCCAAAGGCCGGTAGCGACCTCTTTTTTCTGCCGTTTCTCTACGGCAGCAACGCCGGGCTGGAGATGACCTGCGGCTTCTATGGCATGCAGGCGCTCCACACCCGCGCGCATCTGCTGCAGGCGGTCTATGAGGGCGTGGTGTTCAGCCACATGACCCACCTCAACCGCATGCGCGAACGCTTTACCCACGTGCAGGCCCTGCGCGTCACCGGCGGCCCGGCGCACTCCGACGTCTGGATGCAAATGCTGGCGGACGTCAGCGGCCTGCGCGTCGAGCTGCCGCAGGTAGAGGAGACCGGCTGCTTTGGCGCCGCGCTCGCCGCCCGGGTCGGCACTGGCGTTTATCGTGATTTCAACGATGCCTGCCGCCACCTTCAGCACCCGGTGCGCACGCTGCTGCCTGACATGGCCACCCACGCGCGCTACCAGCAAAAATATTGCCATTACCAACATTTGATTGAAGCACTACAGGGCTATCACGCCCGTATTAAGGAGCATGCATTATGAGCCGACCCTTACTGCAACTGGCGCTCGACCATACCCGCCTTGAAGCGGCCAGCCGCGATGTCGCCCTGTTACAGGACCACGTCGATATCGTTGAAGCCGGCACCATCCTCTGTTTAACAGAAGGCCTTAGCGCGGTGAAAGCCCTGCGCGCCCAATGTCCGGATAAAATCATCGTCGCCGACTGGAAGGTTGCCGATGCGGGAGAAACGCTGGCTCAGCAGGCTTTTGCCGCTGGCGCCAACTGGATGACCATCATCTGCGCCGCGCCCCTCGCCACGGTGGAAAAGGGCCACGCCGTCGCGCAAAGCTGCGGCGGTGAAATACAGATGGAGTTGTTTGGCAACTGGACGCTGGATGACGCTCGCGCCTGGTACCGCACCGGCGTCCGCCAGGCGATTTACCATCGCGGCCGCGATGCCCAGGCCAGCGGACAACAGTGGAGTGACGTCGATCTGGCGCGGATGAAAGCGCTCTCAGATATCGGCCTTCAGCTGTCGATCACCGGCGGCATCACCCCGGCCGATCTGCCGTTGTTCAAAGATATTCAGGTGAAAGCGTTTATTGCCGGACGCGCGCTAGCGGGCGCGCCACAACCGGCGCAGGTCGCCGCGGCGTTCCATGCGCAGATCGACGCTATCTGGGGAGATAAGCATGCGTAACCATCCGTTAGGGATCTATGAGAAAGCACTGGCGAAAGATCTCAGCTGGCCGGAACGGCTGGTGCTGGCGAAAAGCTGCGGTTTCGATTTCGTCGAGATGTCGGTGGATGAGACCGACGAGCGGCTGTCGCGTCTCGACTGGAGCCCAGCGCAGCGCGCCTCGCTGGTCACCGCTATGCTGGAAACCGGCGTGGCGGTCCCGTCGATGTGCCTCTCCGCGCATCGCCGTTTCCCTTTTGGCAGCCGCGATGCGGCCGTGCGCCAGCGGGCACGAGAGATCATGACCAAAGCCATCCGTCTGGCGCGCGATCTTGGCATCCGCACCATTCAGCTGGCAGGGTATGACGTCTATTACGAAGCGCATGATGAAGGTACCCAACAGCGCTTTGCCGAAGGGCTGGCGTGGGCAGTGGAACAGGCCGCAGCGGCGCAGGTGATGCTGGCGGTGGAGATCATGGATACCGCTTTTATGAACTCCATCAGCAAATGGAAAAAGTGGGATGAGATGCTCGCCTCGCCGTGGTTCTCGGTCTACCCGGACGTGGGCAATCTTAGCGCCTGGGGAAACGACGTCACCGCCGAGCTGAAGCTGGGTATCGATCGCATCGCCGCCATTCATTTAAAAGATACCCAGCCGGTGACCGCGCAGAGCCCCGGTCAGTTCCGCGACGTACCGTTTGGCGAAGGCTGTGTGGATTTCGTCGGCATCTTCAAAACGCTGCATGAGCTGAACTATCGCGGCGCATTTCTGATTGAGATGTGGACGGAAAAAGCCAAAGAGCCGGTACTGGAAATTATTCAAGCCCGGCGCTGGATAGAAGCGCGGATGCAGGAAGGAGGATTCGCATGTTAGAACAGCTCAAAGCCGACGTGCTGGCGGCCAACCTGGCGCTCCCGGCACACCAGCTGGTGACGTTTACCTGGGGCAACGTCAGCGCGGTCGATGAAACACGCACGCTGATGGTGATCAAACCTTCCGGCGTGGAATACGACGTGATGACCGCCGAGGATATGGTGGTGGTCGAGATCGCCAGCGGCAAAGTAGTGGCCGGCGGCAAAAAGCCTTCATCGGACACGCCGACCCATCTGGCACTCTATCGCCGTTATCCGCAGATCGGCGGGATCGTGCATACCCACTCCCGCCACGCGACGATCTGGTCGCAGGCGGGTCTCGATCTGCCCGCCTGGGGCACCACCCACGCCGACTACTTCTATGGCACGATCCCCTGTACCCGCCTGATGACCGAAGAGGAAATTAACGGGGAATATGAGTATCAGACCGGCGAAGTGATTATTCAGACCTTTGAAGAACGGCGCCTCGATCCGGCACAGGTTCCGGCGGTACTTGTCCATTCACACGGTCCGTTCGCCTGGGGAAAAGACGCCGCAGACGCCGTACATAACGCCGTGGTGCTTGAGGAGTGCGCGTATATGGGGCTGTTCTCGCGCCAGCTCTCGCCTCAGTTGCCGGAGATGCAGTCGGTATTGCTGGATAAACACTATTTGCGCAAGCACGGCGCGAACGCCTATTACGGGCAAAACTGACGCCAACCGCCTCTCTTCCCCGGCATGACGCCGGGGAACCGACGTTAATGATTACAGAAACAATGCTTTATCGCGCAGGATATGATCGTTACCGCGACGGCGGGTGAAGCCAATCCGATCGAAATACTCCAGGATTTGGATCGCCAGCTTCCGCCCGACGTTTAAGGTATCGCGGAAATCCGCGGCGCAGGTTGATCCGCGCAGCTGATCCAGCTCGCGCACCCGCTGGGCGAACTGCACAATGCGATCGTTGCGGTAGTAACGATCCTTGACGATCGCGGTAATCATCCCCTGCTGCGCCGCCTGGCGCAGCACCGCGCGCATCAGGGACTCTTCAACATGGACTTCGCGCGCGAGATCGCGCACCCACCAGGGGTCATCGCCGAACAGGGTTTCCACCTTCTGCCAGACCGCCTGCTGCTCGTCGGTAAACCCGGCTTTATGCTCCGGCAAATGCAGCCAGCCGTGATGGCTGTGGACTATGCCGCTCTCGCGCATCTGCTCAATCAGCAGCAGCACCAGCGCTTCATCTTCCATCGGCAGCGCGATGCGACGCAGGCGCTCCCGGCCCGGACCAGGCTCGTCGCGATGCTGCTCATGGTAGCGCGCCAGGGCTTCCAGCAATTTTCGCTGCCAGCGGGCGGCAAGCGGGGCACTGAGCAGGCGCTGTCCGGCCTGCAGATAGTCCGGTCGCTGGATCAAGGCCGCCATTCCGGCTTCGCTGAGCTGCCGTGCCCAGGCGAAGCGCTCAAGCCGGACGGCATCCCGCTGCAGATGCAGCTCAAGCGCCTGCGCATCGTCAGCGCCGACCGCCGCCAGAGCGTGCAGCCACTGCAGATATTCCGGTTTACGTTTGCCGCGGCGCGGAGGATCCAGCGTCACCACCCGTGCGCCGGCCAGCGTCATACGCGCAGAGATATCGCGGAGCACCAGCCGGTCGTTATCCGCCAGCCACAGCGGGGTATCCAGCACCAGCTCCGCCAGATTGCCCTCGAGGAGCGACACCCGGCCGGTAATGTGGCTGGCAGCGTGGTGAATATGCAGCGGCTGCCACTGGCTGAGCGGCGTATGGCACTGCAGCTCGACAATCACCCGTTCTGCAGGCTCCGGCGGCGGTGAGGACAACAGCCAGTCGCCGCGGTGCACTGCCTCTTTCTGCGCATCGCCGACAATATTCAGCGCAATGCGCTGCCCGGCGTGCGCCTGCTCAACCGCTTGATTCTGGGCATGCAGACCACGCACGCGCATCGGCGTGTTCACGCCGGTGAGCCACAGGGTATCCCCGACCCGTACTTCGCCGGAGAGCGCCGTCCCGGTGACCACCAGCCCCGCGCCTTTGACGGTAAAAGCGCGGTCCAGCGCCAGGCGAAACCGCTGCTGCTGCGGGTGGGGGCGCTCCGCAAGCTGCAGCAGATGGCTGCGCAGTTCGGCAATACCGATGTTTTCCGCCGCCGCGGTGGGAAAGAAAGCGACGGCGTCAAAGCCCAGCTCGCGCAGGGTCTGCTCGACCTCCGCCTGCACCTCCGCCACCCTGTCGGCCGCCACGCGGTCCGTTTTGGTCAGCGCCACGGTCAGCGTCGGCTTTCCGGTCAGCTGCAGGATCGCCAGGTGTTCGCGGGTTTGCGCCATCACCCCGTCATCGCAGGCCACCACCAGCAGCGCATGGTCAATACCCCCCACCCCCGCCAGCATGTTGGACAAAAACTTTTCGTGCCCGGGAACGTCAATAAATCCCAGCACCCGCCCGTCCGGCTGCGGCCAGTAGGCATAGCCGAGATCGATCGTCATTCCCCGCGCTTTCTCTTCCGGCAGACGATCGGCATTCACGCCGGTTATCGCCTGCAGCAGCGTCGTTTTGCCGTGGTCAACATGTCCAGCGGTGGCAATAATCATCGTAACAACATCTCCATAAACCGGGTTTCATCTTCCAGACAGCGCAGGTCCAGCCAGAGCCGACCGTCATCAATGCGGCCAATCACCGGGCACGGCAGTGCGCGCCAGCGGGCCGCCAGTGCCGCCAGCCGGCTGCCGCGGCCGTCATGCGGGGTAAAAGTCAATGCCGCGCTGGGCAGGCGGTCGACGGGTAACGAGCCGCTGCCAATCTGCGACTGGCAGGCTGCCACGCTGACGGCAAAATCAGCATAGTGTGCCGCCAGGTCAGGCTGCAGGCGTTCAGCCAGCCGACGGATCTCTTCCGCCGGACGGGTGAGCAAGCGCAGCGTCGGTAATCTCTCCGTCAGCACCTCCGGGTGCTGATAGAGGCGCAGCGTGGCTTCCAGCGCCGCGAGGGTCATTTTATCCGCGCGCAGGGCCCGCTTCAGCGGATGGCTTTGCAGCCGGGCAATCAGCGCGCGTTTGCCGACGATAATTCCGGCCTGCGGGCCGCCGAGCAGCTTGTCGCCAGAGAAACTGACCAGGCTCACCCCGGCGGCGATCATCTCCTGCGGCATCGGCTCCTTCGGCAGGCCATACTGGCTGAGATCCACCAGCGACCCGCTGCCCAGGTCAGCCACCACCGGGACGTCCAGTTCGCGGCCAATGGCCGCCAGCTCCGCTTCGTCGACGGCTTTGGTAAAGCCCTCAATACTGTAGTTGCTGGTGTGAACCTTCATCAGCAGCGCAGTATTGTCATTCACCGCCTGGCGATAGTCTTTGGCATGGGTGCGGTTGGTGGTACCCACTTCGTGCAGCTGACAACCCGCCTGGCGCATCACGTCGGGAATGCGAAATGCCCCGCCGATCTCCACCAGTTCGCCGCGGGAGACCACCACTTCGCGGCCGCTGGCGGTGGCCGCCAGCATCAACAGAACGGCCGCCGCGTTGTTGTTCACAATGCAGGCATCTTCCGCGCCGGTGATCTGGCACAGCAGATCAGCAATGGCGCGATCGCGATGGCCGCGCCCGGCGTCGTCGAGATCATATTCGAGCGTCACCGGCGCGCGCATCGCGCTGGCGACCGCCTCCACGGCCGACTCCGCCTGAATGGCGCGCCCGAGATTGGTATGCAACACCGTACCAGTGAGATTAAACACCGGACGCAGAGCGCTCTGCTGGCCGGCGGTGAGCCGCTGCGCGCAGGCGTGCAGCCAGTCATGGCTCCAGTCAGGAAGCGTCTGCCGTTGGCTAATCTGTTCCCGTGCCTCATCCAGCATCTGGCGCAGCTGCGCCACCACCTGCGAATGGCCGTGCTGCGCCAGCAGGGGAGAAAAAGCGGGGTCGCGTAGTAAGCGGTCAATGGCCGGAAGCCGGGTATAAAGCGCACGAATATCGGTAGTCATGAATGGGCCTGGCGGTAAGTTATTTTCCCCCCTCCCGACGGGAGAGGGAGTCAACAATCAGTGGCGATTGTAACGCCTCCCTGCGCAAACTGTTACCTGCCTGGGTCAAGTCCGCGGCGGTTCGGTACGCGCAAAGCTGGCGCGCTGGAACAACGCATCCACCAGCTTCACCAGCTGCGGCCGGGTGGCGCACCAGCCGGGCGCTACCCGGCGAAAGTTCAGATAAGCAATGGCGCAGGCCGTGGAAATGGTCGCCAGATTGACCTCGTCGCCGCGCAGCGTTCCATCTGCCGCGCAGGCTTCCAGCCTGTCGAGGCCACGAGCCACTTTCTCCCGCTGGCGGAGCAGCTCTTGTTCTGACTGCTGCGCGCCAGGGCGGGCTTTTTCGCGCACCAGCGCCTGGGCGGCCTCCATGACCCCATCCGCCAGCGCTTCAAGCTGACGCATCCTGAGAGCGGCTCTGGGGTCGGCGGGGATCATCGGCGGCGCCACGCCCAGCAGCTCCAGATACTGGGCGATGACCGGGGAGTCAAACCAGCACTCACCGTCGTCCGTCACCAGCGCCGGCACTTTGCCCAGCGGATTATAGCGCGCCACACCGTTGCTTTCGCTGTAGGGGGATTCGTTGACAAACTCAAAAGGGATGCGCTTTTCCAGCAGGATCACGGAGATTTTGCGCACAAAGGGACTGGTGTAGCTGCCGATCAGTTTCATAGCCTGCTCCTTATCGCCAACAAATTATCGCCAACAAAGATATGAGTATGGCTCAGGGCGGGGCAAAAGGCAGGTGAGCATCCCGCTCAACCTGCCGCCGATCGCATTAATGATCGAGATAGAGGTAGTGCATCCAGCTGGTCATGCGCAGCAGCACTTTACGCATTACCGAGACGTGGGTGAAATGGTCGGAGTAGACTGCCACCTGCGCGTAGATGCCATCGGGTAGCGCATCAATTTCGGCATTGGGGTCGAGCTCAATGGTCGCCAGCACGCCATCACTGCCCGGCGTCACGGTCAGCGACTGCAACGCCCCTTGCGCCTGATAACTTCCCCCCGGCACCACCGGTAAAATGCTCACCAGTTTGCCGTGGAACACCTGCCCGGGCAGAGCATTAAACACCGCTTCCGCATCGTCTCCTTTCTCCAGCCTTAACAGGGAGTTTTGCCTAAACTGGGCGACGATCAGCCGTTTTTGCTCCGGGATAAATACCATTACCGGGCGCAGCGGCAGCGAGGCGGCATAGGTCCCCGGGCGGATCAGCACCTGGGTGATATACCCATCGCTGGGCGCCCGCACAGTGGTCTGGTCGAGATTGTATTTCGCCTCCGCCAGTTGGGCGCGCAGGCTAACCACTTGCGACTGCTCGCCATTGATCATGCTGTCCAGCTGGCTCTGGATCTGCGCCTGCTCCGCTACCGACGCCTTGACCAGCGCATCCTGGGCAAGATAATTCTGCCTGGCGTTATCAATGTCGCTTTCCGAGAACGGGTTCACCCGCGCCTGGCTCCCTTTCAGGTAGCGCTGATAGTCCTTGTATAAGCGATCGCGTTCCGCCGACACGCGGGTGGTGTTGGCCTGGGCTTCAGAGAGCTGCGCCTTGAGGGTGTTAATACTGTGCCGCGCCGTCACCAGGTCGGCCTGCAGACGGTCGACCCGCGCCTGATAGCGCGCCGGGTCAATAGTAAAAAGCACCTCGCCCTTTCTGACGCGCTGATTCGCTTTGTCAGTGACGCTGTCAACCACTCCGGTAACCTGCGGCGTAATAGGAATAGATATCACCGCCTTTTGCGCCAGAAAGGTGTACGGGTGGTTATAGTTCATTAATAAAATAAGCGCGCTAACAATAAATACCCCCCCCAGCGCCGCGGTAGGTACCGTCCATTTATTTACCGGTATTTTGAAGATTTTAAATATCGACCAGGCGATGGCCACGTAGGTCAAAATTATCAACAGATCCATAGATTATTTCTCCGCCGCAGAGGTGGACTGTGGCCGCTGGATGGCCGCCACCTGGTGTTCAAGGTCGCTCAGTCGTTGGCGAAGCTGTTGTATATCGGTCTCTTTTTCAGGTTCGTCAGGGTCCGTATTCACCTTATGCTGCATGCCCCAGCCGCGCTCAGGCTGGTACAACGTGGCCCAAATCCATAAAAACGGCCAGATGACGTGGAGAGTAAAAAGACTGACCCATCCGGCGACATGAATAGCATCGGAATGAGGGTGGTTGCGTTTTTTGGCGATCAAATAAGGAATATCGTGAATAATGATAATTCCATAAAAAATGACCAGAAAAACGAAGATCAGAACGCCCAGCGCAAAATAATTGAGAAACATAATTCCCTCGGCTTTACGCTAATAATTTATATGAATTTTATTCACGACCCACTGACATTCGGGCCGCTATTTTGAGCATAATTCACGCCTTTCATTTTTGCCATCCGGCGTAAAAAAGTTATTCAGCAGTTAAGGTTGCTTAGTTACAGAGTCATCCCGACGTGGAAGCAAAACCGGGCCGAGATCACAGCGGCGAAAATCCCCCGCGAAATTTTTTGTGATCAAAATCACAAACAAACAACAAAACCACGAAACAAAATTGTGACAAATATCACACAAAAAGGCAGATCAGCGGCTAAAAAGGCGCTGTGTTGTTTTTTTACACAGGCGTTATGTGATCAACATCACTACAAAAACCGCTTTGCCCCCTATATTCATGTGATCCGTATCACACAAAAGGGCGCTGGCTGGACAGCTTAACGATTCAGTGCCAGATTTCGCACTATCAATCAGGGTCCGGCTACCTCTGCCGCCACATTAACAACAAACCTCGGGCTTTTAGCCTGCGCGATACGCAAAACAGAAGAAGGGGTGTTTTATGTCATCCGATATCAAGATCAAGGTGCAAAGCTTTGGTCGTTTCCTCAGCAATATGGTGATGCCGAATATCGGCGCGTTTATCGCGTGGGGTATCATCACCGCGCTTTTCATTCCGACAGGGTGGTTGCCAAACGAAACGCTGGCGAAGCTGGTCGGTCCGATGATCACCTACCTGCTGCCCCTGCTGATCGGTTACACCGGCGGTAAATTAGTCGGCGGCGAACGTGGTGGCGTGGTCGGGGCGATCACCACCATGGGCGTTATCGTCGGCGCGGATATGCCGATGTTCCTCGGCTCAATGATTGCCGGCCCGCTGGGCGGCTACTGCATCAAGAAGTTCGATAACTGGGTAGACGGTAAGATCAAATCCGGTTTTGAAATGCTGGTGAATAACTTCTCCGCTGGCATCATCGGGATGATCCTTGCCATCCTGGCCTTCCTCGGCATCGGCCCGGCGGTTGAAGTTCTGTCGAAAATTCTGGCGGCTGGCGTTAACTTTATGGTGGCGCACGACATGCTGCCGCTGGCGTCTATCTTCGTGGAACCGGCAAAAATCCTGTTCCTCAATAACGCCATCAACCACGGTATCTTCTCGCCGCTGGGTATTCAGCAGTCCCACGAGCTGGGTAAATCCATCTTCTTCCTGATTGAAGCTAACCCGGGTCCGGGGATGGGCGTTCTGCTGGCGTACATGTTCTTTGGCCGCGGCAGCGCAAAACAGTCTGCAGGCGGGGCGGCGATCATCCACTTCCTGGGGGGTATCCATGAAATCTACTTCCCGTACGTGCTGATGAACCCGCGTCTGATCCTGGCCGTTATCCTCGGCGGGATGACCGGTGTCTTCACCCTGACCATCCTCAACGGCGGTCTGGTCTCTCCGGCTTCCCCGGGCTCTATCCTGGCAGTGCTGGCGATGACGCCGAAAGGGGCCTACTTCGCTAACATCGCCGCGATTATCGCAGCGATGGCAGTCTCCTTCGTGGTCTCTGCGGTTCTGCTGAAGACCAGCAAGGTAAAAGAAGAAGACGATATCGAAGCCGCGACGCGTCGTATGCACGACATGAAAGCGGAATCCAAAGGCGGTAGCCCGCTGGCGGCCGGTAATGTGACCAACGACCTGAGCCATGTGCGTAAAATCATCGTCGCTTGCGACGCCGGGATGGGCTCCAGCGCCATGGGTGCCGGGGTACTGCGCAAGAAAGTGCAGGATGCCGGACTGAGCAACATCTCGGTCACCAACAGCGCAATCAATAACCTGCCGCCGGATGTTGACCTGGTCATCACCCACCGCGACCTGACCGAGCGCGCCATGCGCCAGGTACCGCAGGCGCAGCATATTTCGCTGACCAACTTCCTCGACAGCGGTCTGTACACCAGCCTGACCGAGCGTCTGGTCGCGGCCCAGCGGCACATCGACAACGAAGTCAAAGTCACCGATAGCCTGAAAGACAGCTTTGATGATGGCGACAAAAACCTGTTCCAGCTGGGCGCGGATAACATCTTCCTCGGTCGCAAAGCGGCCACCAAAGAAGAAGCCATTCGCTTCGCCGGCGAGCAGTTGGTGAAAGGCGGCTACGTCGAGCCGGAATATGTGCAGGCGATGCTGGACCGCGAAAAACTGACCTCAACCTATCTCGGCGAGTCCATCGCGGTACCGCACGGCACCATCGAAGCGAAAGACCGAGTGCTGAAAACCGGCGTCGTCTTCTGCCAGTACCCGGAAGGCGTGCGCTTTGGGGAAGATGAAGACGATGTCGCCCGTCTGGTCATCGGCATCGCGGCCCGCAACAACGAGCATATTCAGGTTATCACCAGCCTGACTAACGCCCTGGATGACGAAACCGTGATTGAGCGCCTGGCGAAAACCACCAGCGTCGACGAAGTTCTGGCACTGTTGAATAAATAACCAAAGCGGTCCATTCCCTCTCCCTTTGGGAGAGGGTTTGGGTGAGGGGAAAAGCCTCACCCCAGCCCTCTCAGGTAAAAACATTAATTGAAGGTTAATACTATGAAAGCATTACATTTTGGCGCAGGTAATATCGGACGTGGCTTTATCGGTAAATTGCTGGCCGACGCGGGCATCGAACTGACGTTCGCCGATGTCAATCAGACCGTACTTGATGCCCTGAATGCCCGTCATAGCTATCAGGTTCACGTCGTCGGTGAGAATGAGCAGGTGGATACTGTCTCCGGCGTCAATGCCGTCAGCAGCATCGGCGATGAGGTTGTGGACCTGATCGCTGAGGTGGATCTGGTCACCACCGCCGTCGGTCCCGTCGTACTCGAGCGCATCGCCCCGGCCATCGCCAAAGGGCTGGCGAAGCGCAAAGCGCAGGGCACCGAACGCCCGCTGAACATTATCGCCTGCGAAAATATGGTGCGCGGCACCACGCAGTTAAAAGGCCACGTATTTAACGCGCTGGCCGAAGAAGATAAAGCGTGGGTTGAAGCCCATATCGGCTTTGTCGACTCTGCCGTTGACCGTATTGTGCCGCCATCGGCTTCCGCCACCCATGACCCGCTGGAAGTCACCGTGGAAACCTTCAGCGAGTGGATTGTCGATGAGACCCAGTTCAAGGGCGCGCTGCCGACTATCCCGGGAATGGAATTAACTGATAACCTGATGGCATTTGTCGAACGCAAGCTCTTCACCTTGAACACCGGGCATGCTATAACCGCCTACCTCGGAAAACTGGCGGGCCACCAGACGATTCGCGACGCGATCCTCGACGAGAAAATTCGTGCCGTCGTGCAGGGCGCGATGGAAGAGAGCGGCGCGGTGCTGATCAAACGTTACGCCTTTGACCCGCAGAAACACGCGGCTTATATCCAGAAAATTCTTGGACGTTTCGAGAACCCGTACCTGAAAGACGATGTCGAGCGCGTTGGCCGTCAGCCGCTGCGCAAACTGAGCGCCGGCGACCGTTTAATTAAGCCGCTGCTGGGTACACTGGAATACGGTCTGCCGCACCGCAACCTGGTGAAAGGGATTGCGGCGGCGATGCATTTCCGTAGCGAAGACGATCCGCAGGCGCAGGAGCTGGCGGCATTGATCGCCGACAAGGGGCCGCAGGCCGCGCTGGCGCAGATTTCCGGCCTGGATGCCGCAAGTGATGTCGTCGCGGAGGCCGTTAACGACTACAACGCGGAAAAATGATGCACAACCTGGCGCGACCAACGTCGCGCCCATTACGACTCCTGTCAGATATGCAGGCAATGATGGAAGAAACACAAGCATTTGAAAACCGTGTGCTTGAGCGTCTGAATGCTGGCAAAACCGTACGAAGCTTCCTGATCGCCACCGTCGAACTGTTAACGGAAGCGGTCAATATTCTGGTGCTTCAGGTGTTCCGTAAAGACGACTACGCGGTGAAATACGCCGTCGAGCCTTTGCTGGAGGGCAGCGGGCCGCTCGGCGATCTCTCTGTACGCCTGAAGCTGATTTATGGCCTTGGGGTGATAAGTCGTGCCGAATATGAAGACGCCGAACTGCTGATGGCCCTGCGCGAAGAGCTCAACCACGACGGCAATGAGTACAGCTTTACCGACGACGAAATTATCGGTCCGTTCGGCGAGCTGCACTGCGTCGCCGCCCTGCCGCCAACGCCGCAGTTTGATGACAGCGATGCAGAACTGCTGGCAATGCAGAAGCTGCGTTACCAGCAGATGGTGCGCTCAACAATGGTGTTGTCCCTGACTGAGCTGATTTCGCGAATCAGCTTAAAAAAAGCCTTCCGGAAATCAACGCTCTGATTCCGGCTCCGTCTGGTCGCAGGTCGGCCGGTAAAGCTGACGATAATATTCCAGACGCTGCAGAAACAACGCTTCCTTATCCTGGGGAATATCTCGCGGTATATGCTGCAGACGCGGAGATTTTTTCAAATACTCCATAAACGCCTGACTGGAAGCCATAAAATCAACCGCTTTATCGATTAAACGTGGTACGCCGTCGCCGATCTTTGCCATCACGTCCTCCTTTTGGGAATAATCTTAATAAGCATTAGTCAAATCACCGGCGCGGGTTAAGGAAAACGTGCTTATCCGCCGACAGGCTTCACAGAAATGAAATTAGACCAGGTGTTAGGCAGAATATTAATAAAATTCAAATTATTAGCTAGTATGAGTATCCCATTCTGACGGCGATAAACGGCGAATTTTTGATAAATAACTATCAACAATGGCGGTCACGGCACATACTATAGGCGAATGAAGCCCCTTTATTAACAGATTAAGTCACCATGAAAGAAGTCGAAAAGAATGAAATCAAGCGTCTGAGCGACCGTCTCGACGCCATCCGCCATCAGCAGGCCGAGCTGTCGCTGGTGGAAGCCGCCGACAAATACGCCGAGCTGGAAAAAGAAAAAGCCACCCTGGAAGCCGAGATTGAACGTCTGCGTTCCGTCCAGAGCCAGAAGCTGAGCAAAGAGGCGCAGAAGCTGATGAGTCTGCCGTTCCGCCGCGCGATTACCAAAAAAGAGCAGGCCGATATGGGCAAGCTGAAGAAAAGCGTTCGCGGTTTGGTGGTCGTCCATCCGATGACCGCCCTGGGCCGGGAAATGGGTCTGCAAGAGATGACCGGTTTCGCCCGCAGCGAATTCTGATCCCCTGCCCTCTCCGCCCGGAGAGGGTCATTCTGTCTCCACTCCCCCTGTTTTTATCCCCAGCCAGGCCGATTGGTCCAACCAATAATTTCATCTACCCCCCAGCAGTTCACAAATCCATCAAAATACATCACAAACACGTTGCTTAAGAGCAACATCTGATTAACCATTCGTTGTCATCAACCCTGATACCCTTAATTGGCCGGGCCAATTTTACCTACGATGGGATCGGCAATGAGCGCAGACTCAGCCCTCCTCTCCTGGCGGCCCGATGGAGACCCTGCATGAATCTCTGGCAACAAAACTACGATCCCGCCGGTAATATCTGGTTATCCAGTCTTATCGCATCGCTACCGATTCTGTTTTTCTTTTTTGCGCTGATTAAGCTCAAACTGAAAGGCTATATCGCTGCCACCTGGACCGTCGCTATCGCGCTGGCCGTCGCCTTGCTGTTCTATAAAATGCCGGTGGACCGCGCCTTAGCCTCGGTGGTCTACGGCTTCTTCTATGGCCTGTGGCCTATCGCGTGGATTATTATCGCCGCGGTCTTCGTCTATAAAATCTCGGTGAAGACCGGGCAGTTCGACATCATCCGCTCATCGATTCTGTCGATTACACCGGACCAGCGCCTGCAGATGCTGATCGTCGGCTTCTCGTTCGGCGCCTTTCTCGAAGGGGCGGCGGGTTTCGGCGCCCCGGTCGCGATTACCGCCGCGCTGCTGGTCGGCCTTGGGTTTAACCCGCTGTATGCGGCTGGCCTGTGCCTGATCGTCAACACCGCGCCGGTGGCCTTCGGCGCGATGGGCATCCCGATCCTGGTCGCCGGCCAGGTGACCGGTATCGACAGCTTTGCTATCGGCCAGATGGTGGGCCGCCAGCTGCCGTTCCTGACCATTATCGTCCTGTTCTGGATCATGGCCATCATGGATGGCTGGCGGGGCATCAAAGAGACCTGGCCGGCGGTGATGGTTGCAGGTGGTTCGTTCGCCATCGCCCAGTACCTCAGCTCTAACTTCCTTGGCCCGGAGCTGCCGGACATCATCTCGTCGCTGGTCTCCCTGGTCTGTCTGACCCTGTTCCTCAAACGCTGGCAGCCGGTGCGCATCTTCCGCTTCGGCGACATCGGCGCCTCGCAGGTTGATATGACGCTGGCTCGTACCCGCTACACCGCGGGACAAGTGATCCGCGCCTGGTCGCCGTTCCTGTTCCTGACCGCCACCGTAACCCTGTGGAGCGTACCGCCGTTTAAAGCGCTGTTCGCACCGGGCGGCGCAATGTATGACTTCGTCATCAATATTTCGGTGCCGTTCCTCGACAAAATGGTTGCCCGTATGCCGCCGGTGGTTAGCGCCGCGACGCCATACGCCGCGGTGTATAAATTCGACTGGCTGTCGGCAACTGGCACCGCCATTCTGTTCGCCGCCCTGCTGTCCATCGTTTGGCTGCGCATGAAGCCGAAAGACGCGCTGACCACCTTCGCCGGGACGCTGAAGGATCTGGCGCTGCCAATCTACTCTATCGGTATGGTGCTGGCGTTCGCCTTTATCTCTAACTACTCCGGGCTGTCGTCGACCCTGGCTCTGGCGCTGGCCCATACTGGCCACGCGTTTACCTTCTTCTCGCCGTTCCTTGGCTGGCTGGGGGTATTCCTGACCGGTTCGGACACCTCGTCTAACGCCCTGTTTGCCGCGCTGCAGGCGACGGCGGCGCAGCAGATTGGCGTCTCCGATATTCTGCTGGTCGCGGCCAACACCACCGGCGGCGTCACTGGCAAGATGATTTCTCCGCAGTCGATCGCCATCGCCTGCGCCGCGGTAGGCCTGGTGGGTAAAGAGTCGGATCTGTTCCGCTTTACCGTCAAACACAGCCTGATCTTCACCTGCATGGTGGGCCTGATCACCACGCTGCAGGCCTACGTTTTAACCTGGATGATCCCGTGATAGTGATGCCTAAACGCCTGGCCGACGACGTGGCGCGTCGCGTCCGGGCGCTGATTGAAGAACAACAGCTGGAGGCGGGCATGCGACTGCCCGCCGAACGCCAGCTCGCCGCCCAGCTCGGTGTTTCGCGCAATTCCCTGCGCGAAGCGCTGGCGATGCTGGTCAACGAAGGGCTGCTGCTGAGCCGTCGCGGCGGCGGCACCTTCGTCCGCTGGCAGCATGAACCGTGGTCCGAGCAAAACATCGTCCAGCCGCTGAAGACGCTGCTGGCTGACGACCCCGACTACAGTTTTGACATCCTCGAAGCCCGCCACGCCATTGAGGCCAGCACCGCGTGGCACGCAGCGATGCGGGCGACCGACGCTGATAAAGAAAAAATTCGCCTGTGCTTTGAAGCGACCCAGAGTGAAGACCCGGATATCGCCTCCCAGGCGGACGTCCGCTTCCATCTGGCGATCGCCGAAGCCTCGCATAACGTGGTACTTCTGCAAACCATGCGCGGCTTTTTCGACCTGCTGCACTCCTCCGTTAAGCAGAGCCGCCAGCGGATGTATCTGGTGCCGCCGGTGTTTGCCCGCCTGACTGAGCAGCACCAGGCCGTGATGGAGGCTATTGTTGCCGGTGACGCCGAGGCGGCGCGCCAGGCGATGATGGGCCACTTAGGTTTTGTCCACGCCACGATTAAACGTTTTGATGAAGACCAGGCCCGCCAGGCGCGAATTACCCGCCTGCCCGGTGACCACAATGAAAATTCCAGGGAGAACTCGTGATGATTATTTCCGCCGCCAGCGACTATCGCGCCGCCGCACAGCGTATCCTGCCGCCGTTTCTGTTCCACTATATCGACGGCGGCGCCTACGCCGAACATACCCTGCGCCGCAACGTCGAGGACCTTTCCGATGTGGCCTTGCGCCAGCGTATTTTGCGCAATATGTCGGACCTGAGTCTCGAGACCACTCTGTTCAATGAGAAGCTGGCGATGCCGACGGCGCTGGCGCCGGTCGGGCTGTGCGGCATGTACGCCCGCCGCGGCGAAGTGCAAGCGGCGGGTGCAGCAGACGACAAAGGCATTCCGTTCACCCTCTCTACCGTTTCCGTTTGCCCGATTGAAGAGGTCGCCCCGACCATCAAGCGCCCGATGTGGTTCCAGCTGTACGTTCTGCGCGACCGCGGCTTTATGCGCAATGCGCTGGAGCGCGCTAAAGCCGCAGGCTGCTCGACGCTGGTCTTTACCGTCGATATGCCGACCCCTGGCGCCCGCTACCGCGACGCCCATTCCGGCATGAGCGGCCCGAACGCCGCCCTGCGCCGCTACTGGCAGGCCGTGACTCATCCGCAGTGGGCGTGGGACGTCGGCCTTAACGGTCGCCCGCACGATCTGGGCAACATCTCCGCCTATCTCGGCCAACCGACCGGTCTGGAGGATTACATCGGCTGGCTGGCGAATAACTTCGATCCGTCGATTTCATGGAAAGACCTCGAGTGGATCCGCGATTTCTGGGACGGCCCGATGGTGATCAAAGGGATCCTCGATCCGGAAGACGCCCGCGACGCGGTGCGCTTCGGCGCTGACGGCATTGTGGTCTCCAACCACGGCGGCCGCCAGCTCGATGGCGTACTCTCCTCGGCCCGCGCCCTGCCGGCGATTGCCGACGCGGTGAAAGGCGACATTACTATTCTCGCCGACAGCGGCATCCGCAACGGTCTCGACGTGGTGCGGATGATCGCCCTGGGCGCCGACAGCGTACTGCTGGGCCGCGCGTATCTGTACGCCCTGGCGACCCACGGTAAGCAGGGAGTGGCGAATCTGCTGAACCTGATCGAGAAAGAGATGAAAGTGGCGATGACCCTGACCGGGGCGAAAACCATCCGTGAAATCAGCCGTGATTCGCTGGTGCAGAATGCCGAAGCGCTGCAGACCTTCGATGCGCTCAAGCAGAATAACGCCGCGTAATTCTCCACGTTTTCCCTTACGCCGCCCCTCTCCCTCAGGGTGAGGGTTCAACAAATATCTGCTATTCTGCCCCCCGCAATTAAGGGGGCAGTATGCTGAACATCGTGTTATTCGAACCAGAAATCCCGCCGAACACCGGGAATATTATCCGCCTGTGCGCCAACACGGGCTTCAGTCTGCATATCATTGAGCCGATGGGCTTTACCTGGGACGATAAGCGCCTGAGACGCGCCGGTCTGGACTATCACGAGTTCACTGCCGTGCAGCGCCATGCGGATTACGCGGCGTTTACCGCCAGCGCGCAGCCGCAGCGTCTGTTCGCTCTGACCACCAAAGGCACGCCGGCGCACAGCGCAGTGAGCTATCAGGATGGCGATTTCTTGATGTTTGGCCCGGAAACCCGCGGTCTGCCGGCCAGCATCCTTGATGCCCTGCCGCCAGAGCAGAAAATCCGTATTCCGATGATGCCGGACAGCCGCAGCATGAACCTGTCCAACGCGGTGTCGGTGGTGGTGTATGAAGCCTGGCGCCAGCTGGGGTATCCGGGCGCCGTGTTGCGCAGCTAACCTGAGCCATTCCCGGATGGCGGCGCAGCGCGCCTTATCCGGGTTACATCTCTGAGCTTAACGCCGGCAAATGGCAATACATCAAATCCCGTCGCCGTACTCGAAGGTGTGGTGGATGCCGTTGAAATGCTGATCCATATCCATCGCCGGCTTGTCGCTCTCCGGCTTGCCGACGATGCGCGCCGGTACGCCCGCCGCGGTGGTGTGCGGCGGAACCGGCTGCAATACCACCGAACCGGCGCCAATCTTCGCCCCACGTCCCACTTCGATATTACCGAGGATCTTCGCCCCGGCGCCAATCATCACGCCTTCGCGAATTTTCGGGTGACGGTCGCCGCTGGTTTTACCGGTCCCGCCGAGGGTGACCGACTGCAGGATAGAGACGTCATCTTCAATCACCGCCGTTTCGCCGACCACAATGCCGGTGGCGTGGTCGAGCATGATCCCGCGGCCGATTTTCGCCGCCGGGTGAATATCCACCTGGAACGAGACGGAAACCTGATTTTGCAGGAAAATCGCCAGCGCACGTCGGCCCTGAGTCCACAGCCAGTGGCCGATACGATAGGCCTGCAGCGCATGGAAACCCTTCAGGTAGAGCAGCGGCGTGGAGTATTTATCCACCGCCGGGTCGCGCGTGCGCACCGCCTGAATATCGCAGGCGGCGGCGGCGATCATTTCCGGATCGGCGGCATAGGCTTCTTCCACCACTTCGCGAATGGCGATCGCCGGCATAATCGGCGAGGCCAGCTTGTTGGCCAGCATATAGCTCAGCGCACTGCCCAGATTTTCATGCTTGAGTAGCGTAGCGTGGTAAAAACTGGCGAGCATCGGCTCACAGTCAGCCAGAGCCCGGGCTTCGGCTTTAATATTATTCCAGACGATATCCAGTTCTTCACACGGCATTGCATACTCCAGACGATATGATAATGACCTGCCAGTTCTGCGCTGGCAGGGTCATTCAGGTGACAAAGGAAAGCTAATTACTGCTGCGCTCGTCCTTGCGGGCGCGACCCAATAAGGTCAATGCTGCCTCGCGCGCAATTTTTCCGCAATACAATACCTGATAAATTTCCTCGGTTATTGGCATTTCGACACCTAAACGCTGTGCCAGAACGCGAACTTCCTTGGTATTGCGGTAGCCTTCGACCACCTGGCCAATCTTGTCCTGGGCGCTCTGCACGTCCATACCCTGGCCGAGCATCATGCCGAAGCGACGGTTACGGGACTGGTTGTCGGTGCAGGTGAGCACCAGGTCACCCAGGCCGGCCATGCCCATAAAGGTTTCCGGATCGGCGCCCAGCGCCGCCCCAAGACGGGACATTTCCACCAGCCCGCGGGTGATCAGCGCCGTACGCGCATTGGCGCCGAAGCCGATGCCGTCCGACATACCTGCCCCGATGGCGATGACGTTTTTCACCGCGCCGCCGAGCTGCACGCCGATAAAGTCCGGGTTGATGTAGACGCGGAAGCTTTTGCCGCAGTGCAGCAGGTGCTGCAGATCCTCGGCAAACTGCGGATCCGTCGCTGCCAGAGAAATCGCCGTCGGCAGGCCGGCGGCCAGCTCTTTGGCGAAGGTTGGCCCCGAGATCACCGCCAGCGGGATATCATCGCCCAGCGCTTCACGCGCCACGTCCTGCAGCAGGCGGCCGGTTTCAGCCTCCAGGCCTTTAGTCGCCCACACCAGACGTGCGTCGGGACGCATCAGCGGTTTAATCTGACGTAATACCTGGCCGAACACATGGCTTGGCACCACGACCAGGATGTCGCGGCTGGCAGCCAGCGCCGTAGCCAGGTCGCTCTCAAGATGCAGCGTATCCGGGAAAGGAACATCGGGAAGGAACGCGGCGTTGCAGCGATCGTGTTGCAGCGTCGCGATATGTTTCGGGTCATGGCCCCAGAGCACAACGTGGTGGCCATTTCTCGCCAGGGTGATGGCAAGAGCGGTGCCGTAAGAGCCGGCACCGATCACAGTCATTGCAGCATTAAGTGCGTTCATCAGGCATCCTGATGTTGTTCAGCACCTTCGCCAGCCTGCTGCTGCAGATAGTTCATAAACAGCGCGTCGAAGTTCACTGGCGCAAGGTTAAGTTGCGGGAAGGTACCGCGGGAAACCAGGCTGGTGATGCACTCGCGCGCGTACGGGAACAGAATGTTCGGGCAGTATGCGCCGAGGCAGTGCGCCATCTGGGTGCCTTCGATGCCGTCGATGGAGAAAATACCGCCCTGCTGTACTTCACAGAGGAACGCGGTTTCTTCGCCCAGCGCGGCGGTCACGGTCACACGCAGCACCACTTCATAAACGCCTTCAGCCAGCTGGGTGGAGGCGGTATCCAGATCAAGTTTAACTTCCGGCTGCCAGTCTTTCTGGAAAACTTGCGGCGCGTTCGGCGCTTCAAAAGAGATATCTTTGGTATAGATACGCTGGATCTGGAAGGTCATTTCGGTGCTGTTTTGTTCTGACATAGTAAAACCCTTTCGTGTTGTCCTTAAATACGCGCTTCCGCCAGGGAAAGCGCGCAAAAATTAGCGCAAGAGGGGATCAAGTCCACCACGTGAATCAAGCGCATACAAGTCGTCACAGCCGCCAATGTGCTGCGCATCAATAAAAATCTGCGGAACCGTCGTCCGTCCGCTGCGCTGGATCATCTCCTCACGCTTCGCGGCATCGCCATCGATCGGCAACTCATGGAACGTTACGCCTTTGCTGTTCAACAGCGCTTTCGCACGTACGCAGAACGGGCAGGTCGCTTTGGTGTAGATCTCAATATTGGCCATGACTTTACTCCTGTTTTTACCCTGGGGGTTTTACGCCGCAGCCTGAGCTTCCCCTCACGTCAGGCATGAAGGGGAAAGTGCGGCGGCATTACCACGCGAGGTAAGTTATTTGCCGCGTACCAGAGGAAGGTTTTCGCCGCTCCAGCCAGCGATGCCCTCTTTCAGTACAAAGACTTTTTCAAACCCGGCTTTGTTCAGCGCGCTGGCTGGCTCTTGCGCCTGCATGCCGGAACCGTCTACCACAATAATGGGTTGCGATTTGTGTTTTTCCAACTCGCCGACGTTATTGGCTTTGATATCGGCAGGCAGCAGGTTGATGGCGCCGGCAATATGGCCTTTACGGAAATCGTCACGCTGACGCAGGTCGACCACCACCGCATCTTCTTTATTGATAAGACGCGTCGCTTCACCACGGGTGATGACTTTAACTTTCGACATCAACCCTTTAAAGGTGGTGAACAGTACCGCACCCAGCAGCGCGATCCACGCGATGCTCAGGACCGGGTGACGGCCGATGAATTGCATAATTTCTTGCATGGGGGGTTACAACTCCCGACTAAGTGATAAAAAACCAGGGAAGGAGTATACCTGTGCATTGCGGCAAATACAGCCAGTGAGCGCGATGTAATGTATTTTCTGCGGCCGGTCACGAAAAAAAACCGCCTTCGCCATCGCCTCTGGCACCGCCCCTTCCCTTTCTTTGATCTTTCACGGGGATTTAAACGATTCAGCTGTAGTAAAATTACGCAAAATTTCTGTCTTTGAGCATGAGGTTGTCGCAATGTCGGTTTCTAAAAAACCTATGGTACTGGTGATTCTGGATGGCTACGGCTATCGCGAAGACCAACAGGATAACGCCATTTACAGCGCTAAAACGCCGGTAATGGATGCCCTGTGGGCCAAACGTCCGCATACCCTGATCGATGCATCCGGCCTGGAAGTCGGCCTGCCGGACCGTCAGATGGGGAACTCTGAAGTAGGCCACGTCAACCTGGGCGCCGGTCGTATCGTCTACCAGGACCTGACCCGTCTCGATGTTGAAATTAAAGAACGCACCTTCTTCGCCAACCCGGTACTCACCGCCGCGGTCGACAAAGCGGTCGCCGCCGGTAAAGCGGTCCACATCATGGGCCTGATGTCTCCGGGCGGCGTCCACAGCCACGAAGATCACATCATGGCGATGGTGGAGCTGGCAGCAGAGCGCGGCGCTGAGAAAATCTACCTGCACGCCTTCCTTGATGGCCGTGATACGCCGCCGCGCAGTGCGGAAAAAACGCTGGCAAAATTCGAAGCCAAATTTGCCGCGCTGGGCAAAGGCCGCATCGCATCTATCATTGGCCGCTACTACGCCATGGACCGCGACAACCGTTGGGATCGCGTGGAACAAGCTTATGACCTGATGACCCTGGCGAAAGGCGAATTCCAGGCGGATACCGCCGTCGCAGGTCTGCAGGCTGCCTACGCCCGTGATGAAAACGACGAATTCGTCAAAGCGACCGTTATCCGCGCCGCCGGCCAGGCCGATGCCGCGATGGAAGACGGCGACGCGCTGATCTTCATGAACTTCCGTGCTGACCGCGCGCGTGAAATCACCCGCGCCTTCGTCAACGCCGACTTCGACGGCTTCACGCGTAAGAAAGTGGTTAACCTCGACTTCGTGATGCTCACCGAATACGCCGCCGACATCAAAGTCGCCTGCGCTTATCCGCCCGCCTCGCTGGCTAACACCTTCGGCGAGTGGATGGCGAAGCACGATAAAACCCAGCTGCGCATCTCCGAAACTGAGAAATACGCTCACGTCACCTTCTTCTTCAACGGCGGCGTAGAAGAGCCGTTTAAAGGCGAAGAGCGTATTCTGATTAACTCGCCAAAAGTGGCGACCTACGATCTGCAGCCGGAAATGAGCTCCGCCGAGCTGACCGAGAAACTGGTCGCCGCCATCAAAGGTGGCAAATACGACACCATCATCTGTAACTACCCGAACGGCGATATGGTTGGCCATACCGGGGTGATGGAAGCGGCAGTGAAAGCGGTTGAAGCGCTGGATCACTGCATCGACCAGGTGACTCAGGCAGTGGAATCCGTTGGCGGCCAGTTGCTGATCACCGCCGACCACGGCAACGCCGAGCAGATGCGCGACCCGGCCACTGGTCAGGCGCACACTGCCCATACCAACCTGCCGGTTCCGCTGATCTACGTCGGTAACAAAGCGGTCAAAGCGGTCAATGGCGGTAAACTTTCCGACATCGCCCCGACCATGCTGTCGCTGATGGGAATGGAAATCCCGCAAGAGATGACTGGCAAGCCGCTGTTCATCGTGGAATAATCCTTCCCCATGAGGGGAAAGGCGACGTATTCAACTACATGGATCGCAACGGCAGTTCGATCCGTCCTTTACGCCAGCGCGCTCAGCGCTGGCGTATTGCTGTGCGCGTCATCTGCTCACGCCGACGATCGCGATCAGCTAAAATCTATTCAGGCCGACATCGCCGCCAAACAGCGGGCGATTAAGCAACAGCAGCAGCAGCGCGAAACCCTGCTCGCCCAGCTCAGGGCGCAGGAAGAGGCGATCGCCGCCGCGACCCGCAAACTCCGCGAAACCCAGGACAGCCTGAACCAGCTCAATAAGCAAATTGACGAGATGAATGCTTCTCTCGCGAAGCTGGAGCGCCAGCGCGCGTCTCAGGAGCGGAACCTCGCCGCGCAGCTTGATGCCGCGTTCCGTCAGGGGCCGCATACCGGCATCCAGATGGTGCTGAGCGGTGAAGAGGGTCAGCGCAACCAGCGGATGCAGGTCTATTTCAGCTATTTCAACCAGGCTCGCCAGGAGACTATCGCGGAACTGAAGAAAACGCGCGAAGAGATGGCGGTGCAAAAGTCGATGCTCGAAGAGAAGCAGAGCCAGCAGCAGACGCTGGTCTACGAGCAAAAAGCCCAGCAGGCGAAGCTGGAGCAGGCACGTAACGAACGGAAAAAGACCCTTTCCGGGCTGGAGTCCTCCATTCAGCAGGGTCAGCAACAGTTAAGTGAAATGCGGGCTAACGAATCGCGCCTACGCGGTCGTATCGCCCAGGCGGAGGCTGCCGCCAAAGCCCGAGCCGATCGGGAAGCTCGCGATGCACAGGCGGTGCGCGACCGCCAGCAGGAAGCGTCGCGCAAAGGCACCACCTATAAACCAACGGAAAGCGAACGTTCGCTGATGTCACGCACCGGCGGGCTGGGCTCGCCGCGCGGTCAGGCGTTCTGGCCGGTTCGCGGTCCGCTCCTTCATCGATATGGCGAACAGCTGCAAGGTGAACTACGTTGGAAAGGGATGGTTATCGCCGCGTCTGAAGGTACCGAAGTCAGAGCCATTGCCGATGGTCGGGTCATTCTGGCCGACTGGCTGCAGGGCTATGGTCTGGTGGTGGTGGTCGAACATGGCAAAGGCGACATGAGCCTGTATGGCTATAACCAAAGCGCGCTGGTCAGCGTCGGTACGCAGGTTCGTGCCGGTCAGCCTATCGCGCTCGTAGGCAGCAGCGGCGGTCAGGGCCGTCCGTCGCTCTATTTCGAAATTCGCCGCCAGGGTCAGGCGGTCAATCCACAGCCGTGGTTGGGAAGATAAGTTTTGCTTCAATTTCGCGCAATTGCTCTTGCCGTAGCCGGTTCGCTGGCTCTGGCGGCGCCAGCGTTCGCTGGCAAACTCTCCATCGTTATTGACGATTTTGGCTACCGCCCGCAGACCGAGAATCAGGTGCTGGCGCTGCCGTCAACTATCTCCGTCGCCGTGCTGCCGAACGCGCCGCACGCCCGGGAAATGGCCACGAAAGCGCATAATCTGGGCCATGAAGTGCTCATCCACCTGCCGATGGCGCCGCTCAGCAAACAGCCGCTGGAAAAAGACACCCTGCGTCCCGAAATGAGCAGCGAGGAGATCGAGCGCATCATTCGCGAGGCTTACGGCAAAGTTCCCTACGCCGTCGGGCTGAATAACCATATGGGCAGCGCGATGACCTCCAACCTGTTTGGTATGCAGAAGGTGATGCAGGCCCTGGAGCGCTACAATCTCTATTTTCTCGATAGCGTCACCATCGGCAACACCCAGGCCATGCGCGCCGCGCAGGGCACCGGGGTGAAGGTGATTAAGCGCAAGGTGTTTCTTGACGATACGCAGAATGAAGCCGATATCCGCACCCAGTTCAATCGCGCCATCGCCCTGGCGCGGCGCAACGGTTCGGCAATAGCCATTGGCCATCCGCATCCGACGACGGTGCGGGTGCTGCAGCAGATGGTCTATAACCTGCCGCCGGATATCACGCTGGTGCGCCCGAGCAGCCTGCTCAACGAGCCACAGGTCGACAACTCGACGCCAAACTATGCTCAGCCGCCTGCGCAACAAACGCTGCCAACGCCGCAGAAACCGCGTAATCCGTTCCACGGCGTGAAGTATTGCAAGCCGAAGCGCCCGCTGGAGCCCGTGAACGCCAGCCGCTTCTTCACTATCCTCAGCGACAGCATCAGCCAGAGCGCGCTGGTCCAGTACTATCGCCTCAAATGGCAGGGCTGGGACAATCCCGGCAACTAGACCACTCAGGGGTCCGTTCGCTTTTGCGCGACGGGCGCCTGGTTATCTTCGTGGGCGTACCACGCCTTAAAATATTTCAGAAAGCTGTAAAACGTGGCGTACAGGCCAGTGACTACGCCGACCTTGCCATAGCGCCATGCCCCGCTAAACAGATACCACTTAAAGAAAGCGCCAATCGCGCTGACGATCCCCCGCGTCAGCGAAGGTTTGACCGGCTGGTGCTTCACCAGCCGGGTGGTATAGCTGTTCAGCTTATTAAACACTTCATGCAGCGAATAAAAGGTGTCATGGCGAACGAAGCCCGGCAGCCTGACGGAGCGTGCGTGTCCAACCACCTGGTCATCCACCGGCCGGTCGTTAAACCGCGCCTGCTGGCGGTTAAAGAGTCGCACCGGGTAATCCGGCGAGGAAATGGGGTAGATCGTCCGCACCTGCGTGCCGAGCACAAACCAGTAGCGCGGCAAACGCCAGGCGCAGGTTGGGTCTGGCTCCTCGCCCGCTTTTAACGCCTGAATGGCCGCCACTACGTCGTTATCAAGAATCTCATCGCTGTCCATGCACAGCACCCAGTCATGGCTGGCCAGCCCAATGGCATAGTTCATCTGGGCGCCGTGGGCTTTATAGGCATGATGATGGACGGTGAGACCAAACTGCTGACAAATAGAGACCGTTTCGTCGGTGCTGCCGGAGTCGACGACGATACATTCATCGGCCACCTTCAGCAGCGGCGGCAGCACCTCCATCAGCAGGCGCGCAGAGTTACAGGTCAGTAAGCATACGGAGAGTTTAAGCATGATAGTTACAAAGTTAAACCGCGACTAAACACACTGTATAAGCGAATAACCGTAAAATCGATGTAGAAATTGTGCGCTTAATATTAAGCAGGCTAAAAATGTTATCCAAATCTAAATTAAGGCGCCCGCAGGCGCCTTTTTTGCTGATTTTTACAACAGACCGGAGGCGTTATTCCCAGCTCAGAACCACTTTACCGGACTGGCCGGAGCGCATCGCGTCAAAACCTTTCTGGAAGTCATCAATGCCGAAGCGGTGGGTGATGATGGGTGAAAGATCCAGACCAGACTGGATCAGCGCCGCCATCTTGTACCAGGTCTCGAACATTTCGCGACCATAGATACCTTTGATAAACAGCCCCTTGAAGATGACCTTGGTCCAGTCGATGGACATATCCGACGGCGGGATACCCAGCATCGCGATGCGGCCGCCGTGGTTCATGGTATCGAGCATGCTGCGAAACGCCGGCGGCGCGCCGGACATCTCCAGACCCACGTCAAAACCTTCGGTCATGCCCAGCTCGGCCATCACGTCATTGAGGTTCTCTTTCGCCACGTTCACCGCGCGGGTCACGCCCATTTTGCGCGCCAGCTCAAGACGGTACTCGTTGACGTCGGTGATCACCACGTTACGCGCGCCGACGTGTTTCGCCACCGCCGCCGCCATCACGCCGATCGGACCGGCGCCGGAAACCAGTACATCTTCCCCGACCAGATCGAAGGAGAGCGCGGTGTGTACCGCGTTGCCGAACGGGTCGAAGATAGACGCCAGGTCATCAGAAATATTGTCCGGGATTTTAAAGGCGTTAAAAGCCGGGATCACCAGATACTCGGCAAAGCAGCCCGGGCGGTTGACGCCCACGCCGATGGTGTTACGGCACAAATGGGTGCGGCCCGCGCGGCAGTTGCGGCAGTGGCCGCAGGTGATATGCCCTTCGCCGGAGACGCGGTCGCCAATCTTAAAGCCGCGCACTTCCTGACCAATCCCCACCACTTCACCGACGTATTCGTGACCGACCACCATCGGCACCGGAATGGTCTTCTGCGACCACTCATCCCAGTTGTAGATGTGCACGTCGGTTCCACAAATGGCGGTCTTGCGGATTTTAATCAGCAGATCGTTATGGCCGACTTCCGGTTCCGGTACGTCGGTCATCCAGATGCCTTCTTCCGCTTTCAGTTTGGATAACGCTTTCATCTCACACCCTTATTAGGCGATGACGCCCAGTTGTTTGCCGATGCGGGTAAAGGCTTCCACCGCACGCTCAATTTGTTCAGGGGTATGCGCCGCCGACATCTGGGTGCGAATACGCGCCTGGCCTTTCGGTACCACCGGATAGAAGAAGCCGGTGACATAGATCCCTTCTTTCTGCAGCTCGCGGGCAAAGTTCTGCGCCACCACCGCTTCACCCAGCATCACCGGAATGATGGCGTGGTCGGCGCCCGCCAGCGTAAAGCCCGCCGCGGTCATTTTTTCGCGGAACAGACGCGCGTTAGCCCACAGGCGATCGCGCAGGTCTGCGCCCTCTTCAACCATCTCCAGCACTTTGATGGAGGCGGCCACGATGGCCGGCGCCAGAGAGTTGGAGAACAGATACGGACGGGAACGCTGGCGCAGCCACTCAACCACCTCTTTACGCGCGGCGGTGTAGCCGCCGGAGGCGCCGCCCAGCGCTTTACCCAGCGTGCCGGTGATGATGTCGACGCGACCCATCACGTCGCAATATTCATGAGAGCCGCGGCCATTTTCGCCGACGAAGCCGACGGCGTGGGAGTCATCGACCATCACCAGCGCATCGTATTTATCCGCCAGGTCGCAAACGCCTTTCAGGTTGGCGATCACGCCATCCATCGAGAAGACGCCATCGGTGGCGATCAGCACGTGACGCGCGCCGGCCTCGCGCGCTTCTTTCAGACGCGCCTCCAGCTCCTGCATGTCGTTGTTGGCGTAGCGGAAACGCTTCGCTTTACACAGACGCACGCCGTCGATGATCGAGGCATGGTTCAGGGCGTCGGAGATAATGGCGTCTTCCGGCCCGAGCAGCGTTTCAAACAGGCCGCCGTTGGCGTCAAAGCAGGAGGAGTAGAGGATCGCGTCTTCCATACCGAGGAAATCGGCCAGCTTCTTCTCCAGCTGCTTATGCGTATCCTGGGTGCCGCAGATGAAACGGACGGAGGCCATCCCGAAGCCGTGGCTGTCCATGCCGGATTTCGCCGCGGCAATCAGTTCCGGGTGGTTCGCCAGACCCAGATAGTTATTGGCGCAGAAGTTAATCACGTGGCTGTCGCCGACGGTAATGTCCGCCTGCTGCGCCGAGGTGATGATCCGCTCTTCTTTGAACAGGCCTTCGGCCCGAGCGGTTTCCAGATTACTCGTTAACTGTTTGTAGAAATCACCACGCATTGCAACTCTCCAGATTCGGCAAAATTTGGCACATATTACCCAAAGCTATACGCTGATACGAGATGATGCAGGCCTGAATGAATTATTTGCAGCATAAATCACGTCAGCCCAGCACCTTATTCTGCGAATGGCTGTAGGCTTGCTCATGTGGTGATATGATATGAGCATTCATGCCCGGATTGTCTTCGGGCTCCCAACTTCAAAGGTACAGTTATGATCATCGTTACCGGCGGCGCAGGCTTTATCGGCAGCAACATCGTTAAAGCGCTGAATGACAAAGGCATCACCGACATTCTGGTTGTTGACAATCTGAAAGACGGCACCAAGTTTGTGAACCTGGTTGACCTGAACATCGCTGACTACATGGATAAAGAAGACTTTCTGATCCAGATTATGGCGGGTGAAGAGTTCGGTGAAATCGAAGCGATCTTCCACGAAGGCGCGTGCTCTTCCACCACAGAGTGGGATGGCAAGTACATGATGGACAACAACTATCAGTACTCTAAAGAAGTGCTGCACTACTGCCTGGAGCGCGAGATTCCGTTCCTGTACGCCTCTTCCGCGGCCACCTACGGCGGGCGCACCAGCGACTTCATCGAGTCCCGCAAGTACGAACAGCCGCTGAACGTCTACGGCTACTCCAAATTCCTGTTCGACGAATACGTCCGCCAGATCCTGCCGGAAGCCAATTCGCAGATCGTCGGCTTCCGCTACTTCAACGTCTACGGGCCGCGCGAAGGCCACAAAGGCAGCATGGCGAGCGTGGCTTTCCACCTCAACACCCAGCTGAATAATGGCGAAAGTCCGAAACTGTTTGAAGGCAGCGACGGCTTCAAGCGCGACTTCGTCTACGTGGGCGACGTTGCCGCCGTCAACCTGTGGTTCTGGGAAAACGGCGTTTCCGGGATCTTCAACCTCGGCACTGGCCGCGCGGAATCCTTCCAGGCCGTCGCCGATGCGACCCTGGCGTACCACAAGAAAGGCAGCATCGAGTACATCCCGTTCCCGGACAAACTGAAAGGCCGCTACCAGGCGTTCACCCAGGCGGATCTGACTAACCTGCGCAAAGCGGGCTATGACAAACCGTTCAAAACCGTTGCCGAAGGCGTAACGGAATATATGGCCTGGCTGAATCGCGACGCGTAAGAAACAAGCATGAAAATATTGGTGATAGGCCCGTCTTGGGTGGGCGACATGATGATGTCGCAAAGTCTTTATCGTACGCTCAGGGCGCGCTATCCCCAGGCGATTATCGACGTGATGGCGCCAGCCTGGTGCCGTCCGTTGCTATCGCGCATGCCGGAAGTGAACGAAGCGATCCCGATGCCGCTGGGCCACGGCGCGCTGGCTATCGGCGAACGCCGCAAGCTCGGCCACAGCCTGCGCGAGCGTCGCTACGATCGCGCTTACGTGCTGCCGAACTCGTTTAAATCGGCATTAATCCCCTTCTTTGCCAACATCCCGCTGCGCACCGGCTGGCGCGGTGAGATGCGCTACGGCCTGCTCAACGACGCCCGGGTGCTGGACAAAGACGCCTGGCCGCTGATGGTGGAACGCTACGTGGCGCTGGCCTACGACAACGGCGTGATGCGCTGCGCCAAAGATCTGCCGCAGCCGCTGCTGTGGCCGCAGCTGCAGGTCAACGATGGCGAAAAATCACAGGCCTGCAACGCCTTTAATCTCTCAAACGAGCGGCCGATCATCGGCTTCTGCCCCGGTGCGGAATTCGGACCGGCAAAGCGCTGGCCGCACTATCACTATGCTGCGCTGGCGAAAAAGCTTATCGACGATGGCTATCAGATTGCGCTTTTCGGCTCGGCCAAAGACAACGATGCCGGCAAAGAGATCATCGCCGCCCTCAGCAGCGAGCAGCAGGCCTGGTGCCGTAATCTGGCGGGTGAAACCCAGCTGGAACAGGCCGTGATCCTGATTGCCGCCTGTCAGGCCGTGGTCAGCAACGATTCGGGGCTGATGCACGTCGCCGCCGCGCTGGACCGCCCGCTGGTGGCGCTGTACGGTCCGAGCAGCCCGGACTTCACCCCGCCGCTGTCGCATAAAGCGCGCGTGATCCGCCTGATTAGCGGCTACCACAAAGTGCGCAAAGGCGATGCCGCGGAAGGCTATCATCAAAGCCTGATCGACATCACGCCAGAACGCGTCCTGCAAGAGCTGAACGAATTGTTGACGGAAAAAACCGAGCACGAGGAAGCGTAACGGATGCGGGTATTGATCGTAAAAACCTCGTCCATGGGCGACGTGCTACACACGCTGCCCGCGCTAACCGACGCTGCGCAGGCCATCCCCGGCATTCGCTTCGACTGGGTGGTTGAAGAGGGTTTCGCGCAGATCCCCTCCTGGCATGAAAACGTCGACCGGGTCATTCCAGTGGCGATTCGCCGCTGGCGTAAAGCCTGGTTTTCCGCGCCGATTAAAGCGGAGCGTCAAGCCTTCCGCGAGGCTGTTCAGGCGGTAAAGTATGACGCCATCATCGACGCCCAGGGGCTGGTGAAAAGCGCCGCGCTGGTCACTCGCCTGGCACACGGCGTGAAGCACGGTATGGACTGGCAAACGGCCCGCGAGCCGCTGGCGAGCCTGTTTTACAATCGCCGCCATCATATCGCGAAACAGCAGCACGCGGTGGAGCGTACCCGTGAGCTGTTCGCCAAAAGCCTCGGCTACGCGAAACCCCAGACCCAGGGGGATTACGCCATTGCGCGCCATTTCCTGCAGCACGAGGCTAGCGCTACCGCGCCCTATCTGGTGTTCCTGCACGCCACCACCCGCGACGATAAACACTGGCCAGAAACCCGCTGGCAGGAGCTTCTCGATCTGCTGGCCGACAGTGGCGTCCGCATTAAGCTGCCGTGGGGCGCCCCGCACGAAGAGTCGCGGGCAAAACGACTGGCGGAAGGACGTGAGTATGTTGAAGTGCTGCCGCGCATGAGCCTTGAGCAGGTGGCGCAGGTCCTGGCCAGCGCCCGGGCCGTCGTCTCGGTCGATACCGGACTGAGCCATTTGACCGCTGCGCTGGATAAACCGAACTTCACGCTCTACGGCCCGACCGATCCGGGGTTGATTGGCGGATACGGTAAAAACCAGCATATCGTCAGGCCGGAAAACAGCACCAGCACCAGCGATATTCCGGCCAGTCGGGTTCATCTTCTCCTGCAAAATCAGGGGCTGCTCTGATGGGATCCCTGTTTAAACAGATCTACCGCTATACACGCCCTCGCGCTTATCGCCACAATGAAAATCTGTGGCCTTTTACCCGCATTACGCGCGCGCCGAGCGGCGAAATCAGCGCGTTACGCTATAAAGGGAAAACGGTGCCGCTGGTCAGCCTGAGCGCGCTGAAAAACAGCATGCAGGGCGAAGTCCTGCTGACCGCCACCGGTCCCTCAACCCGTAATATCGACTTTTCCCTGTTATCGAAAACGATCCCGGTGATGGGCGTCAATGGTGCCTGGCATCTTGCCGACCGGCTGCACTTTTCGCTCTATACCATCGTCGACATGGAATTTTTCGATAAGAAGCCTGACATTATCCACGCCATTGTCAGCCAGCCGGAGATTCTGCTGTTCACCACCATGCACGGAATTGCCAAGATCCTCGATCGCTATGGGGACGCACTACGCTGCCGTTTGGCGTTGATTGAGGACGGTTGCTATAAGATTTACCAGCCGAAAGTCGCCAGCGAAGCGATAAAGCGCACTTACCAGCAGAATGCGGCGATGTGCTTTCATCCCCAGCGCCCGGATATCTGCTTTAGCACCGATATTCGCCAGGGCATTTTCGATGCCGGCACGGTGGTCTACTGGGCGCTGCAAATTCTCGCCTGGCTGGGCTTCAATACTATCCTGGTGAGCGGCCTGGATATGACCAACTTTAACCAGCCGCGATTCTATGAAACACAACAAGAAAAATTGCCTTCGTACCTGGCAACAAAAGTGGATACCCTCGTCATGCCCTCCTTTGCGCATGCCGCTCAAGTACTGCAGCAACGTCAGGTCCGGGTGATTAATTTTTCTCCAGAAAGCGCTGTGCCGGATACTATCTTCGAAAAGGTTGCGTTTAATGAGTACTTTAAAAATGAGTAACTACGCCAGACAGGGTTACTCGATTGTCTTTCCTTTATTTTTATTTTTCAGCGCGATTTTTTGCATGTCCACCCGGACCAATAATCTGCTGCATTTATCGATCCTGCTGCTGTTGCTGTCGCTGGTACGCCAGGAAAACCGCCAGGCGCTGGCCGGGGTGTTACGCGAGCAGTGGCAGACCTGGACGCTGCTGGCGGCTTTCTTTATCTATTACGCCCTCAGTAACCTGTGGGGGCATACGCCGCAGCATATTGACTCGCCGATCACCCACGGCGTGTATCTGACGGGGTATCTGTTGCTGATGGCGATGCTGCTCAGCGACGGACAAACCCGCCGTCTGGCCATGCTGGCGGTGGTTGGCGGGATCACTGTGCTCTCCCTGTGGACGTTGATTATCGACCACACGCTGGTCCTCACTGCACGAGCGGTCTCCCCCGAGAACCCCGGGCCAACGAACGTTATCGACCTTGCCGGTTACTGCGGCATCGGCATTTTAATCTGCGGCATGCTACTGAAAGAAAAAGCCAGCCACTGGCTCTATCTGCCGATCGCCATCATGCTGGTGATGCTGCTGCTCACCCAAAGCCGTGGGCCGATCATCGCCCTGGTACTGGCGGTCGGCTGTACGCTGCACCTGCACGTCTTCACCCGCCGCAACCTGCTGATCGCCGCGGCGCTGGCCGTGCTGGTAGCGCTGCTTTTGGTCATGACGCCGGTGGGTGACATGCTGCTCGCCCGTTTCGAGGAGCTTGGCACCCAAAGCGGGCTGCGCCTGAGCATCTGGCATCATACGCTGTCGGAGATGGCCAGCCAGCCGTGGCTGGGGCGCGGCTTCAGCTATGAACTGGATTTCATCAACTACAGCGGCGAGCACATCACGACCACCCACAGCGTGTATATGGGTGCCCTGCTGAAAGGCGGCATTGTAGGGTTACTGCTGCTGCTGGCGGTCATTGCCTGTGGGCTATGGCAGGCGTGGCGCAAGCGCCGCACCGACAGCCGCTACAGCCTGGCGATCCTGTTTTACGCGCTGGTTTTTATGGCCTCGCAGGGGATGTTTATCATTAGCAACCCACGGGAGACCTGGGTGCTGTTCTGGCTGCCGATGGGCATTGCGCTCAGCAAAGGGCTGGCGGAAAAACGCTAACAAAAAGGGCCGTCAGTGGCCCTTTTTTATATTCACTTTTAAATCAACCGCGGGCGGCGACCAGCCGGTCGGCCTGCTCTTTAATCACGGGCCACACCGACTCAATCGCCACATCGGCGACATTCGCTTCTTCACAAACGATCTGTTTCGCCTTGTCATAGCCCGGCGCCCAGATGTGATAGCCGGGCAGCCCGGTATCCTTGAGTTTGCGCTTGTTATAGACCGCCACCATCGGTTTATCGAAGGCCCGGGCGATATGCACAATTGAGGTGTCTGGCGTAATGACTAAATCACAGCTGCGGATCACTTCGACGGCGGAGTTGATGGTGCTGTCGGCGATGTACAGCGCCAAATTCAGCCCAAGCTGCCGAATTTTCTCACTGCGCCCCACCATCACGATACAGACCCGGTAAGGCAGAGCATGTAGCCGCTCGACCAGGGCCGCCACCTGGTGACGACAGAAGTCTTTATCCTCGGAGGCGGTAAAAGGGTTAATGGCGATGCGCAGTTCGACCTCTCCGGCCTGGGAAAGCAAGCGAGCCACTTTCTCCCGCTCATGGCGACAGCCGGGGAGATGATAGTGGTATGGGTAGTCGTCAACGATGCCAAACAGTTTCACCACCTGTTTATAGCGCTGGGAAATATGGCTGTTGCTGTCAAAAAAAGCGATCGAATGATCGTAAAGTTTATAGGGCTCTTTATTAAAACCAATCACGCTGGCCGCCCGTAAATCGGCGAGTAATTTAAAGCGTTCATAGCTGGTTACGTCATCAAAATCGATAACTGCATCAAAACCTACCGCCCGCAACGTATTTAAGGACATGCGCGGCCGATATAAATATACTTGCCGAATGAATTCTGAGCCTGCTAATATTTCGCAGCATATTGGTCCGGTTAACACCGAAACCTGATATCCCCGTTCGGCCAGTATTCTGGCGCAGCCGGTCGTGACCACCATATCGCCGACTTTATCGTCCAGGCGCAATAGCAGCACGCGACGGACAGCCGCTGGGTCAAAGGCTTTACGCGCTGGCTTATTTCTGTATCGATAGTTAATTAAATTAAATTTAATGCCGCGGAAAAAAGCATTCTTTTTCCGCGTTAATTGTTTAAGGATACGCATACGGTACCTTGAGCTGTGTTAGCGCTGTGTAATTTTCCGCTGGTAATATTCTGCCAACGTCATGCCCTTCACCTGCGGCGCCAGCCAGCTAAAAAAGGCTTCAAGGTCAGCGTATAAACGCTCAATATCCCGTTCATTCTGGAACGTAGGGCTGCCGCCGGGCATATACTCTGAAGAGTGGAGCATATATTCCACGTAGTCATTGCCCTGCGTCAACGTTTGTTCGACGACTTTTTTCATCGTCTCCACGTTGCCGCCCATCGGACGCAGCCAGTGTACGGAGGGGGAACGCACTTTACCCCGCAGGCGATCGTAGCCCTGCTTCACGCTGTTCATCCACGCTGAGTGCTTGTACTGGATGCTCATCGGCACTTCCAGCAGCGGAGAGTGGCCTTCGCGGCTGATATCATTTTCATCGAGAAAATAGGCATGCTGCGGGAAGCGGCGATAATCGGTCCCGCCATCGCCCTGCGGCGCTCCCTTGGCGGTCTTCCAGTTCACCCGCGGGGTCACCGAGCAATCCACCTGATAACCGTGCTCCACCAGCAGACGCGCATAGCGCTCGTCAAAGGCCCAGCGCCCGGCGCGATGGCTGACCATTTTGGTCTGGAAAGTATCCTCCAGCAGATGCGTCATATAGTCGACCTTCTCACGCATCATGGCATCGTTGTATTCAATGAGATAAGGCTTATGCCGCCAGTCATCGGCGGTCAGCGGCTCGGTCGGTGGGCTGTTCCACGCATGCAGATGCATGCCGACTTCCGCGGTGCCGCGGGCAATCACGTCTCTGGCGAATTCGATATAAAAGGGGTCGATGGCCATTTCATAGTTGGTCAAATAGACCGGTTTAAAGCCATACTTTTCGCAAAGCTGCTGAAAACGCGGGAGATAACGCGCATTCTCGGTGGTGATGCTGTCATGTTTTTGCCAGAGGTTATCGCCCTCTGTATCAATCGTGATGAGAAATGCGGGATTGTGCACGAAAACGTCCTCAGGCCATACGTATCGGGTCATGGTAGAGCAATACAACGCTTCTCTCAATCTGTCTGATCCCCTAGAATCGGAACCCTTATCCTGGATGAAGAACAGAGTATGACGCCTGAAACCCTCTCCCGCGGCCCGTTGAACCCGGCGCGGATCCTGGTCATTAAGCTGCGCCATCATGGCGACATGCTGCTGATCACGCCGCTTATTCACGCGCTGAAACAGCAGTATCCCGCCGCCAGCGTGGATGTGCTGCTGTATGAAGAGACCCGGGATATGCTCGCCGCCAACCCCGATATCCATCATATTTATGGTCTCGATCGCCGCTGGAAAAAGCAGGGAAAAAGGCATCAGTTGAAGATGCAATGGCAGCTCATTCAGACGCTGCGTCAGCAGCGATACGATATGGTGCTTAACCTTGCTGACCAGTGGCCGAGCGCGATTATCAGCAAACTGACCGGCGCCGCGACGCGGATTGGTTTTGATTTTCCGAAGCGCCGCCACCCGTTCTGGCGCTATTGCCACACCGCGCTAGCCTCCACCCAACAGCACAACCAGCTGCATACGGTACAGCAGAATCTCTCTATTCTCGCTCCGCTCGGTCTCCCGTTGAACGACGCGCCGGCGCGGATGGGCTACAGCGAAGCAGACTGGGCCACCAGCCGCGCCCTGCTGCCGGAGGAGTTCCGGGAAAACTACATCGTCATCCAGCCAACGTCGCGCTGGTTCTTTAAATGCTGGCGCGAAGATCGTATGAGCGCGCTGATCAACGCGCTATCCGCCGAGGGGTACGCGGTCGTGCTCACCTCCGGCCCCGACGATAGAGAGAAGAAGATGGTGGACACCATCATCGCCGGCTGCCCGCAGGCGCGTCTGCACTCTTTAGCCGGCCAGTTAACGCTGCGCCAGCTGGCGGCAGTGATCGATCACGCCCGCCTGTTTATCGGCGTCGACTCGGTGCCGATGCATATGGCTGCGGCTCTCGGCACTCCGCTGGTCGCCCTGTTCGGCCCCTCGAAGCTGACCTTCTGGCGTCCGTGGCAGGCGAAAGGCGAAGTGATCTGGGCCGGCGACTTCGGTCCGCTGCCCGATCCGGACGCCATCAACACCAACACCGAAGAACGTTATCTCGATTTAATTCCTACCGACGCCGTGATCGCGGCGGCGAAAAAGGTACTGGCATGAGTAAATTCAGGCTGGCTCTGGTGCGGCAGAAGTACCGCCCGGACGGCGGCGCAGAACGGTTTGTCTCCCGCGCGCTGGAAGCCCTCGACAGCAGTCATCTGCAACTGAACGTCATCACCCGCGAATGGCAGGGGCCGGTGAAACCGGACTGGCAGATCCATATCTGTAATCCGCGCAAATGGGGGCGCATCAGCCGCGAACGCGGGTTTGCTAACGCCGCGCGCGCGCTCTGGCAGCGTGAGTCCTTCGACCTGGTGCAGAGCCATGAACGTATTCCCGGCTGCGATCTCTACCGCGCTGGCGATGGCGTTCATCGCCGCTGGCTGCAACAGCGCTCGCGCATTTTACCGGCCTGGAAAAGCCGCCTGCTGTTCGCCGACCGTTACCACCGCTACGTCATGCAGGCGGAGCGCGAGATGTATGAAGACTCACACCTGCGCGGGGTGATCTGCAACGCCGAGATGATCAAACGCGAGATCATCGAAGACTTTGGGCTGTCGGCGGACAGGATCCACGTTATTTATAACGCCATTGATAACCAGCGTTTTCTACCGCCGGGCGAAGACACCTTTGCCGCCTTACGCGCCAAATGGCAGCTACCGCTGCAGGCAACCTGCCTGATTTACGTCGGCTCCGGCTTTGAGCGCAAAGGACTGGCGGCGGCAATTCGCGCCATCGCCCCGACCGATCGCTATCTGCTGGTGGTTGGCAAAGATAAGGATCAGCCGCGCTATCAGGCGCTGGCGAAGAGTCTCGGCTGCGAAGCGCGCGTGCGCTTCTTCGGCATGCAGTCGGAGACGCTGCCCTTCTATCAAATGGCCGATGGTCTGCTGCTGCCCACCCTCTACGATCCGTTCCCCAACGTCATTCTCGAGGCAATGGCCTGCGGTCTGCCGGTGATCACCACCACCGGATGCGGCGGAGCGGAGTTTATCGTCGACGGCCACAACGGTTACGTCTGCGACGCCCTGGATATCCCGGCGCTGCAGCAAGCGGTGATGGCTCTGCCGCCGCGCGCGCTGGGCTCTGCGCAAGGCGGCCGCGCCCGCGAGCGCATTATGGCCTGCACCAGCGAGCGACTCTCCACCCAGCTGCTTTCTCTTTATCAGGATCTGGTGAAATAACGATGCGCATCTTATTTGTGATTGACGGTTTACCCGGTGGCGGCGCGGAAAAAGTGGTCCTGACCCTGGCGGCACAGTTCCTGCGCGACGGCGATCGGGTGTCGCTCATTTCGCTGCGCGATGTCTGCGAGTACCCGTTACCCGAGGGGCTCGACTACCAGGTGGTGGCCGATCGTTGCCGCAAACCGTGGCGCAAGCTGACTGAGCTGTCCCGCCGCGCCCGCCAGCTGGACGCCGCGGTCATCCGGGCCGAAAAGCAGGGACAATTTGACCTTGTACTTTCCAACCTGCACAAAACCGACCGCATCGTCGCCCGCAGCCGGGCGCTGCGCGAGCGTAACGTCTGGTTCTGTCTGCACGGCGTATTCTCTGCCTCCTATCTCGGGCACCGCACCGGCTTTGACCGCTGGATGAAGCAGCAGAAAATTAAGCGAATTTACCAGGGTCGCAACGTGGTGTCGGTTTCCGACGCCGTGGGACGCGATCTGGTGGAAGCCTTCGCCTTGCGTCCGGCACAGCTGAAAACCATCTACAATCCCTTCGATATCACTGCCCTGCGTGCCGAGGCGGAAGCCGAGAGCGAGCGACCGGACGGTGACTATCTGATTCACGTCGGCCGCTTCCATCCGGGCAAACGCCACGACCGCCTGATCGAAGCCTATGCGCAAAGCGGCATTGACGCGCCGCTGGTGCTGTTAGGCCAGGGAAAACCGGAGCAAGAGCAGCGCCTGCGCCAGCTGGCCAAAACGCTGCAGGTTGACGATCGGGTGTGGTTCAAGGGTTTTCAGAAAAACCCCTTACCGTGGATCAAAGGCGCACGGATGCTGGTTTTAAGCTCCGATAGCGAAGGATTCGGCAATGTGGTGGTGGAAGCGCTGCTGTTGAATACGCCGGTTGCCAGCACCCGCTGCCCCGGCGGCGTCACCGAGATCCTCACCGGCGAACTTGCCCGCGGTCTGGCGGATCTGACCAGTCCGGCGCTGGCTCAGACGATGCAAAGCATTTACCATAACCCGCCGACTATCGACGACGCCGTGCTGGAAAAATTCAGCGTCGTGTCCATTTGTCAGCAGTATCGTCAGCTGCAGCGCACCTGACGCCGTTAGTTAACCAGGATCGAAGATTTATGAGTCAAACGCCTTTATTGAGCATCGTGGCTGCCGTCTACAACGGTGAGAAATTTCTTGCGCAATTCTTTGAGTGCCTTGAACAGCAGCAGCTGGAAAGCTATGAACTGATCCTGGTGAACGATGGTGCGACGGACAACAGCCTGGCGGTGATCGCCGAATGGCGGGATCGGCTGCAGAACGTCCAGGTACTGGAGCAGGAAAACCAGGGCGTCTCGGTCGCGCGCAATACCGGCCTCGCCGCCGCCAGCGGCAAATATCTCGCGTTTCCGGATATCGACGACAAACTCTATCCGGGCATGTATCGCACGCTGCTGGAGATGGCGGAGAAAGAACATCTCGATATCGCGACCTGCAACGGTACCTACGTGTACGAAAAGCGCCGTGAGAGTCACCCGATCTTCCCGCTGGATCGCCTGCCCTCGACCGGTGTGCTGCCGGGCCATGTCTGGCTCAAGCAGGCCCTGGACTCGCGGAAGTTTCTGCACGTCACCTGGCTCAACATCTATCGCCACGACTTTATCCGCCAGCACCACTTCCATTTCGAGCCCGGCCTGCGCCATCAGGATATCCCGTGGACGACAGAGGCGCTGCTGGCCGCGGAGCGCGTGCAGTACACCAGCCAGCAGTTCTATGATTACTACATCCACTCTGAGTCGGTGTCGCATAAGCCGGACAACGACGACACGCTGATGCGTTCGGCGCGCCACTATATGAAGATTCTGGAGATGCTGGAGGCGATCAACCAGCGCTACCCGGATAAAGTGCGCCATATCGCCGCCTGTCGCTGGCAGATCGCCAAAGAAGGACTGGGGATCATCCACACCTTCGACAGCATGAAAGATGAGTCGAAAAAGCATGTTATTATTAAAGAATTCTTCGACCGCGGTATCTGGCGGTTAATCTGGAAAAACGCCTGTACTTTCCGTTTACGCTGGCGCCTGGGACGCCGTTATCTGCGTATTAAGCGTTATCGCCACGCGGTATAGACCAAAAACCCGCTGTTTCCGCCAAAGAGATAGCTTTACGCGGGCTAAATGCTTAGAATTTGCCCGCCAAAACAGAGAACGGATAAATAGTTTGGAATTGCTTTATACCACCCTACTTTACCTTATTCAGCCGCTGGTGTGGCTGCGGCTGCTGCTGCGCAGTCGTAAGGCTCCTGCCTATCGTAAACGCTGGGCGGAACGCTATGGCTTCTGTCAGAACAAGGTAGAGCCGGATGGCATTCTGCTGCACTCCGTTTCCGTCGGAGAAACCCTGGCCGCCATTCCGCTGGTTCGCGCTCTGCGCCACCGCTACCCGTCGATGCCGATCACCGTCACCACCATGACGCCGACCGGCTCCGAGCGCGCCATGTCGGCGTTCGGCAAAGATGTCCATCACGTCTATCTGCCCTACGATCTGCCCGGCGCCATGAACCGCTTCCTGAATACCGTTCAGCCGAAGCTGGTTATCGTTATGGAAACCGAGCTATGGCCGAATATGGTGGCCGCGCTGCATAAGCGTAAGATCCCGCTGGTGATCGCCAACGCCCGCCTCTCTGAACGTTCCGCTAAAGGCTATGCCAAACTGGGCGGTTTTATGCGCCGTCTGTTAAGCCGTATTACGCTTATCGCCGCGCAGAATGAAGAGGATGGCAACCGCTTCCTCGCTCTGGGGCTGAAGCGCAACCAGCTGGCGGTCACCGGTAGTCTGAAATTCGATATCTCCGTCACCCCGGAGCTGGCGGCCCGCGCGATTACGCTGCGCCGCCAATGGGCGCCGCACCGCAAGGTATGGATTGCCACCAGCACTCACGACGGCGAAGAACAAATTATCCTGCAAGCGCATAAAAAACTGCTGGAGACCTTCCCGAACCTGCTGCTGATCCTCGTTCCCCGGCATCCGGAGCGCTTCCCCGATGCGCGTGAGATGGTGCAAAAGGCCGGAATGAGCTTTACTCTGCGCAGCACCGGCGAGATCCCCTCCTCCAGTACCCAGGTGGTGATTGGCGATACCATGGGTGAACTGATGCTGCTCTACGGCATTGCCGACCTCGCCTTCGTTGGCGGCAGCCTGGTGGAACGCGGCGGTCATAACCCGCTCGAGCCGGCGGCGCATGCCATTCCGGTGCTGATGGGGCCGCATACCTTCAACTTCAAAGATATCTGCGCCAAGCTGCAGCAGGATGATGGCCTGATCACGGTCACCGACGCCGACTCGCTGGTCAGGGAAGTGTCCACGCTCCTGACCGATGAAGACTACCGCTTGTGGTATGGCCGTCACGCAGTGGAAGTGCTGCACCAGAACCAGGGCGCGCTGTCGCGTCTGCTCAAGTTACTGCAACCTTACATGCCGCAACGGAGTCATTAATGTCGAACCGACTTTCCGTGGTGATGATCGCCAAAGATGCAGCGGACCTGCTGCCGGATTGTCTGGACTCCGTTAGCTGGGCAGATGAAATCATCGTCCTCGACTCTGGCAGTACCGACAACACCGTCGAGCTGGCCCGCCGCCTCGGCGCCCAGGTCTATACCCATACCGACTGGCGAGGCTATGGCATTCAGCGCCAGCGCGCGCAGGACTATGCCACCGGCGACTGGGTGTTGATGATCGATACCGATGAGCGCGTCACGCCAGAACTCAGGCAGGCTATTCTTAAGGTGCTGGCAGCACCGCAGCGCGGCGCCATCTACAGTATCGCACGTCGCAACTACTTTCTCGGACGCTTTATGCGCCACAGCGGTTGGTATCCCGATCGCGTGCTGCGCCTGTACGAACGAGCCCGTTACCGCTATAACGATAATCTGGTCCATGAATCGCTGGATAGCCTGGGCGCAGAGGTCATTCCGCTAACCGGCGATCTCTTGCATCTGACCTGCCGCGACTTCGCTGGCTTCCAGCAAAAACAGCTGGCGTATGCTGCCGCGTGGGCGCTTGAGCGCCACCGCAAGGGCAAGAAGACCTCGATGGCGGGAATTTTCAGCCATACCCTGGGCGCGTTCCTGAAAACGCTGCTGCTGCGCGGTGGGGTGCTGGACGGTAAGCAGGGCTGGTTACTGGCGATGGTCAACGCGCAGTATACGTTTACGAAATATACCGAGCTGTGGGCGCTGAGCCACGGCTACTCGGAGAAAGGGTAATCATGAGCACAAAAGCGATCTATCCGGGTACCTTTGATCCCATCACCAACGGTCATATCGACATTGTCACCCGCGCGGCGAGCATGTTCGATAAAGTGGTGCTGGCTATCGCCGCGAGCCCGAGCAAAAAGCCGATGTTTACCCTCGACGAGCGTATCGCGCTGGCCACTCAGGCAACAGCGCATCTGGTTAACGTGGAGGTTATCGGCTTTAGCGACCTGATGGCCAGTTTCGCCCGCGCGCAGCAGGCCAATATTTTAATTCGCGGCCTGCGGGCGGTGGCGGATTTCGAGTATGAGATGCAGCTGGCCCACATGAACCGCCACCTGATGCCAACGCTGGAGAGCGTGTTCCTGATGCCGTGCAAAGAGTGGTCGTTTATCTCTTCCTCACTGGTGAAGGAAGTGGCGCGTCACCAGGGCGACGTTTCTCATTTCCTGCCAGCTAACGTCCACCAGGCGCTGTTGAATAAGCTGAAGTAACGCATCTATCTTCTGGGGCATGAGCTACGCAGGCTGGCGCTGCACTGCGCCGCCAGCCCATCCACACCGGCTCTGTCCCGGTCTTTGTGCCAGGTGGCGCTACGCTGACCTGGCCTACAAACATCCCCGGCCCACCAGATGCGCACCCGCAGGCTCGCTGACCGGGCCTACAAACGTTCCTGTTCCTGAGAACTACTTCTGGCACTGACGGCAATAAAAGGTCGCGCGCTGGGCATGTTTGGTCCCGACAACCGGCGTGCCGCAGATCCGGCACGGTTCGCCCTTGCGGCCATAGACCTGCAGCTCCTGGGCAAAATAGCCCGGCTTGCCATCGCTTTGCAGGAAATCCTTCAGCGTCGTGCCTCCCTGCTCTATCGAACGCAGCAGGACCAGCTTAATCACTTTCACCAGTTGCTCACACTCTTCCCGCGATAGTGAAGAAGCCAACCTGTCGGGATGGATCCCGGCCGAGAACAGCGATTCGCTGGCGTAGATATTGCCGACCCCTACCACCAGCTTGTTATCCATCAGCCAGGGTTTGATCGCAGTTTTTTTCTTCGCGCATTTCTGCTGAAGATAGTCGGCGTTAAATTCATCGCTGAGCGGCTCCGGGCCAAGATGCGCCAGTACCGGATGGCCTTCCAGCGTATTGGTCCACAGCCAGGCGCCAAAGCGGCGCGGATCGGTATAGCGCAGCACCTTGCCATTACTCATGACCAGGTCAACGTGATCGTGTTTTTCGGCCGGTAGCTCTTCGCTCAGGATACGCAAACTCCCCGACATCCCGAGATGGACGATGATCCAGCCGTCCGGCAGTTCCAGAAGCAGGTATTTGGCACGACGCCGCACGCTGAGCACGGGTACATCGCTCAGGCGATAAATCTCTTCGGAAACCGGCCAGCGCAGCCGTCCATTGCGCACAACGGCGTGCAGAATGGTTGCGCCAACCAGGTGCGGCTCGATGCCGCGGCGGCTGGTTTCAACCTCTGGTAATTCAGGCATGATTTTCCTCCATTTACCCGACGTATTGTGCTTCACGGGCAGGGGACTGAAAAGGGAGTATGTGAAAGCAATATGGGGAAGTTTTAAAAACAAAAAACCCCGCCGAAGCGGGGTTTTTATACAAGGAGGCTAAAATTATTTGATTTTAGCTTCTTTGTAGATAACGTGCTGACGTACAACCGGATCGTACTTTTTCAGTTCCATTTTTTCCGGTTTGGTACGCTTGTTCTTCGTGGTGGTGTAGAAGTGACCAGTACCAGCGGAAGAAACCAGCTTGATTTTCTCACGAATACCTTTAGCCATGATTTATTTCCTCTAAGTACTTAGTACTTTTCGCCACGGGCACGCAGTTCAGACAGAACTGTATCGATGCCTTTCTTATCGATTACACGCATACCTTTAGCAGATACGCGCAGGGTGACAAAACGCTTCTCGCTCTCAACCCAGAAACGGTGAGAGTGCAGGTTCGGCAGGAAACGGCGTTTAGTCGCGTTCAGTGCGTGGGAACGGTTGTTACCGGTCACCGGACGCTTGCCAGTAACTTGGCAGACTCGGGACATGTCTATTCTCCAAAAATCAAATTAGCTCGAGCTTCGTATGGGGTATTGGCGCCTCGTCAGGCTTTACAGCCTGGTCATCGCAGTTCAATGTGAACTCTCGACTGCCAGGCCCAAATGCCAAACCCGAGATTCTCAAAGGTGGCGTAGTATACGCTGACTCGGCGATGTGCTCAAGTCCCGAACAGACAAAGATCCCGAAGGATCGCCAGTTCGGGGCTAAATCCAGCCACGTTCGGCAAAAGATACATACGCACCGCGGCCGATGACCAGATGGTCAAGCACGCGTATCTCCATGAATCGACAACATTTTACCACCCTTTCGGTAATCAGCCTGTCAGCCTGGCTCGGCTCCGGACTACCGGAGGGATGATTATGCGCAAGGATCACGGCGGCAGCGTTCACTTTGATGGCTTCGCGTACAATTTCTCGCGGATGCACCTCAACGTGGCTAAGAGTACCAGAAAAAAGGCGACTATGTTTCAACACGCGGTTCTGATTATCTAAAAAGATCACCATAAAGATCTCGCGCTCCTCTTCCGTGAGCTGGCTTTGTAAAAATTCCCGCGTCATTGAGGGGCTGACCAGCGCAGCCTCCTCAACCAGCTGCGAGCTAAAATAGCGTCGCGCCAGCTCGGCAATGCCCTTCAGTTGCGCATATTTCGCCAGTCCCAGTCCATCCACAGCTATCAGTTGCGCTTTATCCGCGGAAAGCAGAGCGTAGAGCGAGCCAAAACGCTGCAGTAACGCCTGCGCATAGCTGAGCACATCCTGACGGCGCGTGCCGACACGCAGAAACAGCGCCAGCAGCTCAACATCCGTTAGCGCTTCGATGCCATACTGCAGCATCTTCTCCCGTGGCATCAGATTTTCCGTTCCGTCCATGCGCCCTCCTGCGTTAATCAGGCTATCCTGGCACAGCCTGACGGCGCTGCCGACCCGCGGCTTTTCACCCTGCGTAGCAGCTCGCAAAGTGAATGCCCACCAGAGGCACGACGGCGACAGGATTGTGATAAGATGCGCGGATTCTGGTCTACGGCAACAGGAATACATCATGATGACTCTGGCGGGTAAAAAAATCGTCCTGGGCGTCAGCGGCGGTATCGCGGCGTATAAAACCCCGGAACTGGTGCGCCGACTGCGTGAACGCGGCGCGGAAGTGCGTGTCGCAATGACGGAGGCGGCAAAAGCATTCATCACCCCACTCAGCCTGCAGGCGGTATCCGGCTATCCGGTTTCCGACAGCCTGCTCGATCCGGCGGCGGAAGCGGCCATGGGCCATATTGAGCTCGGAAAATGGGCCGACCTGGTGATCCTCGCCCCGGCAACCGCCGATTTAATTGCCCGCGTGGCGGCCGGCATGGCCAACGATCTGGTGTCGACGATCTGCCTCGCCACCCCTTCCCCGGTTGCCGTGGTGCCCGCCATGAATCAGCAGATGTATCGCGCGCAAGCCACCCAGCACAATCTGCAGACGCTCGCTTCCCGCGGCCTGCTGCTGTGGGGACCGGACAGCGGTAGCCAGGCCTGCGGCGACGTCGGCCCGGGGAGAATGCTCGATCCGTTAACCATCGTGGAGATGGCCGCGCAGCATTTCGCCTCCCCTGTCAAAGATTTGCAACATCTCAACCTCATGATTACCGCGGGCCCGACCCGTGAGCCGTTGGATCCGGTGCGTTACATCAGCAACCACAGCTCAGGCAAGATGGGCTTCGCGATTGCTGCCGCTGCCGCGCAGCGTGGTGCGAAGGTCACTCTCGTCAGCGGCCCGGTATCGCTACCGACACCGCCGTTTGTGCAGCGCATTGATGTCACTACCGCACTGGAAATGGAAGCGGCCGTCCAGGCCAGCGCACAACAGCAGCATATTTTTATTGGCTGCGCCGCGGTGGCGGATTACCGCGCTGCCGCCATCGCCGAAGATAAAATTAAAAAACAAGGTGATGAATTAACAATAAAAATGATTAAAAACCCCGATATTGTCGCTGGGGTTGCGGCGCTAAAAGCGCATCGCCCTTACGTCGTTGGGTTTGCCGCCGAAACGAATAATGTGGAAGAATATGCGCGGCAAAAACGTGCCCGCAAAAACCTCGACCTGATTTGCGCCAACGATGTTTCTCAGCCTAATCAGGGCTTTAATAGCGATAGCAACGCATTACACCTTTTCTGGCAGGATGGGGAAAAGCGCTTACCACTTGAGCGCAAGGAACTCCTGGGCCAATTATTACTCGACGAGATCGTGACCCGTTATGATGAAAAAAATCGACGTTAAGATTCTGGACCCGCGTGTCGGCCAGCAATTTCCGCTGCCGACCTATGCCACCTCCGGCTCCGCCGGACTTGACCTGCGAGCCTGTCTCGACGACGCCGTAGAGCTGGCGCCGGGTGCAACCACGCTGTTGCCGACGGGCCTTGCGATTCATATCGCCGATCCCTCTCTGGCGGCGGTGATCCTGCCGCGCTCCGGCCTGGGTCATAAGCATGGCGTGGTGCTGGGCAACCTGGTGGGGCTCATCGACTCCGATTACCAGGGGCAACTGATGGTGTCCGTCTGGAACCGCGGTCAGCAGAGCTTCATCATCGAGCCGGGCGAACGTATCGCACAGATGGTCTTTGTGCCGGTCGTGCAGGCGGAATTTAACCTGGTGGAAGAGTTTGACGCCACCGACCGCGGCGAAGGCGGCTTCGGTCACTCAGGGCGTAAATAAGCCCAGCAACACGGAACCTGCATCCCAACGCGCATAATGCAATAACATCACCGCAAACTCAGGTTTGCGGTCGCGTTGTGGATGTCTGCCTGACAAGTGCTTATTTTCAGGGGTATTTTAAAACATGGCAGAAAAGCAAACTGCGAAACGGAATCGTCGCGAAGAAATACTTCAATCTCTGGCGCTGATGCTGGAATCCAGCGATGGTAGTCAACGTATTACCACCGCGAAACTGGCGGCTTCCGTCGGCGTCTCTGAAGCCGCGCTGTATCGCCATTTTCCCAGCAAAACCCGCATGTTTGACAGTCTGATCGAGTTCATTGAAGACAGTCTGATTACGCGCATCAATTTGATTTTGAAAGATGAAAAGGACACGACCGCGCGCCTGCGCCTGATCGTTCTGTTGATTCTTGGGTTTGGCGAGCGTAATCCTGGGCTGACGCGTATCCTCACCGGGCACGCGCTGATGTTCGAACAGGACCGGCTACAGGGCCGCATCAACCAGCTTTTTGAACGCATCGAAGTACAGCTGCGTCAGGTGATGCGCGAGAAAAAAATGCGTGAAGGCGAAGGCTACACCCTCGACGAAACCCTGCTGGCCAGCCAGCTGCTGGCCTTCTGCGAGGGCATGCTGTCGCGCTTTGTGCGCAGCGAGTTCAAATATCGTCCGACGGATGACTTCGAGGCCCGCTGGCCGCTGGTCGCCGCACAGCTGCAGTAAATCCTCACATGCAGCCGCCAGGCTGCATGATTCTCCTCGCAATCTGCGTAAGTTTGTTGCAAATCCCAGGGCCATTGGTTGAATTGCCCAATGCGCGTTTCCGCTTTCCTTTCCTACTATCCAGCTTGCTGATCGTTTCACCCACCCCCAACACCACCCGACAAGGAGAGATTTGATGGCGACGTCACGGCGGGATTTATTGAAGATAGGCGGGTTGGCAACCGCATCACTACTAGTCAGTCAAAAAAGCTTCGCAGCATGGGCCCCTTCGGAACGCTATCCTGACCCACGCATCGTGGCCGTCGATGACAGCTTTCGTCGCTATATGCTTGCCAGCGCAAAGGTTGAACGCATCGCCAGCGGCTTCCGTTGGGCGGAAGGCCCAGTCTGGTTCGGTGACATGCGAATGCTGCTGTGGAGCGACATTCCGAATAACGCCATCATACGCTGGGATGAAATCAGTGGAGAAACCAGCGTCTTTCGCTACCCGGCCAATTATAGCAATGGCCACGCCCGCGACAGACAGGGGCGCTTAATCAGTTGCGAGCACGACACCCGCCGCATTACGCGTACCGAATACGATGGATCTGTCACCGTACTGGCCGATAGCTACCAAGGTAAGCGCCTCAATTCCCCAAACGATATCGTTGTGAAGTCAGACGGTACCATCTGGTTTACCGACCCGCCATTTGGCATCAGCGGCTTTTACGAAGGCCACAAAGCAACGCCAGAATTGCCGCAAAACGTCTATTGCCTGGAGCCGGAAAGCCGCAAACTAAGCGTGGTATTGGGCGACATAAAAGGGCCAAATGGTTTGTGTTTCTCGCCGGACGAAAAGACCCTGTACGTGGTGGAAAGCCGGGCGACACCGAACCGCTTAATTCTGGCGTGGGACGTGGAAGGCAATACGCTGAAAAATAAACGGGTGTATCTCGACTGTGGCAAAGGTACCGCCGATGGGATCGCCTGCGACGCAGACGGCAATCTGTGGTGCGGATGGGGAAGCGGAAACGAAGAACTCGACGGCGTGCGGATCTTTAACCCTCAGGGTAAGCATATCGGCACCATTCAACTGCCGGAGCGCTGCGCGAACTTGTGTTTTGGCGGCGAACAGCGCAATCGGCTGTTTATGGCGTCCAGTACGTCAATCTATTCGCTGTACGTCAATGCGCAGGGCGCTAAGCTGGTATAGAGGAAATATCCGGCAGCCGAGGCTGCCGGATGCATCATCAGATGCCGTAGGCTTCACGATAGGCGCGAACTGACGCCAGATATTCCGCCATCTCGGGTTTCTCTTCCAGATAAGCGATCAGCTCTTTCAGAGTGATGATTGAGATCACCTGGCAGCCGTAATCACGCTCCACTTCCTGAATGGCGGAGATCTCGCCACGGCCGCGCTCCTGACGATCCAGGGAGATCAGTACACCCGCCAGCTGCGCGCCCTGGGCCTGGATAATCTCCATGGATTCGCGGATCGCCGTACCGGCGGTGATCACGTCATCCACCAGCATCACACGCCCCTGCAGCGGGCTGCCAACCAGATTGCCACCTTCACCGTGAGTTTTTGCCTCTTTGCGGTTAAAGCAGTAAGGCAGATCGCGGTCATGATGTTCGGCTAACGCCACCGCGGTGGTGGTGGCGATCGGAATACCTTTATAGGCCGGGCCAAACAGCAGGTCGAACTCAATCCCGGAATCCACCAGCGCCTCGGCATAAAAACGGCCCAGCAGTGCCAGATCGCGCCCGGTGTTAAACAGGCCGGCGTTGAAGAAATAGGGGCTCTTGCGCCCGGATTTCAGCGTGAACTCGCCAAACTTAAGAACCTGCTTGCTAAGCGCAAACTCAATAAACTGGCGCTGATACGGCTTCATGGATTCGCTCCTTTTGGTACTTTCATCATTGTCAGACTACGCGTTCATCCTTCGCAGGTGTAATGAAGGATGAAGCGCAAAAAAAAAGGCGACTTCTCAGTCGCCTTAATCATTAATTTTCTAACGCCGCCTTCTGCGTCGTGATAATGGATTCGATCCCCCCTCGGGCTAACGCCAGGAGAGTGAGGAGCTCTTCATGGGTGAACGGCTCGCCTTCTGCCGTGCCCTGCACCTCAATAATGCGGCCATCTTCGGTCATCACCACGTTCATATCGGTTTCCGCGGCGGAATCTTCGATGTACTCCAGATCGCAAATGGCTTCGCCATTAACGATACCAACGGACACCGCGGCCACCATCCCCTTCATCGGGTTGGTTTTCAGCTTGCCGGCTGCCACCAGCTTGTTCAGCGCATCGGCCAGCGCCACGCAGGCCCCGGTAATAGACGCGGTCCGGGTGCCGCCGTCTGCCTGCAGCACATCGCAGTCGAGGGTGATGGTGAATTCGCCCAGCGCTTTCAGGTCAACCGCCGCGCGCAGCGCGCGAGCGATCAGACGCTGAATTTCCATCGTCCGGCCGCCCTGCTTGCCTTTTGCCGCTTCACGCGCGTTACGCGTGTGCGTTGAGCGCGGCAGCATGCCATATTCGGCAGTGATCCAACCCTGTCCCTGTCCTTTCAGAAAACGCGGAACGCCTTCGTCAATGGAAGCGGTGCACAGCACTTTGGTATCACCGAATTCGACCAGCACGGAGCCTTCAGCGTGTTTTGTGTAATTACGGGTCAGGGTGACGGGACGCACCTGATTAGCGCTACGGCCTGCTGGACGCATGATAGAAATCTCCGGCTTGAAACGAATGTGGGGCGCATTATACGAATTTCATGGCGAAAAGCCTATGCCAACACGTGCCGGGCGCACACATAATGTCAGTCCAGCGTTTTACGATAAGATTTCAACCCCACGCCAATCACAATCACTGCCAGGCCGATCAACGGCAAAAGATCGGGTAATAATGCCATCGCAGAATATCCTTTCAACATGATGCCCTTAACCAGTCGGATGAAATAGGTCAGCGGTAAACAGGAGCCAATGGCTTTCGCCCAGTCAGGCATACTAATAAAGGGGCTAATAAAACCGGAAAGCATAATGGAAGGAATAAAGTAAAATGACGACATTTGCAGCGCCTGCAGTTGGTTTTGTGCCAGGCCAGAAATACCAATCCCGATTGACAGGCAAAGAAAGACATAAATTAACAACACAAAAAATAGCAGGAAGACGCTACCGTGAAGGGGAATATCGAACAACAGAACGGCGGCAATCAGAATCAAGGTCGCCTGAAACAAACCAATGATAACAAAAGGTGTTATTTTCCCAATGATGACCTCAAGTCCGGATAACGGAGAGACCAGTAAATTTTCTAACGCCCCGTTTTCTCGCTCACGGGTAATAGACAGGGCGGTCATCAGGATCAAGGTTGTACTGAGTATCGATCCCATAATACCTGGAATAGTATTAAACTGGGTTATCCCCTCCGGGTTAAACATGCGATGGATAATAAGCTCAAAATCATCCTCTTTTTGCTCTACACGCATTTCGCCCGGCAAATCGTGTTGAAACATCGATTTCGCAACCTGCACAAGGGCGCTGAGCGCATTCCCCGTGGTTATCGGATCGATGGCATCCCCCTGAATTAACAGCTGAGGCTTTTCTCCACGCAACATCTTGCGCGTGAATCCCTCAGGAATCGTCACGATAAAAGTGACATCTCCTCGAACAAACGCTTTCTGAGCTGCTTCTTCTGAATCGACAGGAATCATCGAAAAATACCCTGTATTTTGCGCTTCCGTCACAAAAATCTGACTCATGCGTTCGGTATCATAATTTAATAAAGCGGTAGGAAGATTATGGGGATCCATATTGATGGCATAGCCAAGAATGATCAGCTGAAAAATAGGTGTCAGGAGCACCATACTGATGCTGACTTTATCACGACGTAATTCATGGATTTCCTTAATAACCACACCGATCCAGCGAGTAAAGGAGAAGCTTAAATTAATTTTTTTCACAATCGTTTTTCATCAAATAGGTAAATGCATCTTCCAGATTGGTATCCACCTGGCAGAACTCATAGCCCTGCTGTGTAAATGCAAAAAGAGTAGACTTTAACTTCGCTTCATCTCTGGAAGTAATATAAAGCTGATTGCCAAAAATGACCGTTTGCTCAATATCCGGCAAGCGCTGTAGCTGGTTTTCAAGCATCGTCAGACCGGCGCCGCTCGTTCGCATGGTGATCAGATTCTGGGACGCGATAATCGACGCAATAGTGCCATTTGCCAACAGGCGGCCATAAGACAGATAGGCAACCTTATGGCAACGCTCGGCCTCATCCATATAATGCGTGCTCACCAGTATCGAAATACCTCGGTCCGATAGCTGGTGCAGCATTTGCCAGAACTCGCGCCGCGCTTTTGGATCCACGCCAGCGGTTGGTTCGTCCAGAAACAGCAAAACAGGTTCATGCAACATGCAGGCGGCAAGGGCCATTCTTTGCTTCCAACCGCCAGAAAGCTCCTTAGCCAGCTGGTGCTGTCGGGTTGTGAGACCTAACTCTGAAAGCGCGTGTTCAACCCGGGCCTTACGCTGATCGAGGCTATACAACCGCGCGATAAAAAGTAAGTTTTCCCGGATGGTTAAATTTCCCCACATCGAGAAATACTGGGTCATATAACCTATCTTTTTTTTTATTTTTTCCCGCTGTGTAAAGATGTCCATGCCCAGACAAGAGCCTTCACCTGAATCCGGGGTAATCAAACCACACATCATCCGAATCGATGTCGTCTTGCCGCTACCGTTTGGGCCGAGAAAACCATAAATCTCACCTTTTGCCACCTGTAGAGAGAAATCCTTTACAACATGATGTTCACCAAAATACTTATTGAGATTTTTTACATCAATACAAAGATTATTCATTACCAATAATCTCCACATCAAACGGCTGGCCGATTTTCATCAGGCCGGCCTGCTTCAGAGCAGGGATAGCCTCAGCCATAAAAATGAGTTTCTCCCGGCGATTCGTACTATAAATAACCGGAGGCGTAAATTCTGCTTCAGGATTAATATAGTTAATAACGCCAGGGATAGGTTCCGCGCAACCATCACATATCAGTTTTACCTTAGATCCGATTTTAAATTTACCAAGCAGCGCTTCAGGTATAAAGAAGCGCACTTTTATATTCTCAGGAGGTAACAGACTGATTATTGGTCTGCCGGCAGTGGGCCGTTCCCCGGTACGATAAATAATATCGAAGACTTTAGCATTAACCGGAGAAACAATCGTCGTTTGTTGAACATCCCAAAGCGCCTTGTCACGTTCGAGTTTTGCCGCGGCCACCATCGAGAGCTGTTTGCTAATCTCATCCTGACGGGCAGGCAGTTGCCGCGCTTTGAGTTGATTAATTAACTCTTCAACCTGCGCGCCTTTTTGCGTTAACTCATCCCGGATATCCTCCCATTCTGCGAGCGAGATGGCGCGACTGGCGTAAAGATTACGATACCGCTCAAGCTGACGCTTTACCTGGGATTCCGCCGATCGTGCTTTTTTAATCTGGGCACGAATAATATCCAGCTCTTCAGGCCGTTCTCCCGACTCCAGATTTCGCAATAATGCGCTCTCTGCAGAAAGTTTTTCCTCAGCTCGCAGGAAAATATTTTGCGCATCAAAGGACTCAATTTTCACTAACTCTTGTCCAGGCGTGACATTATCTCCTTTCTTAATGAATAGCTGTTCAATTTTTGCAGTGGAAGAATAAGAAAGGTAGACAAATTCTCCATGTGAATAACCAGATAACATATTATCCGGTTTGTTATCACACCCCGTTATAATCAGCATTGCTACCAAAACAAAAAATATATTTACTGGCTTTTGCATTAAAACGCATCCATACGTATAGAGTTTTTCATTACTGATGTCTGGATTGAATTATTCTCATTCCAAACCCTAACGGTATCGTTAGTTTAATCCTTTAAATAATGCTTAAAGTATATTTCATTCAATTTATCGAGAGCACTCAGGTTTAACCCAGCTATCGAGTTAAAAGCATCATCTTTGGTGAATGCAAGAATCGATGATCCACCCGGAGAAAACCATTTAGCACTCTGTTTAAAAGGCCATGGTAGTTCATAACCTTTTTCTCTCAGCAGACGGTTAAGCGCACACCAGTCGTCTCTAAAATCATTTCCGGAAAATGGGCTATCACTTTGTGCACCTTCTGCAGTGAATAATTGAATTGGCGTACAAAAGTTAACCGAACTGGGAAAGTACATATTATAAAAGCTTACAATGAGTTTCTGCACCTCTTCAGGAAAAGAGCCGGGGATCGTCAACACACCTAACAAATATTTATAGTCTGGATATCTTTTTATAAAATCAAATATCCCGCGCCATAAATAATCAAGAACATTACTTTTTTGATAAGGCTTCTGGATAAATCCACGGCCGATTTCCACACACTGGCTTAAACAGGAATAGGCATTATTATGGTACTTGAACAGGCTGTTGCTATAGAGGCCTGTTATTCCATGTTGCGCTAACTGCTCACCAACGGGTATTAGACGATAGGCACCCAGTATTTCTTCATCAGAAGGATCCCATAAAATGATATGGTAATAGGTTTCATCAAAAACATCATTATCTCTGTCTTTACCGGATCCAGCGCCAATATCGCGATAACAGCGCTCGCGTAAGCGCCCTAGCTCATCAAGAATGGGTGAGTCCCCGAGGGTATTGCAGCGAAATATCAATAATTTTCTACCATCATCAAATTGTCTTAATACTTCACACTCTTCTATGGCGCTTATTAAACTCTCTCGACTGCCTGTTAATTCGTGTGGAGAAACCGTATCTACAAGCGCCGGGCCATTCTCTCCGATGCTCTGGAGATGCATCAAACATACATTTGCCGCGACCGACAGTTCTTTATTAAATCGATTAAACGAAGATAAGGCTATTTGCTGCCCCACTTTGATTTTCATGGTCTTACCACGATGGCGTAGCGCTTCACGAATAATCATTATATTTGACAGTTGCCGCCAGACCGTCGCAGCAAAATAATAAGTTTTGCTGTTTGATCCCGAAATATGAACAGGTACCAGCGCCGCGTTGTTTCTCATCGCCAGTTGTAAAAAACCGGGATTCCATTGATGTTCCTGTAAACCTGAGAGAGACCAGCTAGCCAGCTTACCTGCAGGGCAAATAATCAACACACCACCGTTCTTCAGATGATCGTTCATCTCCCTGAATTTCTTATGGCTCATTTTACCAGCCATATTCTCAATACCAATGGTAAGTTCTGCTACCTGTGGGAATATCATTGGCAAAATGTGGTTAGCCACGATTTTTATATCTTTTCTAACCTGAGAGACAGTATGTATTAAAGCAATACCATCCATCACCGTCGGATGATTTGAAATAACAACCGTAGCACCGTGTCGGGGTATATTATTAAATTCAGAGTATTCCGTCTCACATCGAACGTTAAAAAAATCAACGACAGAAGTAACCCAGTCTACGCCATTTCTATTAATTAACCGTTCATCATTTATTAAACGAGAGAATACCTTACTGCCAAACGCGGCGCTGAAAACCCATTTTTTCCAGCATGGTATATTAGCATCAGGAAAAAACTCTCTAATGACCCTGTCAAAGATAGCGTTCATATTAAAATCCTTTTCATAGAACTAATCTAAAACGACTATACTCGTGATCTTTCTGTCGGACAATACCGTCCAAAATTAAAATACGCCAATACAAAATTAATGGATATAGTTGAAGCACTAATATTCATGACAGCAATACAAACAATGACAGGTTAAATATTTTCATCGTAATGAATTCAAAAAAAACATATATAACGCTTAAAGATAATACACCATGTCATTTCGTGTATTTATATTTTGCACACGCCCCCCTGAGCAGTTTTTCTGGCAAGAAACTAACCCGTATCGCACCATCTGGATTTTATGCCCACTTTAAATAACATCAAAATTATTAACTACAGACAAACGTTATTAGTCTATGCTGTCAGAATAACTCGAAATCATTTATTCAGGAAGCCTAAATAATTAAATCAAAATAACTTAACTACATAATTGACGTAAAGTTGCTAATACAAAAAGTCTTATTTCTACCCACAACAGAAGCATACCGTTCACTTAACTTAGTAATTGCATGAAATACATTGCGGTTATGCCCTTCAAAACAATCGCCATCCAGGTATTTCATCACTATTCCTGTTAAGTCACCGCCCGCATAGCTATAATCCTTGCATTCATTATTACGAAAACAGGAACGTCTATGATCCGCAGTATGACCGCCTATGCCCGCCGTGAAATCAAGGGTGACTGGGGTAGCGCCGCATGGGAGCTGCGCTCGGTAAACCAGCGCTATCTGGAAACGTACTTCCGCCTGCCGGAGCAGTTCCGTAGTCTGGAGCCCGTGGTACGCGAGCGCATTCGCGCCCGCCTGACTCGCGGTAAAGTCGAATGCACCCTGCGTTTTGAACAAGATCCCAGCGCGCAGGGTGAACTCATCCTCAACGAAAACCTGGCGAAGCAGCTGGTCAACGCTGCCAACTGGGTGAAAATGCAGAGCGATGAAGGGGAAATCAATCCGGTTGATATCCTGCGCTGGCCGGGCGTGATGGCTGCCAAAGAGCAGGATCTCGACGCCATCGCAGCCGACATTCTGTCAGCCCTGGACGGCGCGCTGGACGACTTCATCGTCGCCCGCGAAACGGAAGGCCAGGCCCTGAAAGCGCTTATCGAGCAGCGGCTTGAAGGCGTGAGCGGCGAAGTGGCGAAAGTTCGCGCTCATATGCCGGAAATTCTTCAGTGGCAGCGCGAGCGTCTGGTTGCCAAACTGGAAGACGCGGAAGTGCAGCTGGAAAATAACCGTCTTGAGCAAGAACTGGTGCTGATGGCGCAGCGTATCGACGTTGCCGAAGAGCTGGACCGCCTCGAAGCGCACGTTAAAGAGACCTACAACATTCTGAAAAAGAAAGAGGCTGTGGGTCGCCGTCTCGACTTTATGATGCAGGAGTTCAACCGTGAGTCGAACACCCTGGCGTCAAAATCGATTAACGCCGAGGTCACCAACTCCGCGATTGAGCTGAAAGTGCTGATCGAGCAAATGCGCGAGCAAATCCAGAATATCGAGTAAGCTCAGGCACACTACTAAAGGCCGGTTTTCCGGCCTTTTTTTCATTTATTTCAGAAGAAATATTTTTTATCCAGGATCCTGCAGGTTAAAAACGCTCCTGCCGCGCACAGCAGCATCGGGGCCAGATAGCTGTGATCCATGTGGGTAAATTCCATCACCAGCGCCACCGCCGTGAGCGGCATCTGCATGGAGGCGGCGAGAAACGCGGCCGCCCCCACCAGAGCGAAGCTGCTTTTATCTCCGCCAGGGAAGCCGAGCTGCCAGAGTGCGCAGAGCAGCAGACTGACCAGTCCGCCTACCGCCAGCCCCGGGGTTAACAATCCGCCTTCCGCACCGCCGCGCAGCACCGCCAGGATCACCACCATCTTCAACACTAACAGGATAGCGACGGTATAAAGAGGCAGCCCGTCGCTGAGCGCCAGCTGCATTGGTCCCTTGCCATTGCCCGGAAGCTCGGGGAAATAAAGGCTCAGAATGGCAAGAAGGGAAAAACCCAGCAGACAGAACACCGGCATCTGCCAGTTACTTCGGACGCGTGAACGCGCCGCGCTGGTCGCTTTGCGAAAAAGCCAGGCGCCGGTGCCAAGAATCGGGCCCGCCAGAATCGCCCACCAGAGAAAGGTGTACGGGAGTGCGCTGGAAACAAAATGGTATTGCGATTCATCCCCTAACCCCAGGGTGGCCGTCCAGGCGGCAATCGCCGAGGTGACCATCGCCGCCAGCGTTTTTTCCCAGCTAAACGACAGCAGCATGACCTCAAGGCTGAACAACGCCCCTGCCAGCGGGACGTTATACACCGCCGCCAGACCCGCGCCCGCCCCACAGGCAATCAGTGTCCGGGTTTCATCTTCCAGCAGGCCCAGCTTACGCGCCACCATCCCCGCCCCCAGCGCGCCCATTTCCCGGGGCGCCACTTCGCGGCCAAGCGGGGAACCCAGCGCCACGGTGACGATCTGCAGCAGGGCATGGATCGTTGTGGTGCCCGCAGGCATGGGTGCGGAAGGGTTGGCCACCGCCGCCGCAATGGAAACCCGCTTCTGCCCATAGCGACCAAGCAGCCACCAGCCAAATCCGGCGACGACGCCGCCAGCCACGATTGCCGCGATGCGATGTGGCCAGGACGACTCCGTGACGCCCTGTAAAAATGACACCGAACCGACGATCTGCCCGGCACTGTAGCCAAAAGCCAGGTGCTGTATCGCATGTAAAATCAGCGCCAGCACCATGCCGGACAGGCCAGCCAGAATCCCGGTTAATACCACGGCTATCAGACGAGTCAGATAATTTTTATTCCCGGCGGCTACACTCATTTCTCAGGCCTTGAAGAAGAAAAATAAAAGAATAAAGGTCGAGACTTAAACATTAGGTATTCATAGTGTTTTCAATATAGATGCCTATCTTTCCATTTATCATTACTTTTTCTAATCAATAAAAATTAATACAAAATCAACAAACCTTTAAACAAAGCCATCACAGGCACTATTGTCATTAATTTTTCCTGGCGTAAATGATTCGCTTTAGAAAATCTCAATCGTGATCCTGCGCACAAATCGTTAACCTGCCCGCCATTACCTGGGGGGATCTATGCTGCTTCATGTTCTGTATTTAATCGGTATTACCGCTGAAGCCATGACCGGCGCGCTGGCTGCCGGGCGCCGGCGGATGGACACGTTTGGCGTCATTATTATCGCCACCGCGACCGCGCTGGGCGGGGGTTCCGTTCGCGATATCCTGCTGGGACATTATCCTCTCGGCTGGGTGAAACATCCGGAATATGTCATTATTGTCGCTGTCGCCGCCGTCCTTACCACCATTGCCGCTCCGGTGATGCCGCACCTTCGTCGGCTGTTTCTGGTGCTGGACGCGCTGGGACTGATCGTGTTTTCCATCATCGGCGCGCAGATCGCCCTGGATATGGGCGAAGGTCCGATCATCGCCTCTATCGCGGCGGTCATTACCGGCGTTTTTGGCGGCGTACTGCGCGATATGTTCTGCAAACGCATTCCGCTGGTCTTCCAGAAAGAGCTCTATGCCGGGATCTCGTTTGCCGCAGCCGTACTCTATATTGCCCTGCAACATTACGTCAGCAGCCACGATGTGGTGGTGCTGGCTACGCTGCTGTTCGGCTTTACCGCCCGCATGCTGGCACTGCGCTGGAAACTGGGGCTACCGGTCTTCCACTACACCCATGATAGCCACTAACCGCCTCAAAACCCGGAGATGCGCTGCCCACTGAGCCATTGCGCCAGCGCCACCACATCCGGATGGTGCAGGAAGGCCACCAGCTGGCGGGCTCTGATCTCCCCCACGCCCGGCAGCGCGCGCCATTGCGCTTCACTTTTTGCCGCCAGCAGATGCCAGTTTTCGCTTTCGAGCTGCGCCAGCGCCCCCTGAGGCACCGGGAGCCCCATCGCCAGCACCCAGCGGATAAAAGGCCGTTTGCGAACGAGATCAAATTGATGCCAGAGGTGCTGCCCGCGGGCGGCGGAGATCCCTGGCACCGCCTGCAGCTGCTCCACCGTAAGCGCCAGCCAGGAAAAAATATGCGTCATCGGGTTTTGCTGCTGAATGGCGCGCCATAAATTTGCCCCCACGCCATCGACATCCAGCGCTGACTTTGATGACAGCCAGCTCAGTCGGGAAAGAAACTGTTCGCTGCACTCAGGGGTGGCGAAATAGCAGCTTAGCGCATTGAATTTCGCCGGCGGCGGCGTCGGTTTATGGCGCTCGGCCGTCCGCCAGACGACGGCGTCGATCCGAGGAATACCCTGCCCTGCCAGACTGATCTGCAGCTGATCGCCAACCCCAATATCCAGCGCCTGCCAGCGGGCCACAGAGCCAACATTAACCCGCTGCACGCGTTTATCATCCAGCCGCTGGGGCTCAAGCTGGGCCACGACGTTGAACCTGCCGCTGCGGCCGGTGCTGAAATGGATCGCCCGTACCTCCATCACCTGCGAGGCCGGAGGATACTTCCAGGCCGCCAGCCACTCTCCCTTTCCGGGAGACCAGTCACGCCCAGGAGGCTCACGACCTTCACGTACAATCACACCATCACTTACGAAGGGAAGCGGCGAGCGATACCAACGCTGACGCCATTGCGCTACCTGTTCGACGCGTGTCACCGGGTGGGTATATTGCCCGCTGTACTTAAACCCCGCCTGCGTCAGCAGCTGCTGTCGACGGCGCATATCCGACGGGCCGTCTGGCCAGGCCCAGATAAAAACGTCCAGTTGACCGAGCGCTGCCGCCGCGTCGGCTCGCATCATCAACCCGGCGACTTTCGCCCGCGCGTTCATCCCCCCAGCCTGCTGCTGAACATGGTCGTCCCGGCGCAGAAACAGCTCCCCCTGCAGCACGCTGTTGGCCAGTTCTCCGGTCGTCACTTTTACCAGCGCCGGGATCTGCCGCGCTCGGGCGGTCCATGCCTCACCGCGCAGACCATCGCCGCGGCTAATGGCCTGAACCAAACTCCCCTGGCGATAGACCAGGGTCACCGCCACACCGTCCACTTTAGGTTGTACCCACAGGTCGTTTTTATTTTTCATCCAGCGGGCAACGCTGGCGCCATCGGCCAGTTTGCGCACGCCGGTATGCGCCACCGGATGACGCGTATCGCCCGTCGGCGGAGGCAGATCGTCATCCTCAGGCGTCTCGTCCGGAAAACATTGCCGCCACTGCGCCAGCCGCAGAGTGAGCTGGTCATAAACGTCATCGCTTACCTCACTGGCGCCTTGTCGCCAGTAGGCCTCTTTCCAGGCGACAATTTGCTGATGAAGGCGTGAAATCTCCTGCCTTCCTTTGGCCGGCGGCCAGTCCGGACACGTCGCCAGCGCGCTGGCAGAGAACATCCCCATCGCCAGCCACCACCCTCCTTTTCGCATAGCATTCCTCTCCTTCGTCACCTGGCGGAGAGTCTGCTGTAGAACACCGCGAACCGCGACGGGTACTTTTTCGCCTTGCGAAGCGCCTTCCAGGATTTACGCCTCATTGCAGCAACGGCTGGCGAATTCAGGAAAACGGCAGGCAAAATGAAAGAAACCGCGGCAAAAAGTGTGACAATGACTGCGTCACGCCGCGGCGACGTGTATAATAGGCTCGTATGTAGGACCTCTTTCGATAACCACATACAAAAGACACTCATGGCTCAAGGCACGCTTTATATTGTTTCCGCCCCTAGCGGCGCGGGTAAATCCAGCCTGATTCAGGCTTTATTAAAAACCCAACCGTTGTATGACACCCAGGTATCGGTTTCCCATACCACGCGGGCGCCGCGTCCGGGTGAAGTGCACGGCGAACACTATTTCTTCGTGAATCACGACGAATTCCGCTCGATGATTGGCGAAAACGCGTTTCTGGAACATGCAGAGGTCTTTGGCAACTATTACGGCACGTCGCGTAAAGCGATCGAGCAGGTGCTGGCGACCGGCGTCGATGTCTTCCTCGATATCGACTGGCAAGGTGCGCAGCAGATCCGTAAAAGCATGCCCGGCGCACGCAGCATTTTTATTCTGCCGCCGTCAAAAGATGAACTGGACCGTCGCCTGCGCGGCCGCGGCCAGGACAGCGAAGAGGTAATCGCGAAACGGATGGCCCAGGCCGTTGCGGAAATGAGCCATTACGCGGAATATGATTACCTGATTGTGAACGATGATTTTGACACCGCCCTGAGCGACCTGAAAAATATCATCCGCGCTGAACGTCTGCGCATGAGCCGCCAAAAGCAGCGACATGGCGCTTTAATCACCAAACTATTGGCAGACTGAACCCACATTCAGTATCATGCCCAGTCATTTCTTCACCTGTGGAGCATTTTAAGTATGGCACGCGTAACTGTTCAGGACGCTGTAGAGAAAATTGGTAACCGTTTTGACCTGGTACTGGTCGCCGCGCGTCGCGCTCGTCAGATGCAGGTAGGCGGAAAGGATCCGCTGGTACCGGAAGAAAACGATAAAACTACCGTTATCGCACTGCGCGAAATCGAAGAAGGTCTGATCAACAACCAGATCCTCGACGTACGTGAGCGCCAGGAACAGCAAGAGCAGGAAGCCGCTGAATTACAAGCCGTTACCGCGATTGCTGAAGGTCGTCGTTAATCACACAGCGGGTCGCCCTTGTATCTGTTTGAAAGCCTGAATCAGCTGATTCAAAACTACCTGCCGGAAGAGCAAATCAAGCGCCTTCGGCAGGCGTATCTCGTTGCACGTGACGCTCACGAGGGTCAGACACGTTCAAGCGGTGAACCCTATATCACGCACCCTGTCGCGGTAGCCTGCATTCTGGCCGAGATGAAGCTCGACTATGAAACGCTGATGGCCGCGCTGCTGCATGATGTGATTGAAGATACCCCCGCCACCTACCAGGACATGGAACAGCTTTTTGGTAAAAGCGTTGCCGAACTGGTAGAGGGGGTGTCGAAACTTGATAAGCTCAAGTTTCGCGATAAGAAAGAGGCGCAGGCCGAAAACTTTCGCAAAATGATCATGGCGATGGTGCAGGACATCCGCGTCATCCTCATCAAGCTTGCCGACCGCACCCACAACATGCGTACTCTGGGCTCGTTACGCCCGGATAAACGCCGCCGCATCGCCCGCGAAACGCTGGAAATTTACAGCCCGCTGGCGCACCGTTTAGGTATCCATCACATCAAGACCGAGCTCGAAGAGCTGGGCTTTGAAGCGCTGTACCCTAACCGCTACCGCGTCATTAAAGAGGTGGTCAAAGCGGCGCGCGGCAACCGTAAAGAGATGATCCAAAAGATCCTCTCCGAAATCGAAGGACGGTTGCAGGAAGCGGGCATCCCCTGCCGCGTCAGCGGTCGCGAAAAGCATCTGTACTCCATCTACTGCAAAATGGTGCTCAAAGAGCAGCGTTTTCACTCGATCATGGATATCTACGCCTTCCGCGTCATCGTCCATGATGCCGATGTCTGCTACCGCGTGCTCGGCCAGATGCACAGCCTCTACAAACCGCGTCCAGGTCGTTTCAAAGACTACATTGCCATTCCGAAAGCGAACGGCTATCAGTCTTTGCACACCTCGATGATCGGCCCCCACGGCGTCCCGGTTGAGGTACAAATTCGTACCGAAGACATGGACCAGATGGCGGAGATGGGGGTTGCGGCGCACTGGGCTTATAAAGAGCACGGCGGCGAAAGCAGCACCACCGCGCAAATCCGCGCTCAGCGCTGGATGCAAAGCCTGCTGGAGCTGCAGCAGAGCGCCGGTAGCTCGTTTGAATTTATCGAGAGCGTAAAATCCGATCTGTTCCCGGATGAGATTTACGTTTTCACCCCGGAAGGTCGCATTGTCGAACTGCCCGCTGGCGCCACGCCGGTGGACTTCGCCTACGCGGTGCATACTGATATCGGCCATGCCTGCGTTGGCGCACGCGTCGACCGCCAGCCTTATCCGTTGTCGCAGCCGCTCTCCAGCGGCCAGACTGTCGAAATTATCACCGCGCCGGGCGCACGCCCGAATGCCGCCTGGCTGAACTTTGTCGTCAGCTCGAAAGCGCGCGCCAAGATCCGTCAGCTGCTGAAAAACCTTAAGCGCGACGATTCGGTCAGCCTTGGCCGTCGTCTCCTCAATCACGCACTGGGCGGTAGCCGCAAACTCGCCGAGATCCCGCCGGAAAATATCCAGCGCGAACTTGACCGCATGAAGCTGGCCTCGCTTGACGATCTGCTGGCGGAAATCGGTCTGGGCAATGCCATGAGCGTCGTGGTCGCCAAAAATCTGCAGCAGGGCGAAGCCTCTGCCGCACCGGTACCGGCTAACGCCTCGAACCACGGACATCTGCCGATCAAAGGCGCCGATGGCGTGCTGATTACCTTCGCCAAGTGCTGTCGTCCGATTCCTGGTGACCCGATCATCGCCCACGTCAGCCCGGGTAAGGGGCTGGTTATCCACCATGAATCCTGTCGTAACATTCGCGGCTATCAGAAAGAGCCGGAGAAATTTATGGCGGTTGAGTGGGATAAAGAGACCGCTCAGGAGTTCATCACCGAAATCAAGGTGGACATGTTTAACCATCAGGGCGCGCTGGCTAACCTGACGGCGGCGATCAACACCGCGTCTTCCAATATCCAGAGCCTGAATACGGAAGAGAAAGATGGCCGCGTATACAGCGCCTTTATCCGCCTGACCGCGCGCGACCGCGTGCATCTGGCGAATATCATGCGCAAAATCCGCGTCATGCCGGACGTGATTAAAGTCACCCGTAACCGAAACTAGCTTTATGAACTCAAAGCGCTACGAGCGTATCTGCGAGATGCTCGCCAGGCGTCAGCCTGACATGACGGTCTGTATGGAGCAGGTCCATAAGCCTCATAACGTCTCTGCGGTCATTCGGACCGCAGATGCCGTTGGCGTACACGAAGTGCATGCCGTCTGGCCAAGCAGCCGGATGCGTACCATGGCCTCCGCCGCCGCGGGCAGCAACAGCTGGGTGCAGGTGAAAACCCACCGCACCATCGCAGATGCCGTCGGCCACCTGAAAGGCCAGGGCATGCAAATTCTCGCCACTCACCTTTCCGACAAAGCCATCGATTTTCGTGAAATCGACTATACGCGCCCAACCTGCATCCTGATGGGCCAGGAGAAAACCGGCATCACTCAGGAAGCGCTGGCGCTGGCAGACCAGGACATCATTATCCCAATGATCGGCATGGTACAGTCGCTGAACGTCTCCGTTGCCTCGGCGTTGATCCTCTACGAGGCGCAGCGCCAGCGGCAAAACGCCGGGATGTACCAACGCGCTAACAGCATGCTGCCGCCGGAAGAGCAGCAGCGACTGCTGTTCGAAGGCGGTTATCCGGTGCTGGCCCGCGTCGCCAGGCAAAAAGGTCTGCCTTACCCCCACGTCAACGAGCAGGGCGAAGTGGAAGCCGATGCCGCGTGGTGGGCGAACATGCAGGCAACGAGGTAAATCCGATGTCAGGCCGCCTGCTCGATGCCGTTCCGCTCAGTTCACTCACCGGTGTGGGCGCAGCACAGAGCAGCAAACTGGCGAAAATAGGCCTGCATACGGTTCAGGACCTGCTGCTGCACCTGCCACTGCGTTACGAAGATCGCACCCATCTTTACCCGATAGCCGAGCTGCTTCCCGGGGTTTATGCCACCGTAGAAGGCGAAGTGCTCAACAGCAATATCACCTTCGGCGGCCGGCGGATGATGACCTGCCAGATCAGCGACGGCACCGGCATCCTCACCATGCGCTTTTTCAACTTCAACGCGGCGATGAAAAACAGCCTCGCGACCGGTCGTCGGGTGCTGGCCTACGGTGAAGCCAAACGCGGGAAGTACGGCGCCGAGATGATCCACCCGGAATACCGCGTCCAGGGCGATATGAGCACCCCGGAGCTGCAGGAAACGTTAACTCCGGTCTATCCGACCACCGAAGGCATCAAGCAGGCGACCCTGCGCAAGCTCACCGACCAGGCGCTTGAGCTCCTGGAAACCTGCGCGATTAGCGAACTCCTGCCACCGGAGCTGGCGCAGGGGATGATGAGCCTGCCGGAGGCGCTGCGTACGCTGCACCGTCCGCCTCCCTCCTTGCAACTTAGCGAGCTGGAAAGCGGCAAGCACCCGGCGCAGCAGCGTCTGATTCTGGAAGAGCTGCTGGCGCATAACCTCAGCATGCTGGCGCTGCGGGCAGGCGCCCAGCGCTATCACGCCCTGCCGCTCGGCGCCAACGATACCCTGAAAAACCAGCTGCTGGCCTCCCTGCCCTTTAAGCCCACCGGCGCGCAGGCGCGGGTTACCGCCGAGATCGAACACGATATGGCGCTGGACGTGCCGATGATGCGCCTGGTGCAGGGCGATGTTGGCTCCGGTAAAACGCTGGTCGCCGCGCTGGCCGCCGTGCGCGCTATCGCCCACGGCAAACAGGTGGCGCTGATGGCGCCCACCGAACTACTTGCCGAACAGCACGCCAATAACTTCCGCAGCTGGTTTGAACCGCTGGGCATAGAAGTCGGCTGGCTGGCGGGCAAACAGAAAGGCAAAGCCCGTCAGGCGCAGCAGGAGGCTATCGCCAGCGGCGAAGTGCAGATGATTGTCGGCACTCACGCCATCTTCCAGGAGCAGGTGCAGTTTAACGGCCTGGCGCTGGTGATTATCGACGAACAGCACCGCTTCGGCGTGCATCAGCGGCTGGCGCTGTGGGAAAAAGGTCAGCAGCAGGGGTTCCACCCGCATCAGCTGATCATGACCGCCACGCCTATCCCCCGCACCCTGGCGATGACCGCCTACGCCGATCTGGACACCTCGATTATCGACGAGCTGCCGCCGGGCCGAACCCCGGTGACTACCGTCGCCATCCCGGACACCCGGCGCAGCGATATTATCGACCGCGTACGCAACGCCTGCACCCACGAAGGGCGCCAGGCCTATTGGGTTTGTACGCTAATTGAAGAGTCCGATCTGCTGGAAGCCCAGGCGGCGGAAGCGACCTGGGAAGAGCTCAAACTGGCGCTGCCGGAACTGAATATCGGCCTCGTCCACGGGCGGATGAAACCGGCCGAGAAGCAGGCGGTAATGCAGGCCTTCAAGCAGGGCGAGATGCATCTGCTGGTGGCCACCACGGTGATTGAAGTCGGTGTTGACGTGCCTAACTCAAGCCTGATGATTATCGAAAACCCGGAACGTCTGGGTCTGGCGCAGCTGCACCAGCTCAGAGGGCGCGTCGGGCGCGGCGCGGTCGCTTCCCACTGCGTGCTACTCTATAAATCGCCGCTCTCCAAAACGGCTCAGAAACGCCTGCAGGTCCTGCGCGACAGCAACGACGGTTTCGTCATCGCCCAGAAAGACCTCGAAATCCGCGGTCCCGGCGAGCTGCTCGGCACCCGCCAGACTGGCAACGCCGAATTTAAAGTGGCGGACTTGCTGCGCGATCAGGCGATGATCCCCGACGTTCAACGCATTGCTCGCCATATTCATGAACGCTATCCGCTGCAGGCCCAGGCGCTTATCGAGCGCTGGATGCCGGAAACCGAACGCTATTCCAACGCGTAGCGCGCGCTTTTGCCGCGCTGCGGGCAATTTTTCTACACAACGAGTGGATTATGAAACGAGAACTGGCCATCGAATTTTCGCGTGTCACCGAAGCCGCCGCGCTGGCGGGCTATAAATGGCTGGGCCGCGGCGATAAGAATACCGCCGACGGCGCAGCGGTTAACGCCATGCGCATTATGCTTAACCTCGTCAATATCGACGGCACCATCGTCATCGGCGAGGGCGAAATCGATGAAGCGCCGATGCTCTATATCGGCGAAAAAGTGGGTACCGGCAAGGGCGATGCGGTAGATATCGCTGTCGATCCCATCGAAGGCACCCGCATGACGGCGATGGGCCAGGCCAACGCCCTGGCGGTGATGGCGGTCGGCGATAAGGGCTGCTTCCTCAACGCGCCGGATATGTATATGGAAAAGCTGATCGTCGGCCCAGGTGCTAAAGGCGCCATCGATCTCAATCTGCCGCTGGAAGAGAACCTGCACAATATCGCCCGCGCCCTGAACAAGCCGCTGGGCGAGCTGACCGTCACCGTGCTGGCGAAACCGCGCCACGACGCGGTCATTGCCCAGCTGCAGCAGCTGGGCGTGCGTGTATTCGCGATTCCCGATGGCGACGTCGCGGCCTCTATTCTCACCTGCATGCCGGATAGCGAAGTCGACGTACTGTACGGCATCGGCGGCGCGCCGGAAGGGGTGGTTTCCGCCGCGGTGATCCGCGCCCTCGACGGTGATATGCAGGGGCGTCTACTGGCTCGCCACCACGTGAAGGGCGATAACGAAGAGAACCGCCGCATCGGTGAAAACGAGCTGGCGCGCTGCAAAACCATGGGCATTGAAGCCGGCAAGGTGCTGCGTCTGGATGAAATGGCGCGCAGCGATAACGTCGTCTTCTCCGCCACCGGGATCACCAAAGGCGATCTGCTGGACGGCATCACCCGCAAGGGCAACATGGCCACCACCGAGACGCTACTGATCCGCGGCAAGTCGCGCACTATCCGTCGTATTCAGTCGATTCATTACCTCGACCGTAAAGATCCGGACATCCAGCAGCACATCCTGTAATACCGCTTTTTCTCTCCCAGGCAACCGTCCGCAGGCGGTTGCCCTGTTCTTCGTTTATATTTGATCAATAGAGCTTTCTTGTGCCTTCGGGGTGGAAATCTTACTCGTCTGGACCGAAGATAAGGCATCGCTTGGCAACAGGAGAAGACGATGGCGGACTGGGTTAGCGGCAAAGTGACAAAAGTGGAGTACTGGACGGATGCCTTGTTCAGTTTATACGTGCGGGCGCCTGTTCATCCGTTTACCGCCGGGCAGTTTACCAAGCTCGGACTGGAAATCGACGGAGAACGCGTGCAGCGCGCCTACTCCTACGTCAATGCCCCCGGCAATCCCGATCTCGAGTTCTATCTGGTCACCGTCCCGGAAGGCAAGCTGAGCCCGCGTCTGGCGGCGCTGAAGCCGGGCGATGAAGTCCTGGTGGTGAGTGAAGCGGCAGGTTTCTTCGTCCTCGAGGAGGTACCGGATTGCGATACCCTGTGGATGCTGGCGACCGGCACTGCCCTCGGGCCGTACCTGTCAATTTTGCAGGAAGGCAAAGATCTTGAACGCTTTAACAACCTGGTGCTGGTCCACGCCGTCCGCTACGCCGCGGACCTGAGCTATCTGCCTCTGATGCGCGAGCTTGAGCAGCGCTACGCCGGTAAATTACGCATCCAGACGGTGGTCAGCCGCGAAACCGTGGAAGGCTCGCTGACCGGCCGGGTGCCGTTCCTGATTGAAACCGGCGCGCTGGAAGAGGCGGTTGGCCTGCCGATGACCACCGACACCAGCCACGTCATGCTGTGCGGCAACCCGCAAATGGTGCGCGATACCCAACAGCTGTTAAAAGAGACCCGGCAGATGACCAAGCATCTGCGTCGCCGGCCAGGCCATATGACGGCAGAGCACTACTGGTAATCAGGCGTCCGCTTTCCAGCGTACGTCCTGGGTCTCTTTGCCGAACTTATTCTCGCCCTGGGTGCCGACAAACGCCCCCAGGTCGATCAACATCATGACGATAATCAGCGTCGGCACAAAGCGCCCGACGCCCCACTGCCAGACCTGCGGCAGCATCGCCCAGTTCCCCGCCAGCAGCATCCACGCCAGAATCATCAGCAGCGCCCACAGCCCGGATTTGCCGCGATCGTGCAGCCGTTTCACCACCACCGCCGCCGTCGGCCACAGCAGGCAGACGATAATAAACGCTGCCGTCTGCAGGTTGAGCAGATTGCTGCCTGCCAGGGTAAACAGGGCGCTCATGGTCACCAGCCAGATGGCAATCCAGATCCAGAAATCGCGGCGGCCAATGCGCCCTTTAATTGAGAATAACCACTGCTGTAGGGTCATGCGTTTTTCCTTATCATCATCGTCTGCGTAGTTTACCCTGGCGTCGTGACTTTTTGACAAGCGCCGCGCTTCCCGATTTAATCGTCAGCAGGCAAAAAAAGGAACGACGGGCATGAAGAAGTGGACAATCTTGTGTTTAAGTGGGCTGATGGGCCTGACCGTCAGCCCGCACGCGTTGTCCGCAGAAAGCGAATCGGCGACAGCGGCGCCCTACCTGCTCTCTGGCGCACCGAGTTTTGACCTGTCGATCAGCCAGTTCCGGGAAAAATTTAACGCCGATAACCCGAAGCTGCCCCTGAACGAATTCCGTTCCATCGCCACCAGCCGGGATCAGGCTAACCTGACCCGCGCCGCCAGCAAAATTAACGAAAATCTCTATGCCTCGACCGCGCTGGAGCGCGGCACGCTGAAGATCAAATCCATGCAGATCACCTGGCTGCCGATCCAGGGGCCGGAGCAAAAGGCGGCGAAAGCCAAAGCGCTGGAGTATATGAGCGCCATGATCCGCGCCTTTGTCCCCACCCTTAGCCCGGCGCAAAGCCAGCAAAAGCTGCAGAAACTGCTGACCGCCGGCAAGGGCAAACGCTACTTTGCCGATACCGAAGGCGCTGTACGCTATGTGGTGGCAGATCATGGCGAAAAGGGTCTGACCTTCGCCATTGAACCGATTAAGCTGGCGTTATCTGAAACGCTGGAAGGCAACAATAAATGACAAAAAGCAAAGCCTTTCCAGTGACGAGTCTCTATACTGTTTCACAGACCATGCTGCCCTCTGGGGCGGCTATATTCCTTAATTCGCTTAAGTAGCGTGGAGAATTAAAATGCGACATCCTTTAGTGATGGGTAACTGGAAACTGAACGGCAGCCGCCACATGGTAAACGAACTGGTTGCGAACCTGCGTACCGAGCTGGCTGGCGTAAGCGGCTGTGCAGTTGCCATCGCCCCGCCGGAAATGTATCTGGACCTGGCTAAACGTGCGGCAGAAGGCAGCCACATTCACCTGGGCGCGCAGAACGTTGACGTGAACCTGTCTGGCGCTTTCACCGGCGAAACCTCCGCTGAAATGCTGAAAGATATCGGCGCACAGTACATCATCATCGGCCACTCCGAGCGCCGTACCTACCACAAAGAATCCGACGAGCTGATCGCGAAGAAATTCGCTGTGCTGAAAGAGCAGGGTCTGACCCCGGTACTGTGCATCGGTGAAACCGAAGCCGAAAACGAAGCGGGCAAAACCGAAGAAGTTTGCGCACGTCAGATCGACGCCGTGCTGAAAACGCAGGGCGCTGCCGCTTTCGAAGGCGTGGTTATCGCTTACGAACCGGTATGGGCTATCGGTACCGGCAAATCCGCGACCCCGGCTCAGGCTCAGGCGGTGCACAAATTCATCCGTGACCACATTGCTAAAGCTGACGCGAAAATCGCTGAGCAAGTGATCATCCAGTACGGTGGTTCCGTTAACGCTGGCAACGCAGCAGAGCTGTTCACCCAGCCGGACATCGACGGCGCGCTGGTTGGCGGCGCCTCCCTGAAAGCTGACGCTTTCGCGGTGATCGTTAAAGCAGCAGAAGCAGCGAAAAAAGCGTAATTCGCTTTTCCCGGTAGCGAAACGCGACCGGGGTGACTGACAAAACGTGGGAGCCCGGCTTAGCACAGCGCAAGCCGGGCTTTCTTTTGCCGTTACAGTTTCCCCAACAGCTGATACCACGCGTAGTCCAGCGGTAGTAAAATCAGATAACTCACCGCCGCCAGCGCCAGACACAGTTGCATCCCCGCCCTCGCCGGGACCTTGCCTAACCCCATCGCCACCACGATCGGCGACGCCTGATAGGGCAGCAGCGGCGTGGAATAACCCAGCACCTGAATCATGATCACGCTGAGCAGCGGAAAGCCGGTCGCGTCGGCAAAGCTCTGCGCAAAAGTGGTATACAGCGCCGGCACGCCGTTGGCGGTCATAATAAAGTTCAGCGCGCTGGTTATCCCGGTCAGGGCGAGGAAGCTGGTGAACGGATTGTCTTTATCCAGCGGCATCACCTGCAGCAGCGCATTGCCCACCGCGCCGCCAATTCCGGTTTGAGTAACGGCGATCGCCAGTCCCAGAATCCCGGCGACGTAAATACAGGTACGCATATTCACCCCGCTGGCAAACTCCTCACCGTTGATAAAGCCCACCCGCGGCAGCAGCGTGACCACTGCCGCCGCCAGGCCGGTCCACGCCGGGCCGACGCCGTGCCAGCTCTCCGTCACCCATAGCGTGAGGACGACCGCCAGCAGCCACGCCAGACGTTTCTCGTCGCGGCTCATCGGCGGCAGCGGCGCCAGGTCACGCGGTGGATGCGGCTTGCCGGGAAACAGCCAGCAGATCAGCGCCACCAGCACCGCCCCTTTCAGCCAGCCAAGCACCGGCGTATGCAGCAGTAAATAGGGAACATAATTCAGATGGATACCGTACGAGCCTTCCGCCGCGCCGCTCATCACCAGATTTGGCACGTTAGCGGGCAAAATCGTCGCCGAAAGCTGAAAGGTGCCGAACCCCACCGCCAGCGCCAGGCCGAACCAGCCGCGGCTGCCATCGACAATGCCCGCGCGGCGGGCCATCGCCGCCACGATCGGCATCAGCAGCGCGATACGTCCCATGTTGGAAGGCATGACAAACGCCAGCGCGTAGCTCAGCAACACCACGCTGCCGACCATCCGCGGCCAGGAGTCAGTGAGCCGCGCAGACAGCGCCTGCGCCGCCCGGTCCGCCAGCCCGGTTTTACGGATCGCGATGCCGAGCACAAAGCCGCTGAACACCAGCCAGAACGCCGAAGAGGCAAAGCCGCCGAAGATCACCTCCGGTGGAGCGATTTTCGCCATCATCGCCGCTGCGAAGAACAGCAGCGCGGTGATAAATTCCGGCAGCAGCGACGTCGCCCAGAGCACAATGGTGACGCCGACAATCAATGAAGGAAGGAACAGCGGGTGGGTAAGCCAGAGCGACATGCCTGTCTCCTGTCGTTTTTTTCAGCAAGAATACGACGACAGGTAAGACAGGTAAACGCCAGAACTAGTGGCTTGCGTTAAGAATGGCGCAGCGATGATCCTGAATTTCTTCCGCTGAAGCCCGGTTCAGGGTCAGCAGGTTACGCTCCGTCGCCAGCAGCACCAGCGAGCCGTCGCTCTGCTGTGCCATCGCCAGCGCGAAGCGTCCCATATGTTCACGCGCCTCCGGCACCTCTTCCGCCAGCATCAGGAACGGGCTGCGCTGGGCCAGTTCGGCCTCCGTCACCCGGCGCGCCAGGTATTCATGACCCTGAAGCCCGCCCGGCAGCGGCAGCCAGCGGCTGCTGACCGCGGCCGCATCCTTATCTAACTGCGCGCGTACATCGGGGCGCAGGCAGGATATATGAATATGGAAATGGTTTTGCGTGCGTCCGCTGCGCGAGTTGATCGCCAGCGATACCGCGTTATCAGGAACTGGCGCGCCGTGACGCTGACTCATGATTTCTCGTCCCTGCCAGGCCTGCCAGAAGAAGTTCGGCGTCAGCGGATCCAGCAGCAGCGGGCTTTCGGTGCCGTTAATGCGGTAGGTCGGCATCAGCAGATATTGCAGCGGGCCATTGCGGTCTTTAAACAGCACGTAGCCGCCCTTGAGGTTCACTTCCGCACACGGCGACGGGTTTTGCTGCTGTTGCTGATGGGGTACGCACTGCTGCAGAACAATCTTGCGTAATGCGTCCGGGTTGCCGGAGTACAGCCAGTAGTAGCCGCCCGCCAGTGCCGCGAGGATCGCCACCAGCAGCGCCAGCAAAAAATATCTTACTCTTCTCATTATCGTTCCCTGTTAAGCCTGAAGCGGAAGAGTAACGTAATTTGATGACTAAATGAAAACAGATGGTGGGCGGGGAGTTATCCCGGGTAGCGGCTGACGCCTTACCCGGGATATGCACGGCGCAGAACTGTAGCCCTGCTAAGCGTAGCGCAAGCAGGGCCAAGAGGATTAACGCTGGCTAATCTGGTCGAAGGTGCCGCCGTTAGAGAAGTGCTCTTTCTGCGCTTTCGTCCAACCACCAAACTCCTGATCGATGGTAAACAGCTTCAGTTTCGGGAACTCATTGGCGTATTTTTTCGCGACATCAGGATCGCGAGGACGGTAGAAATTCTTCGCCGCAATCTCCTGGCCTTCCGGTGAGTAGAGATACTTCAGGTACGCTTCCGCCACCTGGCGCGTGCCTTTCTTATCCACCACTTTATCGACCACAGAGACGGTCGGCTCAGCCAGAATCGACTCACTCGGGGTCACGATTTCAAACTTGTCTTTGCCCAGTTCGTTGGTCGCCAGCAGCGCTTCGTTTTCCCAGGCGATCAGTACGTCGCCGATGCCGCGTTCTACGAAGGTATTGGTCGAACCGCGCGCGCCGGAGTCCAGCACTTCAACGTTTTTATACAGTGCTTTGACGAATTCCTGGGCTTTGGCCTGGTCGCCGTGATTCTGATGCAGGGCATAGCCCCAGGCAGCCAGGTAGTTCCAGCGGGCGCCACCGGAGCTTTTCGGGTTCGGGGTAATGACCGACACGCCCGGTTTGATCAGGTCGTTCCAGTCATGGATCTGTTTCGGGTTGCCCTTGCGGACGAGGAACACGATGGTTGAGGTATACGGTGCGGAGTTATCCGGCAGGCGTTTCAGCCAGTTTTTATCGATACGGCCGCGTTCAGCAATGGCGTCTACGTCGTAGGCCAGCGCCAGCGTGACCACATCCGCTTCAATACCGTTAATCACCGAGGTCGCCTGTTTGCCAGAGCCACCGTGCGACTGGCGAATCACCACGTTATCGCCGGTTTCCTGCTTCCAGTGCGCGCTAAACGCTTTATTGTACTGTTCGTACAGCTCGCGCGTCGGATCATAAGATACGTTTAATAGTTGAATGTCTTTTGCCAGAACGCTGGCGGATGCCAGCAACAGAGTTAACCCTACGCCCCACTTATTCATCGCACCGCTCTCTTTATGTGTGTTGTGATGGGTTAAGCGTGCCAGAAAGCGATTCAATGATTAAAGAATAAAAAAAGATTGGCTATAACTTGTGGATATAAAGAAATGAGTAAGGATAGCCCCCTCCCGGACGGGAGAGGGCGCGAAGCGATTAGACTTCTTCCATGCGGCCCAGCAGCGCCTGCAGGCGATCCTGCCAGCCCTGCTGTTGCTCTTTCAGCTGGCTGTTTTCGCGCTCCAGCTCTTCACGACCGTGCTGCGCGCTCTGAACTTCCTGAACCAGGGTGTTGTTCTTTTCTTTCAGCTCTTCGATTTCCATCTGCAACAGAGTGATGGTATCAATCGCCTGCTGAACTTTAGATTCTAATTTCTCAAACACTTCTAATGACATCGTCATACCTCTCCTGAACTTGCAAGGCGTTGATAGAAACTCGTGTTTCGTATACGCGGTCCCGCCTTAACGAAAATTAGCGCACTTAGCGGTGTTATCGTCGATTGTATGAATCCCCGCCGCCCCTGTCCAGCGGCAAGCCGCGCAGATTGCGGTTTGCAACACTTTTCAGCCTTTACCTGGTGCTTTCAGCGCAGTTCGCTCGTACTTCATGGGTCATTGTTAATTTTATGGTTAACAAAATGCGAGGTGAAACGCTCCGGCACCGGTCTCAATGCGCGCGGATGGCGCGAAAACGCTCATTTTCTTGACGTGGTACACACATTTGAAGTTCGATATTTCTCGTTTTTGCTCGTTAACGATAAATTAACACTATGCCTACATGGCAATATGGTCGTCTGTGACCACCCTACATACAATAATCATCACCACGCTTCAGGATTCGATTATGAGCCAAACATCAACCTTAAAAGGCCAGTGCATCGCAGAGTTCCTCGGTACCGGGTTGTTGATCTTTTTCGGCGTTGGGTGCGTGGCTGCGCTCAAGGTCGCGGGAGCCAGCTTCGGGCAATGGGAAATCAGCATCATCTGGGGTCTGGGCGTCGCCATGGCGATCTACCTGACCGCTGGGGTCTCCGGTGCGCACCTTAACCCTGCGGTAACTATCGCACTCTGGCTGTTCGCCTGCTTCGATGGCCGCAAAGTGGTCCCTTTTATTATTTCGCAATTCGCTGGCGCCTTTTGCGCTGCGGCATTAGTTTACGGGCTTTATTACAATCTTTTCCTCGATTATGAAACCACCCACCATATGGTCCGCGGCAGCGTAGAAAGCCTCGATCTGGCCGGCATCTTCTCCACCTATCCGAACCCGCATATCAATTTTGTGCAGGCCTTCGCGGTAGAGATGGTGATTACCGCTATCCTGATGGGCGTCATCCTGGCGCTGACCGACGATGGCAATGGCGTACCGCGCGGTCCGCTTGCTCCGCTGCTGATCGGCCTGCTGATTGCGGTGATTGGCGCCTCCATGGGACCGCTGACCGGTTTCGCCATGAACCCGGCGCGTGATATCGGCCCGAAAGCCTTCGCCTGGCTGGCTGGCTGGGGTGACGTCGCCTTCACCGGCGGCAAAGATATTCCTTATTTCCTGGTGCCGCTGTGCGCACCGGTGGTCGGCGCGGCACTGGGCGCGTTCAGCTATCGTAAGCTGATTGGCCGCCATCTGCCTTGCGACACCTGCGTGGACGAAGAGCAACAGAGCCCTTCCTCTTCGACCACTCAACATAAAGCTTCGCTGTAATCTGACTACGGGACACCGACTATGACCGACAAAAAATATATCGTTGCGCTTGACCAGGGCACTACCAGCTCCCGGGCCGTTGTGATGGATCATGATGCCAATATCGTCAGCGTCTCCCAGCGAGAATTTGAACAAATTTATCCTAAGCCAGGCTGGGTTGAGCACGACCCGATGGAGATTTGGGCTTCGCAAAGCTCTACGCTGGTAGAAGTGCTGGCGAAAGCTGACATCAACTCCGACGAAATTGCCGCCATCGGCATCACTAACCAGCGTGAAACCGCCATCGTATGGGAGCGTGAGACCGGTAAGCCCATCTACAACGCCATCGTCTGGCAGTGCCGCCGTACCGCGGAGATCTGCGAGCAGCTCAAGCGTGACGGGATGGAAGAGTATATCCGCAAGGCCACAGGCCTGGTGGTGGACCCCTACTTCTCCGGCACCAAAGTGAAATGGATCCTCGACCATGTCGAAGGTTCCCGTGAACGTGCGAAACGCGGCGAGCTGCTGTTCGGCACCGTTGACACTTGGCTTATCTGGAAGATGACCCAGGGCCGCGTGCACGTTACCGACTACACCAACGCCTCACGTACCATGCTGTTCAACATCCACGAGCTGGACTGGGACGACAAAATGCTCGACGCGCTGGACATTCCGCGCGCGATGCTGCCGGAAGTGCGTAAGTCATCCGAAGTGTACGGCCAGACCAACATCGGTGGTAAAGGTGGGACCCGTATCCCTATCGCCGGGATCGCCGGTGACCAGCAGGCGGCCCTGTTCGGCCAGCTGTGCGTCAAAGAAGGGATGGCGAAAAACACCTATGGCACCGGCTGCTTTATGCTGATGAACACCGGTGAAAAAGCGGTAGCCTCAACGCATGGCCTGCTGACTACCATTGCCTGCGGCCCGCGCGGCGAGGTGAACTATGCCCTGGAAGGTGCGGTGTTTATGGCCGGCGCGTCTATTCAGTGGCTGCGTGACGAGATGAAGCTCATCAGCGATGCGTTCGACTCCGAGTACTTCGCCACCAAAGTGAAGGATACCAACGGCGTATACGTGGTACCCGCGTTCACTGGTCTTGGCGCACCATACTGGGACCCGTATGCCCGCGGCGCGATTTTCGGCCTCACCCGCGGCGTAAACTCGAACCACATTATCCGTGCGACGCTGGAGTCCATCGCCTATCAGACCCGCGATGTGCTGGAGGCGATGCAGGCTGACTCCGGTATTCGTCTGCACGCCCTGCGCGTGGACGGTGGCGCGGTGGCCAACAACTTCCTGATGCAGTTCCAGTCCGATATCCTCGGCACCCGCGTGGAGCGGCCGGAAGTACGCGAAGTGACGGCGCTGGGCGCGGCCTATCTGGCGGGTCTGGCGGTGGGCTTCTGGCAAAATCTGGATGAGCTGCAGGAAAAAGCGGTCATTGAGCGCGAGTTCCGCCCGGGTATTGAAACCACCGAGCGCAACTTCCGCTACAGCGGCTGGAAGAAAGCGGTGAAACGCGCGTTAGCGTGGGAAGAGCACGACGAAGCGTAAGATTGTGGAGGTATTCCCGGCTTGCGGCGTAAACGCCTTAGCCGGGCTACAAAACCCCAAACAGCACGATCTTGTAGCCCGGACAGGTGCGCAGCACCGCCTCCGGGTTATTTATCAGCCAAACATCGGCAGCAGCAGGTACAGCTTAATCACCAGCGCGTTGACGATATCGATAAAGAACGCCCCCACCATCGGCACCACCAGGAAGGCCATATGCGATGGACCAAAGCGGTCGGTAATCGCCTGCATATTGGCAATCGCCGTCGGCGTTGCGCCCAGACCGAAGCCACAGTGGCCCGCCGCCAGCACCGCGGCATCGTAATTCTTACCCATCATCCGATAGGTGACGAACACCGCATACAGCGCCATCGCCAGCGATTGCACCGCCAGGATAATAATCATCGGCAGCGCCAGCGAGGCCAGTTCCCACAGCTTGAGGCTCATCAGGGCCATGGCGAGGAACAGCGACAGGCTGACGTTGCCCAGCACCGATACCGCCCTATCGAACACCCGATACAACCCCGCCAGCGCCAGGCTGTTGCTAAGGATCACACCGATAAACAGCACGCAGACGAAAGTCGGCAGCTCGAAGACGCTGCCCGCCAGCAGTTGCGCAACCACCTTGCCTACCGTCAGACAGATGGCAATCAGGGCGATACTTTCGATCAGTACCAGCGAGGTGATCACCCGCCCCACGTCCGGTTTTTCAAAGGCGGTTGGCGCCACCTGATCGTCCGGTGTGCCGTCCGGAGAGGAAGAGTGCTTCACCAGATAGCGTGCCACCGGGCCGCCGATCAGGCCGCCCAGCACCAGGCCGAAAGTCGCGCAGGCCATCGCCACTTCGGTGGCGTTGGCAAAACCGTAGCGTTCAACGAACAGCTTGCTCCACGCCGCCCCGGTGCCGTGGCCGCCGGATAAGGTAATCGACCCGGCCAGCAGGCCCATCAGCGGATCCAGCCCCAGCAGCGTCGCCATGCCGATACCGAGGGCATTCTGCAGCAGCAGCAGACCGACCACCACAATCAGGAAAGTGCCCAGCACCTTGCCGCCAGCCCGCAGGCTGGCGAGGTTGGCGTTAAGACCGATGGTGGCAAAGAACGCCAGCATGAGCGGGTCTTTCAGACTCATATCGAAATCAATTTCGATATCCATGCTTTTCTTCAGCACCAGCAGCGCCAGCGCCACCAACAAACCGCCGGCAACAGGTTCAGGGATGGTGTATTGCTTGAGGAAGGGAACAGTTTGTACGAGTTTTCTGCCGAGTAATAGCACAAGCGTTGCGGCAACGAGCGTCGATAAGGTATCGAGGTGAAACATAAAAAGCTCCTTATGGGCGCATGATCCATTCACACGCGACGATATTCCTGGTGTCTTTAGCTTCTCATCATGAGGAGTCAGAGGGGGATTTTACGCAGAACGGCGGAAAAAATGACAGAAAAAGATATTTTGTATCACCAATGATGCGATTTAGCATACAAAATGTTAATAACCTCGTTGCGCATATTCACGGCATAAATTTTTATGACCAAATGCTGGCAAACGTTTGCTTTTGGTCTACAGTCCGATAAAATTCCCGCTTTGCCACCTTGGGATTGCTTGTGATGTCCGTTAACACCGCAGAGTCAGAAAATGCGCAACCGGTTGCGCATAAATCAGCTAGCGAATTAATCTACCGCCTCGAAGATCGTCCACCGCTACCGCAAACCCTGTTCGCCGCCTTCCAGCACCTGCTGGCGATGTTTGTCGCGGTGATCACTCCAGCGCTGTTAATCTGCCAGGCTCTCGGTCTCCCGGCACAAGATACCCAACATATCATCAGCATGTCGCTGTTCGCCTCCGGCGTCGCTTCCATTATTCAGATTAAAGCCTGGGGCCCCGTCGGCTCCGGATTGCTTTCCATTCAGGGTACCAGCTTCAACTTTGTCGCCCCGCTGATCATGGGCGGTACCGCGCTGAAAACCGGCGGCGCCGACGTCCCCACCATGATGGCCGCCCTGTTCGGCACCCTGATGCTGGCCAGCTGCACGGAAATGGTCCTCTCCCGCGTCCTGCACCTGGCGCGCCGCATCATTACCCCGCTGGTCTCCGGCGTGGTGGTGATGATTATCGGCCTGTCGCTGATTCAGGTCGGACTGACTTCCATCGGCGGCGGCTATGCGGCGATGGCCGACCACACCTTCGGCGCGCCGAAGAACCTGCTGTTGGCGGGCATCGTGCTGGCGCTGATCATTATTCTCAACCGCCAGCGTAATCCCTATTTGCGCATCGCTTCGCTGGTGATCGCCATGGCGGCGGGCTATCTGGCGGCGTGGTTCCTCGATATGCTGCCGGCCAATACCGCCCCGACCAACAGCAGCCTCATCACCGTGCCGACGCCGCTCTACTATGGTCTCGGTATCGACTGGAGCCTGCTGCTGCCCCTGATGCTGGTGTTTATGATCACTTCCCTGGAAACCATCGGCGATATCACCGCCACCTCCGACGTCTCCGAACAGCCGGTTTCCGGCCCGCTGTATATGAAACGCCTGAAAGGCGGTGTGCTGGCTAACGGCCTCAACTCCTTTGTTTCCGCGGTCTTCAACACCTTCCCGAACTCCTGCTTCGGCCAGAACAACGGCGTGATCCAGCTGACCGGCGTTGCCAGCCGCTACGTCGGCTTTGTGGTGGCGCTGATGCTGATCGTCCTCGGCCTGTTCCCGGCGGTGAGCGGCTTCGTGCAGCACATCCCTGAGCCGGTGCTCGGCGGCGCTACGCTGGTGATGTTCGGCACCATTGCCGCGTCCGGCGTGCGCATCGTCTCCCGTGAGCCGCTGAACCGTCGGGCGATCCTGATTATCGCCCTGTCACTGGCGGTGGGCCTCGGCGTGTCGCAGCAGCCGTTGATCCTGCAGTTCGCCCCAGACTGGCTGAAAAACCTGCTCTCCTCGGGGATTGCCGCCGGTGGTATCACAGCCATTGTTCTGAATTTAATTTTCCCGCCAGAAAAAGCCTGATCTGACGCGCTCCCGGTCGTGCTATCGGCCGGGACGCTCTCCACGACCTGCCTCATCACGGAAATAAACCACGCCCGCCTTGAGAAGTGCGCCTAAATCGGGCATAACACGGTTATGTGCATCTCACAGAATGGAAGACCATGAAATTTCTTGGAAAGCTGATTCTCTGGCTGCTAGTCGCTCTGCTGCTCGTCATTGTTGGCGCATGGTTTCTGCTGCAAACCCACTGGGGCGCCCGCCAGGCCAGCGCCTGGCTCAGCAATGGCACCGGCTGGCAGGTCTCCTTCGATGCGATGGAACACGATTTCTCCTCCCCTCTTCATGTGCAGTTGCAAAACGTCACCTTTGGCCGGGAAGGCAAGCCGGCCACCCTGGTGGCAAAAACGGTCGATATTGGCTTCAGCACCCGCCAGTTTAGCGATCCGCTGCATGCGAATGAGATAGTCCTTAACGACGGCACCCTGAATCTGTCTCCCCACTCCGCGGCCCTGCCGTTCGCTGCCGACCGGCTGATGTTGCGCAATATGGCCTTCAACAGTCCGGAAACCGGCTGGGCGCTTAGCGCGCAGCGCGTCACCGGCGGCGTCAGCCCATGGGCGCCGGAGGCAGGCAATGTGCTGGGGAACACGGCGCAGATCCAGATGAGTGCGGGCTCGATGACCCTCAATGGCGTCGAAGCCAGCAACGTCCTGATTCAGGGTAAGATTGATCATGGCGAGGTCACCCTCTCCACCCTCGGCGCCGATGTCGCCCGCGGCACCTTAACCGGCAATGCAAAACGCAGCGCTGACGGCAGCTGGCTGGTGGATAACCTCCAGCTCAATGAGATTCGACTGCAAAGCGCCTCATCGCTGGCCGACTTTTTCGCCCCGCTGACCACCGTCCCCTCCCTGCAGATTGGCCGCCTGGATATCACCGACGCCCGCCTGCAGGGGCCGGACTGGGCGGTAACCGACCTCGACCTGAGCCTGCGCAGCCTGACGCTCAGCCACGGCGGCTGGCAGAGCGAGGACGGCACGCTGTCGATGAACGCCAGCGAATTTATCTACGGCTCGCTGCACTTCTTCGACCCGATCCTGAATGCTGAATTCTCTCCCCAGGGCATTGCGCTGCGCCAGTTTACCTCACGCTGGGAGGGCGGCATGGTGCGCACCTCCGGCAACTGGCTGCGCGCCGGTAACGCCCTGGTGCTCGACGACACCGCCTTCGCCGGACTGGAGTACACGCTGCCGGCGAACTGGAAACAGCTGTGGATGGAGCCAATGCCGGCCTGGCTGCAAAGCCTGACGCTGAAAAAATTCAGCGCCAGCCGTAACCTGATCATTGATGTGGACCCTGCCTTCCCGTGGCAAATTACCGCCCTCGATGGCTATGGCGGCGAGCTACAGCTGGTGAAAAACGGCAGCTGGGGAGTATGGAACGGCAGCGCGACGCTGAACGCCGCGGCGGCGACTTTTAACCGGATAGACGTGCGCCGCCCGTCACTCAAGCTGAGCGCGACGGCGTCTACGGTCAATATCACTGAGCTTAGCGCCTTCACCGAGCGCGGCATTCTGCAGGCCACCGCCGCGGTATCGCAGCTACCCCAGCGCCAGGTTAATCTCAGTCTGAACGGCCGCGGCGTGCCGCTGGGTATTCTGCAGGCCTGGGGCTGGCCTTCGCTTCCCATTAACGGGGACGGCAATCTCCAGCTGACCGCCAGCGGCAGCGTGCGGGCCGATGTCCCGCTCAAACCGACGGTTAACGGGCAGCTCAGTGCGGTAAATATGGAGAAACAGCAGGTGGCGCAAACGATGCGCAACGGCGAGGTCAACACCGCGCCCGCCGCGCCGCAGTAAACTCCCCCTCACCCTGGCCCTCTCCCCCACGGGGAGAGGGAACACTTCCCGGCAAAACTCCGCTCTGGCTACTCCCTTTCCCTTTCAGGGAGAGGGTTGGGGTGAGGGTCCTGAAACCTGTGTGCAATAAGCGGCTATCTGTACCTATTTAGCGCAACAGGTTCCTTTCAAATATCAGAATTGCTATAACCAAATTACTGGAAGTCGATAAAAAAACCGCTCCCTGTACCTACAAAAATATAAAAGGATCAATCATGCCTGAAATACGTCAGCGTATTCTGGAGAATATGCAAAAATTCTCCCGGGCCATGATCGGCGCCGTATTGTTCTTGCCGGTCATTGGCTTAATTCTGGCCCTCAGTTCAGTATTAACTAATCCGACATTAATTGCTGAAACCAGTTTCTTACACCAGCTTGGGCAAATGCTCGGCGACACCTTTTGGCCTTTATTTGGCAACCTCGGCTTATTATTTTGCGTCGGCATTAGCTATGGTCTGGCAAAAGATAAAAAAACCGAAGTCGCGCTGGTTTCAGTGATGTGCTTCATTATGTTCCTTGGCGCCAATCACTCCTGGCTGGAACACACCCACGGACTCGCCGAAAAAATTAACGGTGAATATTATGGCACCGGACAAACCCAGCTGCTGGGCTTTGTGGTGGTGGATATGGGCGTTTTCCTGGGCATTATTCTCGGCTGCACGATTGCGTGGGTGCACAATAAAGTCTCTGCCATTGAACTGCCTGGCGCGCTGTCGATGTACGGCGGCGCTAAGCTGACGCTGGTGGCGATGACGCCGGTGGTTATCTTCTACGCCATCGCCTTTACCTGGATTTGGCCCTTTATGACCCATGGCATCTCCGCCCTCACCGGTTTTATGAAAAATGCCGGGGTCGCCGGGGTCTTCGTCTATGGCTTCTTTGAAAAATTTCTTATCCCGACCGGCCTGCATCATTTCGTCTGGTCCCCCTTCCAGCTCACCCAGATTGGCGGCACCCTGAACGTGGACGGTCAGGTGGTCTCCGGGACCCAGGCCATTTTCCTCGCTTATATGCGCCATCCCGACCTGACGCCGGTCATGAACGACGCATTACGTTTTTCGCAGCAAGGGATGACCACTATCTTTGGCCTGGCGGGCGCCTCGCTGGCGTTCTACCACACCGCGAAGCCGGAGAAGAAAGTGATGGCGAAGGCGATTCTGCTGCCGGCGATTATCACCTCGATGCTGACCGGTATCACCGAACCGATCGAGTTCACCTTCTTATTTGTCTCGCCGCTGCTGTGGGTGATCCATGCGACGTTAACCGCCGCCTCGCAGGCCATTTGCGACATCTTCACCGTACGTCCCTGGGGAGCATCGGGCCTGATCGAGTTTCTGATCTATAACCTGCCGCTGCCGGTCTCCTTAACGCGCTGGCCGGGCTATGTCCTTATCGGTATCGGCCAGTTCGCCGTTTACTACGTGATTTTCCGCACCCTGGTGGTGAAGCTGAACCTGAAAACGCCGGGCCGGGAAGATGACGAGAACGTGAAGCTTTACAGCAAAGCAGAGTACCGCCAGAAAGTCGCGCAACCACAGTCGGTCACCGATGACATTATCCGCGGCCTCGGGGGCAAGGCGAATATTCTCTCCGTCGATAATTGTTTTACTCGTCTGCGCGTGGCTGTGCGCGATATGGCGCTGGTTGATGACGCGCAATTAAAAAATACCGGCGCCAATGGCATCGTACGAAATCGTAATGAAGTTCAGGTTATTTATGGCGTAAAAGTGGGACAGGTACGTTCCCGGGTTGATAACTGGTTAGCAGAAAATTAATGAGGAGTTTGTATGAAATTAACCGTATTAGGCGGGGGCGGCGTTCGCTCTGCATTTTTAGCGAAATCTCTGGCCTATAACGCTCATCGCATTGGTTTAACAGAAGTGGTTTTTCTCGATAACTCTGCTGATAATCTGGCGATATTTGGCGAAATTGCCCGCTATGTATTTAATACTATTCGCCCGGATATTCAGTTTAGTACCACTACCGACCCGGTCGCGGCGCTGCAGGATGCGAACTATATCATTACCACCCTACGGGTTGGCGGTGACGAAAGCCGCATTCGCGACGAACGCATTGCGCTGCAGCATAACACCCTCGGCCAGGAGACCACCGGCGCCGGCGGCTTCGCGATGGCCATGCGCTCGATCCCGGCGATCCTTCGCTATTGCCGGCTGATCGAAGAACATGCCGCCGAAGACGCCATTCTGTTTAACTTTACTAACCCGTCAGGCCTGGTGACGGAAGCGATCATCAAGTCCGGTTTTAAGCGCCGGGTCTATGGGATCTGCGATGCTCCCTCCGAGCTGATTCGTGAACTGCCAGCGATCCTTGGTTGTGAGGAACACGACCTCAGCGTGGAATGCTATGGGCTGAACCATTTCTCATGGTTTACCCACTTCACCGTACGCGGGGAAGAGGTGACCGAACGGCTGATCGCCAGCCCGGAACTGTACCAGAAGACGGCGATGCAGTACTTCTCCCCGGAGCTGGTGCGGCTTTGCGATAATCAGCTACTCAATGAATATCTCTATTATTACTACTATCGAGAGGTGGCGCTGAAGGCGATTCAGGAGGCCGGCGAGACGCGCGGAGAGCAGATCGCCCGTATCAATCAGGAGATGCGCGAAGCGCTGCGCACCGTGGATGCCAGAACGCAACCGGAAGCCGCTTTCACCATCTGGATGCAGCATTACCTGCGCCGGGAAAACAGCTATATGCAGAATGAGTCGCAGCAGGAAAAATTCCACACCCGCGAACCGCTGACGCTGCGCCAGTTTATCGAAGAGCCGGACACCGGCGGCTATGCCGGGGTGGCGCTGGATATTCTGGAAGCGGTGAACAGCACCACCACCAAGCGTATCGTGGTATCGATCCAGAATAACGACACGCTCGACTTTTTGCGCCCTGACGACGTGATTGAGATCAGTTGCGACCTGAGCCGGGAGGGCCTCAAGCCGGTGACGCCGGTGAAGGTGCCGGCGGCGCAGAAGAATATGATTTCCTGCGTGAAGGAGTATGAGCGGCTGGCGGTGGCGGCAATCCTGCAGCAGGATAAATCGCTGGCGGTGCGGGCGCTGATGGCGCACCCGCTGATCGGTTCATATTCGCTGGCGAAAACCCTGGTCGAGGCCTACCTCGACGATGAGCAATTCGCCGCCTGGCAGTAACCCGCATTGCCGATGGGATCCCCCCGCTCGCGCTGCGCTTAGCGGGGCTACGAACGGAGCGGTTTGTATTTTATGTAGGTCGGGTCAGGCGTAAGCCACCACCCGGCAAAATAGCCGCATCACCCGGTAGCCCGGATAAGGCGCAAGCCGCCATCCGGGAACTCCCCCCGCTCGCGCTGCGCTTAGCGGGGCTACAGCCCACCCGATTGAGTAGCCCGGATAAGGCGCAGCCGCTATCCGGGAACTCCCCCGCCCGCGCTACGCTTAGCGGGGCTACAGCTCACCCGATTGAGTAGCCCGGATAAGGCGCCAGCCGCCATCCGGGAACACCCCCCGCTCGCGCCGCGCTTAGCGGGGGCTAACTATTGCTACGTACGCTGGTAAACCACATCTTCAATAGTCGCTCAAAGCCTAAGATGCAGTAGCCGAAAAACGGATTGCTCCAGTAAATATCATCATCGAACTTCTGCGGGTCGTGAATAATAAACGCCGTATCCGCAGCCTGCGCCAGCGGGCTTTGATAATCGCCGGTAAAGCAGACCAGATTAATCTCCTTCCCCTCCAGGGCCTTCACCCAGTTAAGCGCCGAGCTGCTGCGCCCGGATTTAGAAATTATCCAGATGGAGTCGAAGCGGGCGGCGTTTTTCTGTTCCAGGATTTCGTAATCCGGCCACAGCGCCAGGCTCGCGTTGACGCCGGTGACGAGGAACTTGTTGTAAATATACTGGGCGATCAGCTGTGAAAAGCCGCTGCCGTGGATCAGGACGCGCTGCTGCGCAAGGCTTGCCAGCAGCGGCGTCAGCGCTTCTTCCGGCTGAACGCTCATGTAGTCGATATCGTTGGTGACATCGAGCTTCGGCATGGTGATATTGAACTTGATGAAATAGACCAGCTCCAGCCAGCCGCTGAACTTCAGTTTCTTCGCCAGCCGGACCAGCGAAGAGGGATTGCTGTAGCACTGTTCGGCCACAGCGCGGACTCCCTGGCGGATACACTGCTCCGGGTCGTTCTGAATAAAGCGCAGCACGGTCATTTCCGTTTTGCTTAGCTTCACGTCACGAAAGATACTTTCTAAATCCATGGCAGGCTCCTCTCAGCGGCAGAATACGCTATCACCTGAGGGAAACCAGGTCTGTGGGATGGCTCTCAACGTCATTGCCGGTATTCACTGCACAGCAGCCATTTTGCGGGTTCATCTTCCTCGATTGAGGGAAAACGCCCGCCGGCCTCAAGAAAACGATTATCCGTACGATCGTCATTAACCATCGAGATTTCCCAACCCATCACCATCCCTTTTTCGGCCCAGAAGCGATGATAGAGGCGCACCGGTATACAGACACTCTGTCCTGGATGTAGCACCAGCGTTTCAGCGGGTTTCAGCGTACGCCGGCAGCCATCGATCGCCACGCTAACGGGACGCTGATGATCTAACTGTTCGTCCTGTGTCGCCCAGGCCAGTTGCATACAGAGGTCGCCGCCGCCACGGTTAATAATGTCCTCCATTTTGTGGTAATGAAAATGCCAGGGCGTTTGCTGATCTGGCTGAATCTGCAACATTTTTTCCGCATAGGGTTTGGCGTAACGCGGGTCGGATAATGAACCGTTGCGTAACGTCAGCAGCGTCAGGCCCGTTTCGCGAAAGCAACCGCTACCAAAATCCGTCACATCCCATCCAAGCTGTAAATCCTGGACTTCATGCCAACCTTCACGCCGCTTTTGCGGCCAGCATGATGCCGTAAAGTGAGCAAATTCCGGCAGGCTGATACGAAAAGTTTCGGCCATCGCCAGCGCTTTATCTATTGCATAGTTAATCTGGGAACGTTTCATGGTTTTACTCCGCTTCGCACGGCAAGCCAGGCGGCGCCGCGCATACCGCTACTGTCGCCATGCCGCGCAGAAATAATAGGGGTGGAAAAATGGTCGGTGAAGACAAGCGGGGCGACCACCGAGGGTAAATCCGCCACCAGCTGCGGCGCGTTGGATAAACCGCCGCCCAGCACAATCACGCCGGGATCGATGATATTGACGATAGTCGCCAGCGTCCGCGCCAGCTGTTGACGAAAGCGATGGACCTGATGGCAAGCGGCGGGTTCTCCCACCTGCGCGCGGGCAAGAATCTGCTCGCTCGACAAAGACTCTCCACTTAGCAGTCGATAGCGTTCACATAGCCCCGTTGCGGAAATAAAGGACTCCACACAGTTAAACCTGCCGCAATAACAGCGTGTCGGCGGCCCATCCTCCTCAGGAGAATAGCCGGGCAAGGCGATATGCCCGCACTCTGCGGCAATACCTGAGGCGCCGACGAAAGGTTGCCGCTCCAGGGCAATTCCGCCTCCGCAGCCGGTGCCTAACGTCATGCCGAAAACCGATGGAAACCCTTCCCCCGCGCCATCGCATGCCTCTGATAAGGCGAAACAATTGCCATCGTTGGCTAACACCACCGGCTGACCGAGCGCCTGTTCAAGCGCATCCTGTAAACGATAGCCGTTAATCACCTGAATGTTGGCGTTACGAATGGCGCCATGCTGTGGCGAAACGCTACCCGGCAACGCGATGCCAATAGCCATCGGCGATCCCGTCCGCGCGCGAATATCGGCAACGAAATCCACGATGCACGACATAAATGCCTGACGGTTTTCTTTCCGTGTTGCGCAGCGATAACGCCCCCGCTCCCGTCCCTGCTCATCCATCACGACGGCGGCGATTTTCGTCCCACCAACATCCAGTCCGAGGTAATTCATCTTTGCCTCCTGCCGATTGGAAGGCGGGTACGCCCGCCTTCCGACTGGGTCAATACAAGCTTGCTTTGCCGGTGGAACCAAACAACTTCATTTTGTGGCGAATAACTTCACGTGCGGCAGTAATCGGTTCCGGATAAATCACATTCGGATCCCACCAGCTCTCTTTAGTCAAAATTTCACGTACTTTCAGGAAGTAGGCGTGTTTCATATCGCTGGAGATATTGATTTTCCCAACGCCGAGCGTGACCGACTCGGCGATTTCCGCATCCGGATTGGCGGACCCGCCGTGCAGCACCAGCGGGATCGACACCCGTCCGGCAATATCGCGCAGGATGTGCATCTGCAGTTCAGGTTGCATCCCTTTTGGATAGATGCCGTGCGCGGTACCAATCGCCACCGCCAGGGTGTCGACGCCGGTGCGAGTGACAAAATCCTGCGCCTGCGCCGGGTCGGTGTAGGTGACTTTCGATACCCCACCCTCTACCGACGTTCCCGTCTGGCCGATGGTCCCCAGTTCACCTTCAACAGAAACGCCAACCGCATGCGCCAGCCTGACCACTTCCTGGGTTAAAGCGACGTTTTCTTCGTAGGGCAACAGCGACCCATCGATCATCACCGAGGTAAAACCGCACTGGATCGCACGCAGCACATGCTCCACCGACGCGCCATGATCGAGATGCAGTGTAAATGGCACCCGGCTACGCTGAGTGATGTCCCGCACGTAGCTAAAAAAGGAATCGCCGACAAAATCGTGCTCGCTGGGGTGAATGGAAATGATCGCGGGGGTATTTGTCGCTTCCGCCTCTTCCACGACGGCGCGAATAAAGCAGCTGTCCGCAACGTTAAATGCGCCGATGGCAAAGCCGTGTTCACGAGTCGGTTTCAGTATTTCTTGCATGGAAACTAACATGGTCTTCTCCAGTTTCAGGGTGTAGTTCGCCCTGCCAGGGCGAATATGCGCTGGCATAAAGGGCGTGACTGATAAGTAAATCAGGCGCGGTTCATGGCGCCGGACGCTTGTAAGTAAGGGATGATAGCTTCAGCGCTGGCGTGTTCCATCACCGCCATGGCATCGGCCAGTTCAATAGAGCTGTCATGGCAAAGGGTGTGGAGGAGTGCGGCTTTACCGGCCTCAAATACCGCCGCGCCGACATTAATCTTCGCCACGCCAAATGCCGGGCAGCGGGCAAGCTGATCAAATGGCGTACCGCTGCCACCGTGCAGCGCTAAGGGCACCGAAGAGGCTCGCTGCACCTGCGCCAGACGGTCAAAGTCCAGCGCGGGCGTCACCCCAAGCGCATACATGCCGTGGGCCGTGCCGACGGAGACCGCCAGTAAGTCGATACCGGTTTGCTCGATAAACGGAGCGACGTCCGCAGGTTGCGTCATCAGGTCGGCATTTGTCGCAGAGTCATAGCGCGGAGCATCCGCCAGATGCCCCAGCTCCCCTTCAACGCACAGCCCGACGCTGGCAGCCAGCGTAGTCACTTCACGGGTCTGGCGGATATTTTCCGCAAGTGGAAATGCAGAAGCGTCAATCATCAACCCGCTGAATCCAGCGCGAAAAGCCTGGCGGATCTTCACCGGTTCTTTCCCATGATCGAGACTCAAGGTCACGGGAACGCTGGCCTCTTCGGCAAGGGTCCTGGCCACCGCCATCGCCGTCGCTGGCGGGAAATGCGCCAGATGGCCCTGATAGAGATTGAGAATAATCGGCGCGCGGTATTTTTCCGCCACGCGTACCGCGGCGCGGGCGCTCTCCAGATTCATACAGTTAATCGCCAGCAGGGCATACTGTTCACGCCAGGCTTTCTCAACCATCTGCTTCATATCGGCAAACATAGGGCCTCCGTTTACTCAAGGGTAAAGGTGATTTCATCATCGGCGACCTTTTGGTCGCTCAGTTCATCAAACTCTTCATCACGCTCCGTGACCGGTTTTTTCCACAGCGACAACATCACGCCACAGATAACCGTCCCAATCGCCAGCGCCAGACAAAACAACAGCGGATGGGTGAACAGCGGCACCACAAACATCCCTCCATGTGGAACCGGACTTTCCACACCCCAGGTCATAATCAAGCCGCCAGCGACCGCCGAAGCCACGACACAGGATCCCACCACCCGCAGCAGATCGCGGGCCGCGATAGGGATCACCCCTTCGGTGATCATGCAGATACCCATCGGGAAGGCGGCCTTAAGCGCTTCACTTTCGGCACGGGTATATTTATGACGGGTCAGCAGGAAGGACAACGTAATACCGAACGGCGGGATCATGGAGCCGACAAACTTGACCGCCTCCGGCCCATAGACCCCGCTCACCAGCAAGCCATCGGCGAATAACGACATGGTTTTATTCACCGGCCCACCAAAATCAAAGGTGGCCATCGCGCCAAGAATGGCCCCCAACAGGAATCGTGAACCGCCCTGCATCGATTCCAGCAGATGAATCAAGGCCTCCTGCAACCAGGCAATCGGCTTGCCTATCAGGGTCATCATCAACAGTCCGCTGATAATGGTGCTTAGTACCGGCAGCACCATAATGGGCATCAGCCCTTGCATTGATTTTGGCAACCGCACGTAATGCTTTAACAGAAGCACCGTGTAGCCCACCAAAAAACCGCCCAGCATCCCGCCGATAAAACCGGTGTGGATCTGCCCGCAGACAAAGCCAACAATCAGTCCTGGCGCAAAACCGGGTCTGTCGGCAATGGAATAGGCAATCGCCGCACAGATGAGCGGGACAATGAGCCCCATCCCCCAACCGCCGATTTGATTCAACATCCACGGGATGGTGCCGACGTTCTCGGCGACATTAGTACCGCCTAATATCTGACCGAGGGCAATACAGATCCCGGCGGCAACAATCAGCGGTATCATCCATGAAATACCCGTTAACAAGTGCTTTTTAATTTCCTGCGAGACAGGTGGTTTATTCTCACTCATGGTAGATCCCTCCAGAATAAGGATCAGGCATTCGCTAAGGATTTCTCGACCTTTTCGATGAACTGAATCGGTGACTTAATAACGACCTCCGTTTTCACGCGGACAATTCGTTTGTTTTTAAAACGCTCTTCGCCTTTAATTTTCACATCAACGGCAAGAATAACGACATCGGCGGCAGCAATATCTTCGGTTGTCAGTTCATTCTCAGTACCTATTGTTCCCTGAGTTTCAACTTTGACATTGTGGCCCAGCGCTTTCGCGCCTTTCATTAACTTCTCACGTGCGATATAAGTATGAGCAATACCCGCCGTACAGGCGGCAACACAGACAATATTCATCTCAGACTCCAATAGTTATTGTTAGTAAACATCCGATTCAGCATATTGACTAAAGAGATCAATAATCTTCTGCGGACTGGTTTCTTCGAGCAATTGCGCAATAATGTCATCATCGGCCAACGCTCCAGCGACCTGGGAGAGTAAGCGGATATGGGTGGTATTTTGATCTTCCAGACGGACGGCAAATAAAATAATGCAACGAACCTGACTTCCATCGAGCGTTTCCCAGGCAATATCCTGGCGAGTACGGCCAATGGCGAGCGTAGTATTCAGCACCGCAGATGATTTCCCATGAGGAATAGCGATGTGATTTTCAAATCCGGTCGAACCTTCCGACTCACGCTGCCAAACATCCTTAATAAACGTTTCTCGACAGCTTATGGCCCCATCTTTCTGCAGCAGATCGGTTAATTCTTCAATCACCTCCGCTTTAGTCGTGGCCTTCATATCCAGCAATACACGCTTAGTATTTAAAATTCGGCTGATGTCCATATTATTTACCTCATGGATATAAAATTTCATTGCTGGCAGTTGACGTTGCAGCATGGTGTAATTTCTCAGTGATCACTTTTTCTGTTACCCGCTTAATATCGGCATCGTTAAAAAAAGCCGTTACATAGACTACCGGTAGCGCAATCTCCGGCAGATGAATGGTTGAAATGACCAGTTCAATATCATCCTGTCGCTGTAGCGTATGTAAACTACCCGCAGGCAGTACGCCGACGATGGTCCAGTCGGGAAAGGCCCTGAGGACCCGGCTTTTCAACAGATGCGAAGTACCAATCCCGGTCGAACACACCAGCAGTACCCGCTTTCTGGCCACCTGCCTCTCCATTGCAGCCTGGAAATGGACAGTTAAATAACCCACTTCATCTTCCGATACCGCGTTCTCGCCCCAGGCGGCAAATACCTGATTCACCACCCGCAGAGTTAATGGCCACACCTCCGTTAATTCGCCTTTGATATCTTCAAGCAACGGATTACGGATATAGATACGATAATTCAGTCGGTTGAGCAGTGGCTTGATATGAATGAGCAGCCCTTCATATAACGCGGTGTCATGCGTCAAATCGATATCAACCACCGAGGAAAACAAGGCGATCAGCCGGGAGGTGATTTGCCGGGCCTCATCGCTGGAGCGTATATTGCACAGCATGCTGATATCATCACGCTCTTCCACCAGCATGCCGGACGAAATAATGTATTGATAAATAAACCAGCTTTCGTCCTCTGGTAAAGGATGGGCAATGCGGGCCTCAATTTTTTTCAGCATATTCTGCGCGATACGAAAGATGGACTCATCAAATAACGGATGTCCCTGTTCGCGGCGCGGTAACGCATTACCTCGAGTGATGCGATACATCATAATCAGGATATGGGTGAAGATATTGACGTAATACGGCTCGCCCAGCGACCAACTGAGTTTACGTTCCATATCCTGTAAAAGTGACTGCACAAAGATGACATCTTCTTCACCGAAATAATGCACTAAGGCTTTATAGCTACCGCTATCCAGACGGGAGTGAATAATATTCCCTGGCTCATTATGGTTAATAACACCATTAATTAATAAAGCCATGGCCTGGCGAACATGTGATTCACTCCCCTCAATATGAGTACCGCTCTGACTACGAATGAGCACCAGACCCAGTGGTCTAATCCATGATTCGATCACTTTTAAATCATTCACAATCGAGGCGCTACTAATAAAATAACGTTCTGACAATTTACTGATCGACGTTTCACGCGGCGTTTCACTTAATAACTGAGAAGCAATTTTCACACGCCGGGAATTATTCATCATGGCATCTGTATCATCGCTTTCGCTACTGAGCAACTGGTCTAGTTGCAACAGATCGGCGACGTTATCAGCCAATAGCATGACACCAGCGCCGGCACGTTTATCAATACTGATTTTCCAGTCAGAGAGCCATTGTTCGAGAAAACGTAGGTCACGCTGAACTGTTTTTTCTGAAACATTCAGGTGTTCAGCTATTTTCAATAACGTAACGTATTCTCGTTTAGGCAAGAGAAATTTTAATAATCTGTTCTGTCGCGAGGTAACCATTTGCATTATTTACCCTTATTGCATAGCAGATTAATGCCAATAAGACATCGCTATACGACGCGATCTCCACGAAAATCATTGAGGATAAATATAGGGAGAGAGGGAGTAAACAACAATACTAAATCGTGTCCGGACATCCGGACAGAAATAAGACAACCCGGAGAAAGAAAGAATATTTATAAGTCAGATCACACTTTTGCAATAAATATACGTGATAACGATCTCAAATTCGCCGAAGAATAACTCCCGCAATATGCTGCGGGAGTTTTTTATTTACAGCGTAATCGTCAACGTATTGCCCTGAGCGCTCACCACCACACCCCATTCGCTGCCAGCCTGCGTACCGCCCTGCACGCCCGCGACCTGCGGGATATTGCGCAGACACAGCGTCCAGCCGCGGGCCTCACCTTCGCCGCTCACGGCGATGGTGTTGCCCTGGCGTATAGCCTTCAGGGTGAAGATCGTCGAACCGTCGGCCGCCGGAACGTCACAGCGTGCCTCGCGTCCATCCTCGAGCTGGAACAGCTGGAAGGCGGTGCCCTCATGCCAGGCATAATCGGGTTTCTGGTCGTTGTTGCCCAGCGCCAGCAGGGTGTTGTCGCGAACGTAGACCGGCAGGCTCAGCGCATCGTGATGCTGCTTATGCCAGCGGCTACCCGGCAATTCATCGTTATGCCACAGGTGCGTCCAGCGCCCTTCCGGCAGATAAAACTGCACCTCGCCCGCTTCGGAGAACACCGGCGCCACCAGGACCGAATCGCCGAGCATATACTGACGGTCGAGATAGTCGCAGGCCGGATCGTCCGGGAACTCGAGCATCATCGCGCGCAGCATCGGCGTACCGAACTCGTTGGCCAGCGCCGCCTGGCGATAGAGATACGGCATCATACGGCATTTCAGCTGCGTGAAGTGGCGCACCACGTCGCAGGACTCTTCGTCGTAGGCCCACGGCACACGATAGGATTTGCTACCGTGCAGGCGGCTGTGGCTGGAGAGCAGGCCAAAGGCGCACCAGCGCTTATAGACGTGGGCCGGCGCGGTGTTTTCGAAACCGCCGATATCGTGACTCCAGAAACCGAAGCCGGACATGCCGATCGACAGCCCGCCGCGCAGGCTTTCCGCCATCGATTCGTAGTTGGCGTAGCAGTCACCGCCCCAGTGCACCGGGAACTGCTGCGCGCCCACCGAAGCGGAGCGGGCGAACAGCACCGCCTCCTGCTCGCCGACGGTCTCTTTCAGCACCTTCCACACCAGCTCGTTATAGATGAAGGCGTAGTGGTTGTGCATTTTCTGCGGATCGGAACCGTCAAACCACTGCACGTCGGTCGGGATACGCTCGCCGAAGTCGGTCTTGAAGCAATCGACCCCCATCGCCACCAGGCCTTTTAACTTGTCGGCGTACCACTGGCAGGCTTCCGGGTTGGTGAAGTCATAAATCGCCAGCCCCGGCTGCCACTTATCCCACTGCCACAGCGAACCGTCCGGGCGCTTCAGCAGGTAGCCCTTCTCTTTCAGCTCCTTGAACACCGGCGAGCGCTGGCCGATGTACGGGTTGATCCACACGCAGACCTTCAGCCCTTTCGCCTTCAGGCGCTTGATCATCCCTTCCGGGTCCGGGAAAGTTAGCGGATCCCATTCAAAATCGCACCACTGGAAGGCCTTCATCCAGAAGCAGTCGAAGTGGAAGACGTGCAGCGGCAGATGGCGCTCGGCCATGCCGTCGATAAAGCGATTCACCGTCGCTTCGTCATAGTTGGTGGTGAACGAGGTCGTCAGCCACAGACCGAACGACCATGCCGGCGGCAGCGCCGGGCGACCGGTGAACTGCGTATAGCGGTTAAGCACCGCTTTCGGCGTCGGGCCGTCGATCACGAAGTACTCAAGGTATTCGCCCTCAACGCTGAACTGGACTTTAGAGACTTTTTCCGAGCCCACCTCGAAGGAGACGCGCTGCGGATGATTGACCAGCACGCCGTAGCCGCGGTTGGTCAGATAGAACGGGATGTTTTTGTAGGATTGTTCGGTGCTGGTGCCGCCGTCCTCGTTCCAGGTTTCTACCGTCTGGCCGTTGCGCACCAGCGCGGTAAAGCGCTCGCCAAGGCCGTAAACGGTTTCGCCGACGCCGAGGTCGAGACGCTCGAACATGTAGTTGCGCTGTGTCTTACTATCCTGCACGTAGCCGTTGTTTTTCAGCTGGCTACCGGTGATACGCGCGCCGTTGCGCAGAAAATCCAGCGCCCAGAATTCACCTTTCGTCACGCGCACGCTGAGGCTGCCGCTTTTCAGCTCGGCGAACTCGGCCGTATTTTCTATTTCGACATGGACGTCTTTCTGCACGTTCAGCGGATAGTGCGGGCCGTTATCCAGCGCGCCCTGGAAGTGCGCCATGCGCACGCCGATTATCCCTTCCTGAGGCGAGAAAAAGCGCAGGGTGAACAATGGCGTATCCAGTTGCCAGGCGCGTTCACGGACATCGCGCGGCGCGGCATAAACCACCATTTCATTCCCCTGCTGCTCCACCTCGTAAACCTGTACGGGTTGGATCAGGTTGAGCCCTGGTTGAATGAGCCAATTTCCATCACTGATTTTCATTAAAGCGTCCTCTTAGTTTTGCCATTCTTTGTCGATCGGGGCTGCCGTGAATTCTTGTTCGTTGCGACGCGCGCCCTCGGCCAGCTCGGCCATCATTTTTTTCAGGAACGGCGTTTTCAGCGTGTAGTAGCGTTTGGCGATCACCGCGCTCAGCAGGTAGCACATCGCCGGAACGAGGGTGAACAAGGCGATAATGATGGTGAGGGTGGCGCCGTTCTGGGTTTTGGCGGCGGCGTCATAGCCGCCGCCGGCCAGCATCCAGCCGATCAGCGCGCCGCCCAGCGCCAGCCCCAGCTTGAGCACAAACAGGGTGCCGGCGAAGCTGATGCCGGTAAGGCGTTTGCCGTTGCACCATTCGCCGTAGTCGACGGTGTCGGACATCATCACCCACTGGATTGGGGTCACCAGCTGGTGCAGTACGCCAATGACGAAGATAAAGGCGAACATAGTGATTTCAGCGTCCATCGGTACGAAGAACATCGCCACGCTAAGCACCGCCAGGAGGGCGTTGGTCCACCAGAAGACGCTGACTTTGCATTTCCAGTCGGTCAGCGGTTTCGCCAGCGCCGAGCCAATCAGGTTGCCGACGCAGTAGGTGGTGAGGAAGACGGTGAACAGCGCCGCCGAACCCATGATCCAGGTGGTGTAGTACATCATCGCGCCGCCGCGAACGCAGACCGCGAGGATATTGAGGATGGTGAGCACGCCGACCACCCGCCACTGGTCATTGCGCCAGATATCGCGCAGGTCTTCACGCATCGAGGTGCTGCTCGGCGGCGCTTCGACACGCTCTTTAGTGGTGAAAAAACAGAAGGCCAGCATCAGGAAGGCAATGACTGACAGCACCGCGATGCCCCCCTGGAAGCCGAGCGCTTTATCTTCGCCGCCGATAAAGTTGACCAGCGGCATCATCAGCACGGTGGAGAGCATGCCCCCCGCCGTCGCCAGCACGAAGCGCCAGGACTGCAGCGAGATGCGCTGCGTCGGGTTGTCGGTGATCACGCCGCCCAGCGCGCAGTAGGGGATATTCACTACGGTGTAGAGCAGGGTCAGCAGCGTGTAGGTCACGGCGGCGTAGATCAGCTTGCCGTTGTGGCTTAAATCCGGCGAGCTGTAAGCCAGCACGCAGACGAGGCCGAACGGGATAGCGCCGAAGAGGATCCACGGGCGGAACTTACCCCAGCGGCTACGGGTACGGTCGGCAAGCAGGCCCATGCACGGGTCGGAAATCGCATCCAGCGCCCGCGCCAGCAGGAACATGGTGCCGACAAAGCCGGCGGGGATACCGAAAATATCGGTGTAGAAAAACATCATGTATAACATGACGTTATCAAAAATGATGTGGCTGGCGGCGTCACCCATACCGTAGCCAATTTTCTCTTTGACGGACAGAATATGATCTTTCATTTGCGCACTATTCCCTTAGCGGCACCGCGGATTGGTACCGGTTACGATTTTTGTAAACCTTTGCCGCAGTAAGATGAATTGCGATATCTCGTTATCAGATTACGTTTCTTGTTTTCTGTGATCGTGGTAGGGAATCAGCGAGTGAAAAAGTGTAACTCACGGATTTTGTGAGGATTTGTCCAGGACTGTTCTGTAAAGTCCAGTTTTAACAGTAAAAAAGTGCGTTTAGGTATGTGGTAAACGGCTGAAAGTAGCTATAATGCGCCCCGCCTCCATGTAGCAATCGAGGCGCGGAAGATCGTCATCTCCGGTGAGGTGGCTGGACTTCAAATCCAGTTGGGGCCGCCAGCGGTCCCGGGCAGGTTCAACTCCTGTGATCTTCCGCCAGTTTGCCTCTGCTCCCCAACAGCCACGCCATACCAACCTGAGCCCCCCCAAACTCATCATCCCAGCCAATCATTTTCATCCAAACCCTGCGTTATTTTGTCTCTCGCAAACCCGTTACACTGGCGCGGTGGCCGCGTGCCGTTGCCAACCGAAACAGGAGAGCCATAATGACCCCCGAACTCAGACACTGTTTTTCCATTACCATCCAGGTTGATAAACCGATAATTGTCTCCCGCAGCCCGCAGACCGGTAAGCGCCAGCTGATCCCGATTGTCGGCGGCAGCGTCTCGGGTCAACTTCGCGGCCACGTGCTGCCCGGCGGCGTCGACAGCCAGATAATCGAACCTGACGGCACCTGCAGGCTGTCCGCCCGCTATGCCCTGCAGGTGGCGGAAGGGACAGTCTATGTGGAAAATAACGGCATCCGCCGGGTGCCGGCCCAGTATCATGACCAGCTGTTCGCCGACGATATGCGCTTTTTTAGCGATATTCCGCCAGAAACCATCTATTTTCGCACTGTTCCCTCCTTCGAGGTGGATACCCCCGCGCTCAGCTGGCTAACCACCTCGCTGTTTATCTGCTCCGGTGGACGAACCCAGGATGGCGTGATGCTCGATTTCTATCAGGTGGGCTGATTTTCACTTTCTGCGTATAACTGTTATTGCCGTTAGCCCGTTTTTCCCCTTCCGGCAGCGGTCTACGATGGCGTCCTCTCTTCCTTTACCCGAATCGCAGACCGGAGCAGTTATGAAAGCTATCGCTATTACTCAAGCCGCCGCTGACGGCAACAACATCCCTTCTTTAACCGAGATCGACCTGCCGGTTCCCACCGCCCACGGGCGTGACCTGCTGGTCGCCGTGAAAGCCATCTCGGTCAACCCGGTGGACACCAAAGTGCGCGCGGGATTCCAGGGCGACACGCCGCGGGTGCTGGGCTGGGACGCCGTTGGCGTGGTGCAGTCCGTCGGTGAGGAGGTGACGTTGTTCGCCCCGGGTGATGAGGTCTGGTACGCCGGCGCGCTGGGCCGGGCCGGCAGCAACAGTGAATATCAGCTGGTGGACGAGCGCCTGGTGGCGCACAAACCGCGCACCCTCGATAACGCCGCTGCCGCCGCGCTGCCGTTGACGGCGATCACCGCCTGGGAGCTGCTGTTTCACCGTCTCGGCGTTAAGGAAGGCGGCAATGCGGGCGACACGCTGCTGATCGTCGGCGCGGCGGGCGGCGTGGGGTCAATCCTGACCCAGTTGGCCAGCAAACTGACCGCCATGACGGTGATCGGCACCGCCTCGCGTCCGGAGAGCCAGCAGTGGGTCCGCGAGGCGGGCGCGCACCATGTGATCGATCACAGCAAGCCGCTCGCCAACGAGCTGGCGCGCATTGGCATCAGCGCGGTGACCCATGTCGCCAGCCTGACCAACACCGAGCAGCACTTCAACGCGCTGATCGACGCCCTCGCCCCGCAGGGCAAGCTGGCGCTGATTGATGACCCGGAGACCCTCGACGTGGTGCCGCTGAAAGCGAAAAGCCTGTCCCTGCACTGGGAATTTATGTTCACCCGTTCAATGTTTGAGACGGATGATATGATCGCCCAGCATCAGTTGCTCACCCGCGTGGCGGCGCTGATCGACAGCCACACGATCAAAACCACCCTCGGCGAACACTACGGCGCCATCACCGCCGCCAATCTGCAGAAAGCGCATCGCCAGCTGGAAACCGGGCGTGCCGTCGGCAAGATTGTGCTCGAGGGGTTTTAAGATGATATCGCTTATCGCCGTGCTCAAGGCGAAACCGGGCCAGACGGACGCCCTGCGCCAGGCCCTGCAGGCGCTGCTCCTGCCGACGAGACAGGAGCCGGGCAACCTCGACTACGCCCTGTTTCAGCTGCGCGACGCGCCGGACACCTTCTATATGCGCGAGGCGTGGCAGGGACAGGACGCCCTCGATGCGCATGTCGCGATGCCCTATTTTCAGGCGTTTATGACGCAGATGGAGTTCCTGCTGGCTGAGCCGCTGCGGCTGGACTACCTGACGGCGATTGAGCCTTAGCAGGTTCGATTCACGAGGGGTGGGAAAATCACGCCCCTCCGCCGCACGGGCTTAAAAGTGGGTGGGAAGCGGGTGAGCGATGGTCCTCAGCACACCGCGATGGATCGTAATATAGTCACCTTTACGCAGCTCCGACAGAATCGACATAATGCGGCTACGCGACAAGTTGGTACGGCGCTGAATAAAGCTCAGGACGTTGATTTGGCGACGATATGCCTCCGGATAGTCCGCCAGCTCTGTTAGCAGGGTTCGCACCATCAGGTAAGAATCCACCCCCATCATCTCCTGCGAACGCATGCATAACACCATCAGCCGCTGCGCCAGAACATGGGCCATCTCCTGCCACAAGTTTTGCGCATTGAGGATCTCGACCGCGGCCTGATGCCCTATCCAGTGTCCGCGCAAATCTGTCTCAGCAAACAGAGAGCAGTGGTGTTTTTCCGGAATACCGTTAAAGACGCCGTAACCATCGATTAATCCCAATAGCGAAGGGGAAAATATCGTTGATATCACCATGTTGTTTTCCGCATGGCATAGCGAGGCAATCCCCTCTTCGAGCAGAATTAATCCGGATTCAGCCTGGGTAGGCGGAAAACGATAATAGGTCGATCGCGGCAGCGCAAAGGGCGAGCTGGCGGTCAGGAACGCAGATAACAGGGATTCCACCGCGAATAACGGCTTTGTTTGTCTTCCGTAATAAAAAGACGGTAACGCCTGGTCAGTAGAGAGGCTGGCTGCAGGTATCGACATGGTTTTATGCCATCGGTCAGGTTGAAAAAGTGATTCGTTGAGAATCATAGTATCAACAGGTGAAATAACGAATAAAAGACAAGACGTTACGGGGATAAAAAGAGTGTAAGCATCATTATCTGCAATAACTATTTATCTTTATTCTACAGGAATAAATAATACTATTTGCCGTAAATACCTATAAGGCTTAGCGGCTATAAAGATAAGGCCACCTTATTATTTACTGCGCTGGCTAACGCCGCGCCTGAGGGTTTCTCAACCGCTTTCCCCCTCGCATCTCGGCCAGTCCAGGCTACGCTTATCGATGCCACTGACCACCCGCATTCCCCTCCCGTTCTATTGAGTCCATTCATCAAGAAGAGGTTTCGCTATGCTGATCAATGCTATTGGTACCTACTCCGCCAGCCAACCGCTGGAATCAATGGCCATCACCCGCCGCAAGCCGGGGCCACAGGATGTACAGATCGCCATCGCTTACTGCGGCGTCTGCCACTCCGATCTCCACCAGGCGCGATCGGAATGGGCGGGAACGCACTATCCCTGCGTGCCGGGGCATGAAATTGTGGGTCGGGTGACCGCGGTCGGCGACGCCGTCTCGCGCTACGCCGTCGGCGATCTGGTCGGCGTCGGCTGCATGGTCGATAGCTGTCAACAGTGCGAAGAGTGCGCTGAGGGGCTGGAAAACTACTGCGACCACATGGTGCTGACCTATAACGGCCCGACCCAGGACGCGCCGGGCCACACGCTGGGCGGCTATTCCCAGCAGATCGTGGTCAAAGAACACTACGTACTGCGGATAACCCATCCCGAAGCGCAGCTGGCCGCCGTCGCGCCGCTGCTGTGCGCCGGGATCACCACTTACTCGCCGCTGCGCCACTGGCACGCCGGACCGGGTAAAAAAGTCGGTGTGGTCGGCATTGGCGGCCTCGGGCATATGGGGATCAAGTTGGCCCACGCCATGGGGGCCCACGTGGTGGCCTTTACCACCTCCGAATCCAAGCGTAATGCAGCCAGAGCGCTGGGTGCTGATGACGTGGTGGTGTCGCGCAATGAAGACGAAATGGCGGCCCACGTCAAAAGCTTCGATTTTATCCTCAACACCGTGGCGGCGCCGCACAATCTCGATGCCTTCACCACGCTGCTGAAACGCGATGGCACCATGACCCTCGTGGGTGCTCCGGCCACGCCGCATCCGTCGCCGGAAGTGTTCAATCTGATCTTCCGCCGTCGGTCGATTGCCGGCTCGATGATCGGCGGTATACCGGAAACTCAGGAGATGCTCGACTTCTGCGCCGAACACGGCATCGTCGCCGATATCGAGCTGATCCGCGGCGATGAGATCAACGAAGCCTGGGAAAGAATGGTCAAGGGTGACGTGAAATACCGCTTCGTGATCGACAGTGCGACCCTCGCCGGCTAAGCGCCGCGGCGAAAGGTGCGTCGCCACTCCGCCGGGCTGACGCCAAAGCGCGCTTTAAACTGCTGGCGCCAGGTGACCGCTGAAAGATAACCCACCGCCTCCGCCACCTGTTCGACCGGCAGATCGCCCGCCTCAAGCAGACTCTGGCTGCGGCGCAGACGTTCGGCGGTCAGCCAGTCGGTAATGCTCATCCCGGTCGCCCGGGCGAAGTGGCGGGTCAGGGTACGGCGGCTCATCGCCACCACCCGGGCCAGCGAATCGAGACTGTGCGGCTCGGCAATATGCTGCTGCAGATAATCCAGCAGGCAGTTAATCCGCGCATCGCGGGTGTTTTTCGGCACCGGCTGGGCGATAAACTGCGCCTGGCCGCCTTCGCGGTGCGGCGAAACAATCATCCGCCGGGCGATCTGATTGGCCGCGAGGCTGCCGAAACGCTGGCGGATGAGATACAGGCAGCAGTCCAGCGCCGCCGCGGTGCCCGCCGAGGTGATCACCCGCTGGTCATCCACATACAGGGCATTGATATCCAGCTGCACCTGCGGAAACAGGCGCTGGAAATCCTGCTCGAACTCCCAGTGGGTCGCCGCTCGCCTGCCGTCCAGCAGCCCAGCGTAGCCGAGGACGAACGCGCCGAGACACAGGCCGACAATCTCCGCGCCGTTATCCCGCGCCCGCACCAGGCTATCAAGCAGCGCCTGCGGCGGACGCCGGTCGACCTCGCCCCAGTAAGGCACCACCACGATATCCGCCTGTTCCAGCGCGGCGAAATCGCCGGTGGCGTACAGCGCAAAACCATCGCGGGCGCGCAGCAACCCCGGCCGCTCGGCGCAAATGTGCAGATGAAAGCGTTTGATTTCAGAGACCGAATCGCCAAACAGCATGCAGGGGACGGCGTAGTGAAACGGGCTAAAGCCCTCTACGGCGACAATCGCCACGTCGGTGAGTTTCATCGTCCTTTCCCCTTGCGTATGTTAATAAACCACGGTTTCCCCATCCTGCGGGATACACACCACATCGGCAATCTGATTATCCACCGCATACTGGCGCATCTCTTCCCGGCTCACCAGACAGTGGTTGACCGCCTCGAGGTGGATAGCCATGATTTTCGCTTCCGGCAGGGTGAAGTGCACGTTCAGGAGATCTTCTTTGCCCATGATAATCGGGCCAAAGCCGATGACGTGGGCGTAGCCGGCGTTCAACACCACCACGTCCGGGCGCAGCTTCAGCAGGTCGGCTGCAATGTCATCGCGCCAGATAGTATCCCCCACCAGCCACAGCGTCTTCTCCTGCGGATGGCGAAATACCACGCCGCAGGCTTCTCCCAGGCGTTCAGCCATCGCCGGCACCGCGTAGATCCGGTCGCTGCCGTGTTGGCCGGAGGTGGTTTTCTGCAGGTGCACGCCGGCAAATTCGCTGTCTGCCGACAGCAGGCGCAGATCCTGAAATCCCTGGCTGCGCAGCAGCGCGGCGTCGGCCTCATGCTGGACGAACACCGGCAGGGTTTTCGGGATCGCGGCGATCGCCGCCGCGTCCCAGTGATCGTCATGGGTATGGGTGACGATCACTGCATCAACATCGATAATTTTATCGCGGGAAAACGGCAGCTCAACCAGCGGATTGCGCAGCTCGCTACGCGCGGTGCCGGGAAAACCTGGCCAGGCGCCCTTGTCCGCCAGCATCGGGTCGATGAGAAATCTTTTCCCGGCGTAGTCAATCATCTGGGTCGCATTACGGATATGGGTGATGTTCATGTTGGCGTTCCTCTGTGGGGTCATCTGACGAACATCGTACTGAGTACCAGCCTGGCTCAACAGGGGCATTTGGGCAATGATCGATGAAATCGGGCCAACCTGCGGCAGTTGCCATCCGCCTCCGGCTATGTTGTTCTTAAGGCTCAATTTTTGACAGGAGTGGCACAATGAAAAAGAAACTGACCGCCGCCGATATGCACGACCCGCAGGTCATCGCCGAGACGCCGTGGTTCAGCATGCGTAAGGTGGGTATTGATGTCGCCCCCGGCGAGCGCCGCGACTTTTACGCCATTCACTATCCGCGCCCGGCAGTGGGGATTGTGGCCATTCAGGATGAGAAAGTACTGCTGATTCGCCACTACCGCTACCTGATCGATAAGGTGGTGTGGGCGATCCCCTCTGGCGGCGTCGATGAAGGGGAAGACCCGGCGGTCGCCGCGCTGCGCGAACTGCGGGAAGAGACCGGCTGGCAGGCGCAACGCGTCAAGGAGATCATTCGCTTTAACCCCTCCTACGGCAGCAGCGATCAGCTGTTTATCACCTGGCTGGCTACCGATTTACACTGGGTGGGGATGGATGCGGATCAGGATGAGGTAATGGAAACCGGCTGGTTTACCTTTGAGGAGATAAACCAGCTGATCGCCCGCGGCGAGATGCCGGACGGGCTGTCGCTGGTGCCGCTGCTGCAGCTGATGGCGCAGCGGCGAAGCGGCCCGCTTACGGCTTAAGCATCCGCCAGCGGAACCACAGCTGGGCCACCAGGATCAGCACGCCGCCGATGATTTTCTGCAGCGGCAGCTGTTCGCCGTACCACAGCGCGGCGGCAATGACCGTCAGCAGCGGTTCGAGCACCATGATGATCGCCGCGCTGGCCACCGCCGCGTACTTCTGCCCCTTCATCTGCAGACCGAAGCGCAGGCTGGTGGCGATGACAATGCTGGCCACCAGCCAGCCGAGAGTCGGCAGGGTCATCGGCTGGTCCCAGCGTTCAACGGCAACGGAGATGGTCAACCCGACGATACCGGTGATCGCCAGCTGCACGGTGGTCAGGGGGATCAGCGGCACTTCACGCGCGCAGCGACTGGTGTAACAGAACCAGATCGACTGCACCAGCGCCGTCAGCAAAAACCAGCCCTGGCTGGGGTGGAAGGCTATCGGCATATGCAGACTGAGCAGCCCCAGTCCCACCACCGCGATCGGCAGGCACTCCCACCAGGCGCGCGGCGGGCGTACCTTCATCATCACCCACGCGGTCAGCGGGACGAACATCATCGACAGGCTCATGATAAACGCCCCTTCGCCGAGCGACGCCGTCGTGGAGACCGAGTAGATCCACAGGCAGAGGTTGAGGGCAAACCAGAGTCCGCTGATGATGAGCTTTGGCCAGTGCTGCTTTTGCGGGCGAAAACCGCGGCAGAACGGCAGCAGCAGCAGCGCGGCGAAGAAAAAGCGCAGCCCAAGAAACGCGAAAACCGGCATGCCGGCGATCGCCTCGCGGGAAAATATCCAGCCGCAGGCGGCAATCACCGTCGCGGCAATCAGCAGCAGATCGGCCTGCCGTTGGCGTACCATACGCGCCTCTCCCTGTGTTTTAGCTTACCAGCCCGGCACCGCGCCGCCGTTGAAGATAGTCTCTGCCGCCTTCGCCACCTCCGGCGACTGATACGACTGCATAAACTCCTTCACGTTTTCCGCGTCCCTGTTGTCTTCTCGGGTCACGATGATGTTCACGTAGGGCGAGTTTTTATCTTCGATAAAGATACCATCGCGAACCGGTGACAGCCCGGTTTGCTGCAGATAGGTGGTGCTGATGATGGCCACATCGACTTTGGGATCGTCAAGTACGCGCGGCAGTTGCGCCCCTTCCAGCTCCATGATGTTCAGGTTATGCGAGTTGTCGGTGATATCCACCGCCGTCGGCAGCAGGCCGGTACCGGCTTTGAGGGTAATCAACTTCTCTTTTTGCAACAGCAGCAGCGCCCGCCCGAGATTGGTCGGGTCGTTGGGGATGGCGATCGTCGCGCCGTCTTTCAGTTCGGCGACTGACTTGATCTTGCGCGAATAGCCGGCCATCGGGAAGACGAAGGTATTGCCGACGGCCACCAGATGATAGTTATGCGCTTTGTTGTCCTGCTCAAGGAAAGGCCGATGCTGGAAGACGTTGGCGTCCAGATCGCCGGCGTTGGTCGATTCGTTAGGCAGCAGCGAGCCGCTGAATCCCACCAGCTCGACGTCCAGACCGTACTTCTCTTTGGCCACCTTCTTCGCCACTTCCGCCACATCCTGCTCGGCGCCGTTAATCACGCCGACCTTAATGTGCTTCGCTTCATTACCCTTTTGGTCGCAGCCGACCAGCACCAGACCCGCCAGCACCACTGCGGCGGCGGCCCGTAAACGTAATCTCATCCTCTTCACCCTGTCTGTCCTGACTGTCATTGTTTTTTTCGTGCAAAACTATAGCGACTTTCGGGTCGGGTAATAAACAGCAAACCACGCAACTGGAAATAAAATCATCTTCGCGGAACGCGACGCGCTAGCCCCGTCGCCACTCGCCCGGCGTCACGCCATAGCGCATTTTGAAGCGCTTCGAGAATGACGCCAGCGACTGAAAGCCGCAGCGTTCGGCAATGACCTCGAGGTTGGTCTGACGCTCCAGGCGCAGCAGCCGGGCGGCCAGCGCCATTCGCAACTGCGACAGCCACGCCTGCGGCGTCAGGTGATAGACGCGGGCAAAGTGACGGGCAAAGGTGGCCCGCGACAGAAACGCGCGGGCGGCCATGCTTTCCAGCGTCCACGGTTGCTCCGGGGTCGCCATCACCGCCAGCACCGCCGGCATCAGGCGTTCATCGCTCATCAGGCGCAGCAGTCCGCCGGGCGGCTGTTGCTCACCAAGCAGCATGCGCAGCAGGAGCACCAACAGCGTATCGCCGAGGCTGCGCACGATGGCGCTGCCGCCGGGACGCTGCGTCAGGCTCTCGCGCACCAGTATATTAAGCAGCGCGTCCAGCTCCGGGCAGTCTTCACGCGCATCGGTATGGAGATGGATCAGCGTCGATGCTTCACTGAACAGCCAGCTGACGTGCGGACCAAAATAGAATTCGCCGCACAGCATCTCCAGCGCCCCCTCCGTCGGGCCGGCGCGCATTTCCGTCACCGTGCCGTTAAACCGGTGCGCCACCGGCAGCACCTGGCCCCACTCCACCAGGCTCTCCATCAGGTGTGGCGAACCGTGGGGCAGGAGAACGACATCGCCCGCGCGCAGGTGATGGGTTTGGCCACCGACGTTGAGCCGCCCCTCGCCGCGCAGCACCACGTGCCAGGGCACCACGCCGCTGCGCATTTGCTGGTGCCCGGCCTGCCAGCGGCCGCCGAAGCGACAGTGCAGGTTCACTTCACAGCGCGGCGCCAGCAGCGCCAGCAGATGACTGAGACTGTCCATGCTTCTCCTGAGACGATAAGACAAAAAGGTGAGACGAAGACCGCCAGTCTAGCATGCGGCAAGCGCCTAAGATGACCCCATTGCCAACACACCCTCGATAACAACAGGAGTTAACCATGAGCCGTTTAGCAGATATCCGTGAACAAGACGCCACCGGCAAAGCCGCCGATATTTTCGCCGGGATCAAAAAAGCGATGGGCAAAGTGCCGAACGCCTATCTCACCATCGGCGGCCACTCGCCGGCGGCGCTGCAGCAGGCGCTGGCGCACAATGCGATGCTCCATAAAGGCAGCCTCAGCGCCCAACAGCTGGAAGCGATTAATCTGTCGGTCAGCGAAGCCACCGGCTGTGACTACTGCCTGGCCGCGCACACCCTGATGGCGAAAAAAGCCGGCTTCAGCAGCGAGCAGATCCACGCCCTGCGCCGCGGGGAGTATACGGAAGAGGCGCAGCTTGATGCGCTGGTGAAATTTGCGCAGACTCTGGTGACCACCACCGGCACCCTGCCGGCAACCGACGTCGCCGCGCTGCGCAACGCCGGTTTTAGCGACCAGCAGGTGATTGATATTATCAGCGCCATCAGCGCGATCCTGTTCACCAACATGGTGAACCGGGTTAACGACACGGTGGTCGACTTCCCGAAAGCCGATTAATCCGTCGCGCCGCGCCGGTTTTACAGCCCCAGATCGCTGAGCCCCGGATGATCGTCCGGGCGGCGCCCCTGGGGCCAGTGGAACAGGCGCTCGCTTTCGGCGATCGGCAGATCGTTGATGCAGGCGTAGCGCGTCTGCATCAGTCCGTGCTTATCAAACTCCCAGTTCTCATTGCCATACGAGCGAAACCAGTTGCCGCTGTCGTCGCACCACTCATAGGCGAAGCGCACGGCAATGCGATTCTCCTGCCATGCCCACAGCTCTTTAATCAGCCGGTATTGCTGCTCCTTGCGCCATTTTCGCTGCAGGAACTCAACAATTTGCCCCCTGCCGTGGACAAATTCGCTGCGGTTGCGCCATTCGCTATCGACGGTGTAGGCCAGAGCGACTTTTTCGGCATCGCGACTGTTCCAGCCATCTTCCGCGGCGCGGACCTTCTGGATAGCGCTGTCGCGGGTAAACGGCGGTAACGGGGGACGTTGCTCATTCATCAGGAGTCTCCTTTTGAGGATAATTGCTGCTGCAGGCGCTGATTCTCCTGCTCCAGGTCATGAATACGTTGCTGCAAGTTCTGGCTGTACTCCGCCACCTGCTGCGCGCTGTAGCGCGGCGTAATGTGCTGCGGGCAGTTCCAGTCAAACGCCTGCAAATGAAAAAGAAACAGGCGTTCAATGCGGGCGCGATAGTTGGCCGGCGCCACCTGCGCCAGCAGCTCCGGGTGGTCCTCTGCCGCCAGGACTTCGACGGTGGCGTAGATTTTCAGCCTGGCACGGCGCGGATAATCCATCAAAAACAGGCAGGCCCGGTCGCTGCCGCGCAGATTGCCGGTAGTGATGTACTGGCGGTTGCCGCCGAAATCGGCCATCGCCAGGGTGGTGTCATCCAGCAGATGCAGAAACCCCACCGGGCCGCCGCGATGCTGAATGTAGGGCCAGCCGCTCTGCGACACCGTCGCCAGATAAAAGCTGTCGCGGGTGGCGATCATCCCCGCTTCGCTGTCGCCGAAGCGGTCGGCCTGGCGGCGACTGTGCGGCGTTTGCCACAGCATGTCGCTGCCCATTTCATGCTGCACATCCATCACGTCCGGGGTGATGGCGATATCGAGAAAGGTTGCTGCCATAGCGCCTCCTGTTGTCTGGCGCCATCATGGACTGTACTGTGAAGAATGATAATACGGGTTAAGTGGCAATCATCTTTCCGGAAAACGGGAGAATAATGGATCGATTAAGCGCGATGGCGCTGCTGGTGAAAGTGACCGAGCTGGGGAGCATGTCGGCGGCGGCGCGGGCGCTGAATATGCCGTTGACCACCGTCAGCCGCCATATCGGTGAACTGGAGAGTGCGCTGGGCGTGCGCCTGCTGGCGCGAACGACCCGCAAACTGACGCTCACCGACGCCGGGGTCGATTATGTCGCCGCCGCGCGGCGGATCCTTGAGGAGGTGGAAAACGCCGAACGCCAGGCGACGGGCGAATATCAGGAACCGAAGGGCGAGCTGGTGATCTCCGCGCCAACGATGTTTGGCCGTCAGCACGTTCTCCCGGTGATCGGTGAATTTATCGCCCGCTACCCGCAAATTCGCGTCCGTTTGCTGCTCAGCGATCGCAATGCTGACCTGGTGAGCGACCATGTCGATCTGGCGGTGCGGATTGGCGACCTGGCGGACAGCAGCATGGTGGCCACCCGCCTTGGCACCATGCGGATTGTGGCCTGCGCCCATCCGGCGCTGCTGGCGAAATACGGCGAGCCGCAGCGGCCGCGCGATCTGGCGGCGCTGCCGATCATCCGCATTGAATCGCCGATGCCCTATCGCGGCTGGCGCTTTCGCGCCGCTGAGCGCGAGGACCAGCTGATTAACCTGCCGCCGGTGCTATCCGTCACCACGCCGGAGAGCGCCGCCGATGCTGCGCGGCTGGGCGTGGGCGTGGCCCGCTTACTGCATTATCAGGCGCTGGATGGCCTGCGCCACGGGGAGCTCCGTCTGCTGCTGGAAAGCGTCGAGCCCGCCCCCGCGCCGGTCCATTTGCTGTATACCGCACGAGATCTGGCGCCACTTAAGCTGAGGAAATTTATCGATTTTGCCGCACCGGCGCTGCGTCAGGCACTACTGCGCATCGCCGGCGCCGCTTAATGCACCGCGGTCTTCAGCGGTGCCTCCTTTAACAGCCAGGAGAGGACAAACGCCACCGCCATAATGCCGGCCGCCATCAGAAATGCCGCGTGGATCGCCGCACCGAAGGCGTCGAGGTAGTCGAGGCGGATATCCGCGGGCAGGTGCTGAACCGCCACCGGATTCATTCCCGGCGGCAGCACCGCGCCTTCCGGCAACAGCTTTTGCAGGTTGCTCTGCAGCACGTGCGTGAACACCGCGCCAAACAGCGCCACGCCGATGGAGCCGCCAATCGAGCGGAACAGGGTCACGCCGGAGGTGGCGACGCCGTACATCTGCGCCGGCATCGCATTCTGCACCGCCAGGACCAGCACCTGCATCACCAGCCCCAGACCCGCCCCCAGCACACCGGTAAACAGGTATAGCTGCCACATCGGCGAATGAATGGTGATGCGGGTCAGCAGTACCATGCCGGTGACGCCGAGCAGGGTGCCGAGGATCGGAAACAGGCGATATTTACCGGTACGGCTGATAATCCGCCCGCTGATAATCGAGGTCAGCAGCAGGCCGCCCATCAGGGGGATCAGCTGCAGCCCGGCCTCGGTGGGCGTCGCCTCCTTCACCACCTGCAGATAGAGCGGCAGGAAGGTGACTGACCCGAACAGCGACATGCCGATGACGAAGCCAATCAGGCTGCACAGCAGGAAGCTGCGGTTGCGGAACAGCGCCAGCGGAATAATCGGCTCGGCGGCGATCCGCTCTTCGTAAATAAAGCCGATGATCCCCACGATGCCGAAGGCCAGAATGCACCACAGCTGCGGGTCATTCCACGCATGGACGCTGCCCCCTTCCGAGGTAAACAGAATGATGCACAGCAGCGCCATGCTGAGGTAAATCGCCCCCAGCCAGTCAATCTGATGCTGGCTGCGTTTATTGCTGCTGTGGAATACCGCGCCGATCACCAGCAGCGCGAACAGGCCGAGCGGCAGGTTGATATAGAAGATCCAGCGCCAGGAGGCGTGCTGCACCAGAAAACCGCCGATCAGCGGGCCGATCACCGTCGCCAGGCCGAAGACGCCGCCGAACAGCCCCTGATAACGGCCACGGTTGGCGGGTGGGATGACGTCGGCGACCGCCGCCATACTGATCACCATCAGGCCGCCGCCGCCGAGCCCCTGCAGGCCGCGCATCAGCACCAGTTGGGTCATATTCTGCGCCAGCCCGCAGAGCGCGGAGCCGACGAGAAACAGCCCAATCGCCACCTGCAGCACGATTTTGCGACCGAACAGATCGCCGAATTTCCCGTACAGCGGCACCGCGATGGTGGAGCTGAGAATATAGGCCGTGACCACCCAGGAAAGCTTGTCCAGCCCGCCCAGTTCGCCGACAATCGTCGGCAGCGCGGTGGAGACAATGGTCTGATCCAACGCCGAGAGCAACATCACCAACAGCAATGCGCTGAACAGCAGGCGTATCGACTGCACCGGTGGGTTAGCGACTTCAGAAGTCATTACAACGCTCGCTTGAAATTAATTAAATGCATAATTAATATTTAGTGAAAGAATGAGTCGGGTCAAGAGATCGCCATACCATGACAGCACAAAAGGATCAGGATGCACCCCGCCGCCCGGGTCGGCCGCGCGGTAAAAAACCGGGTACCGCCAACCGCGAACAGCTGATGGACATTGCCCTGACGCTGTTTGCCCGCGACGGGACGGCTCGCGTGTCGTTGAACGCCATCGCCAAAGAAGCCGGGGTGACGCCGGCGATGCTGCATTACTATTTCAGCTCCCGGGAAGCGCTGGTGACCCAGCTGATTGAGGAGCGCTTTATGCCGCTGCGCAATCACATCAGCCGCATTTTTGTCGATCATCCGCAGGACCCGGTGTTGGCGCTGACGATGATGGTCGAGACGCTGGCGCATATGGCGGAGAAAAACGCCTGGTTCGCGCCGCTGTGGATGCAGGAGATCATCGGCGAGATGCCGATCCTGCGTCAGCATATGGATGCCCGCTTCGGCGAGGAGCGTTTTCAGGTGATGCTGGAGACGGTGCGTCGCTGGCAGCTGGAGGGCAAGATCAATCCGGCGCTGTCGCCGGAGCTGCTGTTTACCACGGTGATTAGCCTGGTGCTGGTGCCATTTTCACGCATTCACAGCGATCCGCGTTTACAGGCGGTCAACCGCCAGACCATCATCAGCCACGCGCTGGCGTTAATGGGCCACGGCATCGGGGGTTAAGGCGTGGTTTTGACGCTTTTGTAGCCCGGATAAGGCGCCACGCGCCGCCATCCGGGATTTTCCCTGCTCGCGCTACGCTTAGCAGGGCTACCACTCCCGTGTTATGTCCGGGCAGATTGCGCTCCCGATATTTCTTCTGCGCTATGTCTCTTATGGCGCAGGGAGCGCACAGGGGGCGGTCAGTCGCCGCCGCCCCCTGTACCCCCGGGCTCCGGCCAGCACCGGCAGTTTCAGTCGCGCAAGTGGGTATATCAACAACAGGCCGCTCGGCATCATGGCGGGCACAGCACGAACCCCAGGACGGGTAAGGCGACAGCCGCCACCCGGCAAGAATACAGGTGCCGTGCCTGATATCCTGCCCGGCGGCGCTGCGCTTGCCGGTCCTGGGTGGGACGAAACGACGGGAGGACTGTGTAGGCCGGATAAGGCATTTATGCCGCCATCCGGCACAACCACAGGTACGGTACCTGACCGCCCGGGGATACCACTACCGTTACAGCGCCTTCGACAAATAGTGGCGCTGCATGCCTGCGTGGGGGAAGTCGGGCAGCGACATCTGCAGCTGATAGCCTAATTTTCGATAAAACGGCAGCGCCTGGAAGCTAAAGGTATCCACCAGCAGATGGCTGCAGCCTAGCGCCTGCGCCTGCTGTTCCGCCTCCTGCATCAGCTCGCTCCCCAGCCCGCGCCCGCGCGTCGTCTCGCTGACCCACAGATACTCAATGCACAGCCAGTTGCCCTTGCGTTTGGCAATCAGCCCGCCCTGCATCACCCCTTGCGCATCGCGGGAGTAAACCCCCAGATCGCCAAACTGCGCCGCATCGAGATACTGCTGATTATAGTGCCGCAGACCGGCAAGCAATTCTTGTTGATCGTCGGGATTAATGCTTTTTGTAATGATTAGTGTCATTAACTATCTCCAGTATTGCGATGCCGAATCGTTATTTTCCCTCTCCACTTTCACAAAATATTCTTATTTTCTCCATGATTATTTGCCTTAATTTTTTGCGTTCTAAAAGTAAGCAAAAAAACCTTTCCATTATCGCGGCGGATCGTATAATGGAGAAAAATGAGAATGATCATTCTCACCACAAAACCAGAGGAGATGCGCTTTTCACCTCCTGAAGACCGAAGAGGTTGGCTTCAACGGAGACACAATAACAATCACGTTCAGGAACATCTGTGTTCCTTTTTTGTCATTTTCGCTCACCCGAAAATGCCTCAGCGCCCAACCTATTCCCTCGTTTTTAAATAAACGGGGCGGACGTCTTATATCTTGAGAAAATATAATGAAATACATCATAGCTCCCATCGCGACAGCATTATTTCTCCTTAGCGGATGCGATAATGCGCAGACATCTGCCCCGCAGCAACCCGCGCCGGAAGTGGGCGTGGTCACCCTGCAAAGCCAGCCGGTTCCGGTAGTCAGCCAGCTCACCGGCCGCACCACCGCCTCGCTCAGCGCCGAAGTACGCCCGCAGGTGGGCGGCATCATCCAGAAACGCCTGTTTACCGAAGGCGATATGGTGAAGGCCGGGCAGGCCCTTTACCAGATCGATCCCTCCAGCTATCGCGCGACCTGGAACGAAGCGGCGGCCGCGCTGAAACAGGCCCAGGCGCTGGTGGTCTCCGATTGCCAGAAGGCCCAGCGCTACGCGTCGCTGGTCAGGGATAACGGCGTTTCCCGCCAGGATGCCGACGACGCCGCCTCCACCTGCGCCCAGGACAAGGCCAGCGTGGAATCGAAGAAAGCAGCGCTGGAGAGCGCGCGCATCAACCTGAACTGGACCACCGTCACCGCGCCGATTGCCGGGCGCATCGGCATCTCGTCGGTTACGCCGGGGGCGCTGGTCTCCGCCGATCAGGATACCGCGCTGGCGACGATCCGCGGGCTCGACACCATGTATGTTGATCTGACGCGATCCAGCGTCGATCTCCTGCGTTTACGCAAACAAAGCCTGGCCAGCAACAGCGATACCCTCAGCGTGACGTTAACCCTGGAAGATGGCAGCACCTATCAGGAAAAAGGGCGTCTGGCGCTTACCGAAGTTGCCGTCGATGAATCCACCGGCTCGGTGACCCTGCGCGCGATCTTCCCCAACCCGCAGCACGTCCTGCTGCCGGGGATGTTCGTCCGCGCGCGCATCGATGAAGGCATCATGAACGACGCGATCCTCGCCCCGCAGCAGGGGATCACCCGCGATGCCAAAGGCGACGCCACGGCGCTGGTGGTCGATGCCGCCAACAAAGTTGAGCAGCGTACCGTGGAAACCGGCGACACCTATGGCGATAAATGGCTGGTGCTGAGCGGCCTGAAAGCGGGCGATAAGCTGATTGTCGAAGGCACCAGTAAAGTGGCCCCCGGACAGACAGTGAAGGTCGTTGCCGTTAACAACAACGGAGGCAATGCCTGATGTTCTCCCGTTTCTTCGTGCGTCGCCCGGTCTTTGCCTGGGTGATCGCCATTCTGATTATGCTCGCCGGGGTGCTGGCGATCCGCACGCTGCCGGTAGGCCAGTATCCGGACGTCGCCCCGCCGGCGGTGAAAATCTCCGCCACCTATACCGGGGCGTCCGCCGAAACCCTGGAGAACAGCGTCACCCAGGTCATCGAGCAGCAGCTCACCGGGCTCGACCACCTGCTCTATTTCAGCTCCACCAGCAGCTCCGACGGCTCGGTCAGCATCACCGTCACCTTTGAGCAGGGGACCGACCCGGACACCGCCCAGGTGCAGGTGCAAAACAAAGTCCAGCAGGCGGAATCGCGGCTGCCGAGCGAAGTCCAGCAGTCCGGCGTGACGGTGGAAAAATCGCAGAGCAGCTTCCTGCTGATCCTCGCGGTGTATGACAAAACCAACCGCGCCACCAGCTCCGACATCTCCGACTGGCTGGTCAGCAATATGCAGGACCCGCTGGCGCGCGTGGAGGGCGTCGGCAGCCTGCAGGTGTTCGGCGCCGAATACGCGATGCGCGTCTGGATGGACCCGACCAAACTCGCCTCCTACTCGCTGATGCCTTCCGACGTCCAGTCGGCGATTGAGGCGCAGAACGTGCAGGTTTCCGCCGGTAAAATCGGCGCGCTACCGTCGTCCAATGCCCAGCAATTGACCGCCACCGTGCGGGCGCAATCCCGGCTGCAAACCCCTGACCAGTTCAAAGCGATCATCGTGAAAAGCCAGGCCGACGGCTCGGTAGTGCGCCTGAGTGATGTCGCGCGGGTGGAGATGGGCAGCGAGGATTACACCGCCACCGCCAATCTGAACGGCCACCCGGCCGCCGGGATCGCGGTGATGATGGCCCCCGGCGCCAATGCGCTGAATACCGCGACCCTGGTGAAAAGCAAAATCGCCGAATTCCAGCGTCAGATGCCGCAGGGCTACGATATCGCCTATCCGAAGGACAGCACCGAGTTCATCAAAATCTCGGTCGAGGACGTGATTCAGACTCTGTTCGAGGCGATCATTCTCGTGGTCTGCGTGATGTATCTGTTCCTGCAGAACTTCCGCGCGACGCTCATTCCAGCGGTGGCAGTGCCGGTGGTGCTGCTTGGCACCTTCGGCGTGCTGGCCCTGTTCGGCTACTCGATTAACACCCTGACGCTGTTCGCCATGGTACTGGCGATCGGTCTGCTGGTGGATGACGCCATCGTGGTGGTGGAAAACGTCGAGCGCATTATGCGCGACGAAGGGCTGCCCGCCCGCGAAGCCACCGAAAAATCGATGGGCGAAATCTCTGGCGCGCTGGTGGCGATTGCCCTGGTGCTGTCGGCGGTGTTCCTGCCGATGGCCTTCTTCGGCGGATCGACCGGGGTCATCTATCGCCAGTTCTCGGTCACCATTATCTCGGCGATGATGCTGTCGGTGGTGGTGGCGCTGACTCTCACCCCGGCGCTGTGCGGCGCGCTGCTCAACCACTCCAAACCGCACACCAAAGGGTTCTTCGGCGCGTTTAACCGCCTGTGGGGGCGCACGGAGGCGGGCTACCAGCGCCGCGTACTCGGCGGCCTGCGCCGGGGCGCGGTGATGATGGGCGCTTACGCGTTGATTTGCGGGGCGATGGCGCTGGCGATGTGGAAGCTGCCGGGCAGCTTCCTGCCGGTGGAGGACCAGGGGGAGATCATGGTCCAGTATACTCTGCCCGCCGGGGCCACCGCGGTGCGTACCGCTGAGGTGCGCCGCCAGGTGACCGACTGGTTCCTCACTAAAGAGAAAGCCAATACCAACGTCATTTTCACCGTCGACGGCTTCAGCTTTAGCGGCAGCGGCCAGAACGCCGGGATGGCCTTCGTGTCGCTGAAAAACTGGTCGCAGCGCAAAGGGGACGACAATACCGCCCAGGCCATCGCCCTGCGGGCCACCAAAGCGCTGGGGACGATCCGCGACGCCACTCTGTTCGCCATGACCCCGCCGTCGGTAGACGGTCTCGGGCAGAGCAACGGCTTCACCTTCGAACTGATGGCCAGCGGCGGTACCGACCGCGACAGCCTGATGAAGCTGCGCAGCCAGCTGCTGGCGGCGGCCAACCAGAGCAGCGAGCTGCAGTCGGTGCGCGCTAACGATCTGCCGCAGATGCCGCAGCTGCAGGTGGATATCGATAACAACAAAGCCGTCTCGCTGGGGCTGTCGCTGAGCGATGTAACCGATACGCTCTCCAGCGCCTGGGGCGGTACCTACGTGAATGACTTTATCGATCGCGGCCGGGTGAAAAAGGTCTATATCCAGGGCGAAAGCGACGCGCGCGCGGTGCCGTCGGACCTCGGCAAATGGTTCGTTCGCGGCAGCGATAACAGCATGACGCCGTTCTCCGCCTTCGCCACCACCCACTGGCAATACGGCCCGGAAAGCCTGGTGCGCTACAACGGCTCCGCCGCCTTTGAGATCCAGGGCGAAAACGCCGCCGGCTTCAGCTCCGGCGCGGCGATGGACAAGATGGAAAAGCTGGCCGACAGCCTGCCGGCGGGCTCCACCTGGGCGTGGAGCGGCATTTCGCTGCAGGAAAAGCTCGCCAGCGGCCAGGCGATGAGCCTCTACGCCATCTCGATTCTGGTGGTGTTCCTGTGCCTGGCGGCGCTGTATGAGAGCTGGTCGGTGCCGTTCTCGGTGATCATGGTCATCCCGCTCGGCCTGCTCGGCGCGGCGCTGGCGGCGACGCTGCGCGGTTTAAGCAACGACGTCTACTTCCAGGTGGCGCTGCTGACCACCATCGGCCTGTCGTCGAAAAACGCCATCCTGATCGTGGAGTTCGCTGAATCCGCCGTGGATGAGGGGTATTCGCTCTCCCGGGCGGCGATCCGCGCCGCGCAGACCCGTCTGCGCCCGATTGTCATGACCTCGCTGGCGTTTATCGCCGGGGTACTGCCGCTGGCCATCGCCACCGGCGCCGGAGCCAACAGCCGCGTGGCGATCGGCACCGGCATCATCGGCGGCACCCTGACGGCCACCCTGCTGGCGGTGTTTTTCGTACCGCTGTTCTTCGTGCTGGTGAAACGTCTCTTCACCCGCCAACGTCCTTCTCAGGAGTAAGGTATGTTTCGTTTGAGTGTAGTGTTTATCGCGCTCCTGACCGCGGGCTGCGTCTCGCTTGACCCGCATTATGATCGCCCGGCCGCGCCGGTGCCGGCCACCCTGCCCGGGGCGCACGGCGAATCGACGGCGGTGGTCGGCGACTGGCAGAAAGTGGTCAATGACGCGCGGCTGAAAAAAGTGGTCAGTCTCGCGCTGAACAGCAACCGCGATGTGCAAAAAGCGCTGGCCGATATCGAGGCCGCGCGCGCCCAGTACGGCGAGACGCGGGCGTCGCTGTTTCCCACCGTCGATGCCGAGCTGAGCCATACCCGCAGCAAAACGGTAGCCAGCGGCCTGAGCTCCACTTCGCAGGCCGACGGCGCGGTCTCCAGCTTCGAACTGGACTTGTTCGGCAAGAACCAGAGCCTGTCGCGCGCGGCGCGCGAAACCTGGCTTGCCAGCGAATTCACCGCGCAGAATACCCGGCTGACGATGATTGCCGATTTGACCACCGCCTGGGTGACGCTGGCGACGGATAATAGCAATCTGGCGCTGGCGCAGCAGACCATGGACAGCGCAGCAAACTCGCGCAACATCGTCGCCCGCCAGATGGCGGTGGGTACCGCTTCCGCCGGCGATGTAAGCTCGGCGGAAAGCGTCTATCAGCAGGCCCGCGCCAGCGTCGCCAGCTATCGCACGCTGGTGGCGCAGGATAAAAACGCCATTAACCTGCTGGCGGGGGAAACCGTGCCGGAGAGCCTGCTGCCCGGTACTCTCGAGAGTCTGGGGGATAACAGCATCGCGCTGGTGCCGGCGGGTGTGTCGTCGTCGGTGCTGCTGCGCCGGCCGGATATTCAGGAAGCGGAGCACAATCTGAAGAGCGCCAATGCCGATATCGGCGCGGCGCGGGCGAACTTCTTCCCGTCGATTTCCCTGACCGCCAGCGCCGGGGTCGGCAGCGACTCACTGTCGTCGCTGTTCAGCCACGGGATGCAGGTATGGTCGTTCGCCCCCTCCATCAGCCTGCCGCTGTTCACCGGCGGCAGCAACCTGGCGCAGCTACGCTATGCGGAAGCAGAGAAAAAGGGGCTGATCGCCACCTACGAGAAATCGATTCAGAGCGCCTTTAAGGACGTTGCCGATGCGCTGGCGCGCCGGGAAACGCTGAGCGAAGAGCTCGATGCCCAGCGGCAGTACGTCGCCGCCGAGCAGACATCGCTGGATATCGCCATGAAGAGCTATCAGGCCGGAGTCGGCGATTATCTGTCGGTGCTCACCGCTCAGCGCACGCTGTGGTCGGCGAAGACGACGTTGCTGTCCCTGCAGCAGACCGACCTCAATAACCGGATCACCCTCTGGCAGTCGCTGGGCGGCGGCGCCAGTTAATTTCACCCGCCGGGCGGCCGCGCCCGGCTTCTGTAAGGAATCGTTATGCCACGTGTTTCCCTCTCCTGGGCGCTGATCCTCGGCCTGCTGTCAGGTATCGGCCCGCTGTGCACGGATTTTTATTTGCCGGCGCTGCCGGAGATCACTCAGCAGCTGCAGGCCACCAGCACCCAGACCCAGCTGTCGCTGACCGCCGCGCTGATTGGCCTCGGCCTGGGTCAGCTGTTTTTCGGCCCGCTGAGCGACCGCATTGGCCGCCTGAAACCGCTGGCGCTGTCCCTGCTGCTATTTATCTTCGCTTCGGTGATGTGCGCCCTGACCCGGGATATCAACATGCTGATTGTCTGGCGTTTTTTACAGGGCTTCGCCGGTGCCGGCGGCTCGGTGCTGTCGCGATCCATCGCCCGCGATAAATACCAGGGCACCCTGCTGACCCAGTTTTTCGCCCTGCTGATGACGGTGAACGGCATTGCGCCGGTGCTGTCCCCGGTGCTGGGCGGCTACGTCATCACCGCCTTCGACTGGCGAATTCTCTTCTGGACGATGGCCGCCATTGGCGGCGTGCTGCTGGTGATGAGCCTGACGATCCTGCGGGAAACGCGCCCGGCCACAGCAACGCATGCCGCCCGCCAACAGCCCGGCCAGCAGGTGTTGAAAAATCGCCGCTTTCTGCGCTTCTGCCTGATTCAGGCCTTTATGATGGCTGGGCTGTTCTCTTACATCGGCTCCTCTTCCTTCGTGATGCAGAGCGAATACGGCATGAGCGCCATGCAGTTCAGCCTGCTGTTCGGTCTGAACGGTATCGGGCTGATTATCGCGGCGATGATCTTTTCCCGCCTGGCGCGCCGCTTTAGTGCCGAAAGTCTGCTGCGCGGCGGCCTGACGCTGGCGGTGGGCTGTGCGGCGATCATGCTGCTGTTTGCCTGGCTGCAGCTGCCGGTGCTGGCGCTGATCGGCCTGTTCTTTACCGTGTCGTTGATGAGCGGCATCAGCACCGTCGCCGGCGCGGAGGCGATGAGCGCCGTCGACGCCGCGCAGTCCGGGACCGCGTCCGCGCTGATGGGCACCCTGATGTTTGTCTTCGGCGGCATCGCCGCGCCGCTGGCGGGCCTCGGTGGTGAAACGATGCTGAAAATGAGCTTCGCGATGGCCATCTGCTACCTGCTGGCGCTACTGTTGGGCCTCAGCAAACCGCGCAGCGCGCGCTAAACGCCAGGTGCGGTAATAAAATATTCCAGATTTATTACCGCACTATTTCCCGCCATACCTACCATTCTCGTATTATTCTCCGCGTACTAATCGTGATACTCTTCACAGGCAAGGAATAAATAATTCCTTATACTGCGCGCCACTGAGAATAACGAGGTTTCTATGAGTATCGACCTGAGCAAACTGCTGACCGAGCGACGCAACGCCAACAGCGCCAACATTGACACCCTCTCCACCCTCGACATGCTGACGGTGATAAACCAGGAAGACCAGCAGGTAGCCCAGGCGATTACGCCCTATCTGCCGCAGATTGCCGAGGTGGTGGATAAGGTCGCGACGGCGCTGCAGGCCGGTGGCCGCTTGATTTATATCGGCGCTGGCACCTCAGGCCGACTGGGGATCCTCGATGCCAGCGAATGCCCGCCAACCTTCGGCACCCGCCCGGAGCAGGTGGTGGGGATCATCGCCGGCGGACATAAAGCGATTCTCAGCGCCGTGGAAAACGTGGAAGACAACAAAGCGCAGGGGGCAATGGACCTGCAGAACCTGAACTTCAGCCACCGCGATGTGCTGGTGGGACTGGCGGCCAGCGGACGCACACCGTACGTCATTGGCGCCATGGAATACGCCCATCGTCAGAATGCCTTTGTCGCCATCGTCAGCTGTAACCCGCATGGCGAAATGGCCCAGCTGGCGGATGTGGCGATCACCCCGGTGGTCGGCCCGGAAGTGGTCACTGGCTCTACCCGTCTGAAAGCCGGTACCGCGCAAAAGCTGGTACTGAACATGATCTCCACCGGGGCGATGATCCGCGTCGGCAAGGTGTACAGCAACCTGATGGTCGACGTCGAAGCGACCAACGCCAAGCTGATCGAGCGCCAGGTCTCTATCGTGATGGAGGCGACCGACTGCGATCGTCCCACTGCCCGGAAGGCGCTGGAGGCCTGCGGCCGCCATTGTAAAACGGCGATCGTGATGGTGCTGGCGGACTTAAGCGCCGAAGCGGCGCAGTCGCTGCTGGCGAAAAACAACGGCTATATCCGCAAGGCGCTCAGCAACACCTGAGCGCCGACAGACAGGTAACGGGCAATGGCAAAAATAACGAAAGAGATGATAGCGCGGATCCTCGCCCACGCAGGCGGCGCCGCAAACGTCGCGCAGGCAGGCAACTGCATGACGCGCCTGCGCTTGACCCTGCGCGATGAAAGTCTGGCCGACAGCGCCGCCATCCGCCAGATTGACGGCGTGATGGGGGTGATCGTCAGCGACGAGCAGTTCCAGGTGGTGCTCGGCCCCGGCAAGGCGCAAACCGCCGCCGAGATGATGAACGGCCTGCTGGAGGAGGCGCCCGCCGCGCCGTCGCTGGCCGACGTCGCGGCAGAGAAAAAGCAGGCGCTGAAGGGCAAGCAGACCAGCGCGGTGCAGAAGTTTCTCGCCAAATTCGCCACCATCTTTACGCCGCTGATCCCCGGCTTTATCGCCGTCGGGCTGCTGCTGGGCTTCGCCACCCTCGCGGAACAGGTCTTCGTGCTGGAGAACGCCCATCCGAACGCCAGTCTGGTAGCGCTGATTGGCTACATGAAGGTCTTCAGCAAAGGGATGTTCACCTTCCTGAGTATCCTGATTGGCTATAACGCGCAGAAGGCGTTCGGCGGCTCCGGCGTGAACGGCGCGATTATCGCCTCGCTGTTCGTGCTGGGCTACAACCCGGAGGCAACCAGCGGCTTCTACGCCGGCATTTCCACCTTCTTCGGCCACTGCATTGACCCGCGCGGCAATATCATCGGCGTATTGATCGCCGCTATCCTTGGCGCGTGGGTTGAGCGTCAGGTGCGGCGGGTGATGCCCGCCAACCTCGATATGATCCTGACTTCGGCGGTGACCCTGCTGATCATGGGCGCGGTGACCTTTACGGTGATCATGCCGATTGGCGGCTGGTTGTTTACCGGCATGTCGTGGCTGTTCCTGCATCTTAACGGCAACCCGTTTGGCTCGGCGGTGCTGGCCGGCCTGTTCCTGCTGGCGGTGATGTTTGGCGTCCATCAGGGGTTTGTCCCGGTCTATTTTGCGCTGGTGGACGCCCAGGGCTTCAACTCGCTGTTCCCGATCCTGGCGATGGCCGGGGCCGGGCAGGTGGGGGCGGCACTGGCGCTGTTCTGGCGGGCGAAGCGCGATTCGCTGCTGCGAACCCAGATTAAAGGGGCGATTATTCCGGGCTTCCTCGGGATTGGCGAGCCGCTGATCTACGGCGTCACCCTGCCGCGGATGAAGCCGTTTGTCACCGCCTGTATCGGCGGCGCCTGCGGCGGTTTCTTCGTCGGACTGATCGCCTGGCTGGGACTGCCGGTCGGCCTGAACACGGTGTTCGGCCCGTCGGGGCTGGTGGCGCTGCCGCTGATGACCTCCGGCAGCGGAATTTACGCCGGGATGGCGGTCTACGCCGGTGGACTGGTGGTCTCCTACCTGTGCGGCTTTGTCCTCACCTGGCTGTTCGGCAGTAAAAATGTCGATTTAAGCTAGAACGCGACTGTCGGGTAGTGCCCGGTGGCGGCTTCGCCTTACCGGGTCTGCAAAAACAGTGACGTCTGCCGGACCCGCCGCCGCGCCCGACTACCATTTCCTGCCCCGCCGCCCGGGCGCGCGCATGCTATGATTCCCCTTTGTCATATTTCGCTTGAGGAAAAGATGGGCTCCAGCAAAAAAGGGATGCTGAACGTACTGATTGCCGCCGTGCTGTGGGGCAGTTCCGGGGTGTGCGCGCAGTTTATTATGCAGGAAAGCCAGATGTCGTCGCCGTTTCTGACCATGACGCGTCTGCTGTTCGCCGGGCTGATCCTGCTGATGCTCGGCTTTGTTCACGGCGACCGCATTTTCCGCGTGCTGCAAAACCGCCGCGACGCCCTCAGCCTGCTGTTTTTCTCGCTGTTTGGCGCGTTAACTGTGCAGTTCACCTTTCTGATGACCATTGAAAAATCCAATGCCGCCACGGCCACGGTGCTGCAGTTCCTGTCCCCGACGATCATCGTCGCCTGGTTCGCCCTCGCCCGTAAAGCGCGTCCCACTCCGCTGGTGTTGGGGGCTATCTGCACCTCGCTGGCGGGCACCTTTCTGCTGGTGACCCACGGCAACCCAACGACGCTGTCGATTTCGCCGGCGGCGCTGTTCTGGGGGATCGCCTCGGCGTTTGCCGCCGCCTTTTATACCACCTACCCCTCGACGCTGATTGCCCGCTACGGGACGCTGCCGATCGTCGGCTGGAGTATGCTGTTCGGCGGCGCGATGCTGTTGCCGTTTTACGGCGGCCAGGGCACCGATTTTGTGGTTAACGGCAGCCTGCTGTTAGCTTTTTTCTATCTGGTGGTGATCGGTACCTCGCTGACCTTCAGCCTTTATCTCAACGGCGCGCAGAAAATTGGCGGCGCGAAGGCCGGGATCCTCAGCTGCGCCGAACCGCTGAGCAGCGCCCTGCTGTCGCTCCTGCTGCTGGGGATCACCTTCACGCTGCCGGACTGGCTGGGCACTCTGCTGATCCTCGCGTCGGTGGTGCTGATCGCCATCGACTCACGGCGGCGGGTGAGAGCCGCCTGAGCAGGCGATAAAAATTGCATTTTCAATAAGTTAAACTGACCACTATTTGCGTGTTTTCACGCCTGCGCATATAGTTGACGGAAGCGATTACGGAAGGAGAAGCCTGATGAAAGCATGTTGGATGGTATGCCTGGTCACTGCCCTGAGCGCCACGTCGGCGTGGGCCGAATCACCGCTGCAAAGCCTGCAGTTCGAACAGCAAAAACAGCTGGTGCTCAAAGCGGTGAAGGAAAAATGCGCGCCAGCAAGCCACCTCAGCGATAACGATTTTGCCAATAAAGTGCTGGCGACCGACGGTAACAAGAACGCGGTCCGCGAAGCAACGCTGGCGAAAGAGCGCAATAACCAGAAAAGCTACCAGGCCGCGATCGACAAAATCGTCTGTCCGGCCAAATAGCGGTTATTTCAGGCTGGCGACCAGCGTTTTCCAGTCAAACGGCGTCAGCTGCCTGTAGCTCAGGCTACGGGCGGCCATCTGCTCCGGCAACTGGCGCTGGCTTTTCTCGATCGCCTCGCTCATTATCCCGGCGCTCCCCACATCACGCAGGGTTTTCACCACCTCTTCCATCTCTTCGCTGCGCCGAATGCCATGTTCCGCCACCCGGCTGATCAGATAGTCGGGAAACGCTCCCGTCCAGCCCAGAGAGGGGAAACTATGATGCAAGGAGCTAAGCACCTCCTCCTCGACACCGTATTCACGGGCCGCGAACAGGCATTCTGTGGTGAGCGCTTCAAGCCCCTTGATCATCACGCTGCGGCACATTTTTATCGCCGACACCTGGCCCACCGTACTGGCGCCATAGCGGGCATTCAGCCCCAGCCCCTGCAGACGCGGCGCGATCGCCTCCGCCTGCGGCCCGCCGATCAATAACGGTGTCTGCAATCGGGCGGGCGGTACCGGCGCCATCACCGCGACATCAATGTAGGCGCCGGGCAGAAAATGAGCGGCGGCCTGCCGTTTTGTCTCCGGCGCCACGGAGTTGAGATCGAGGAAGTATTGCCCCGGCTGCAGCAGCGCGGCGGCCTGCTGCGCCACCTTTAGCGCCTCACCCGCGGTCACAGTAGAAAAAACCAGCGTGGCGCTCTCCAGCGCCTTCGCCAGCGAACTTCCCACCTGAACACGCGAGTCACAGGCTTTTTTGCCCATCGCCTCTCGCGCCGGGCCATTGAGCTTGCAATCCCACATGGTCACCGTATTCTCACGGGCCAGATCCGCCGCCAGAATGCCACCCGCCTCGCCAAAACCAATAAACGCGATCGTCATCATCACTCCTCACGCGGCCAGACGCGGGCCGGAATAAAAACCTCGCCAGCAAACAGCAGTCGCGCCGTGCGTAACAGACCGCAGCCTGCTAACGCACCGTCAGCGTCAAGCTGAAGCGTTACGCTAAATTCGCCTGTCGGATGCTCAACGCTGAGCAGCGGCGTAGGGCCTGACGTCACTTGCGCCATACCCTGCGCGACGGATCCAGGAAGCAGACAGGCGCTGGCCACGCTCACCGCGCCAAACACGCCGATTGACGCGTGGCAGCGGTGCGGGATAAAGGTGCGGCTGCTGATGGCGCCGCCGTGTCGTGGTTCGGCGATCAGGGTCATCTTGGGCACCGTGCGCTGGCTGACGTCGCCAAGCTGCATCAGCGGCCCGGCCTGCAGGCGAATCGACTCCAGGCGACGTTTAAGCGCATCGTCATTATCCAGCTGTTCGCGCGTCTCATAGCCGGTGCAACCGAGGTCGCAAGCGCGCAGCAGGATCACCGGCATACCGTTATCGATGCAGGTCACCTCAACGCCGTCAAAACGGTCACGAACCCGGCCGGTCGGCAGCAGCGCCCCGCAGCTGGAGCCCGCCACATCAAGAAAATGGAGCAGGATCGGGCTGGCGCTGCCCGGCACGCCATCGATACGACTCTCGCCGACGTAGTCGACCCCGTCGGCATCGCACGGGATCTCTGCCACCGCCAGTTGCCCCGTGTTCTCCATATAAATACGCACCCGAGTGAGCGGCGCATCGTGGCGAACCAGACCACGCTCGATGGCGAAAGGGCCAACGGCGGCAAGAATATTGCCGCAGTTTTGGCCGTAATCCACGGTGGCCGCCGCCACGTTCACCTGGGCAAACAGATAGTCCACATCGGCGTCAGGCCGTGCGGAGCGGCGGATAATCGCCACTTTACTGGTCAGCGGATCGGCGCCGCCGATCCCGTCAATTTGCCGGGGATCAGGCGAGCCCATCACCGCCAGCAGCACCGCATCACGTTGCACCGGATCGGCAGGCAGATCGTCAGCCAGAAAACAGGCTGCCTTCGAGGTGCCGCCGCGCATCCATAGACAGGGGATTCCGCGTTGCGCCATTTATTCCTCCACCTCGTCTGCGCGGTCGTAATACCGCAGCCCCTTTTCCGCCAGACGCGGGCGCATCGCGTAAATATCCAGCCCCAGCTCGCCATGGCGCATCCGCTCACGCTTCGCAAGCTCATTGCTCATGCGGGCTTCCGCTTTATCGAGCACATCACGGACCTGCGCGTGAGGCAGCACCACGACGCCATCGTCGTCGGCCACTACGACATCGCCCGGCTGCACAAGCTGACCTGCGCAAATCACCGGGACGTTAACCGAGCCGAGGCTCTCTTTCACCGTTCCCTGGGCATAAACCTGACGGGACCAGACGGCGAATCCCATCTCCCGCAAAGTCTGCGAATCACGAATGCCGATATCGCCCACCAGACCGACCACGCCGCGCGATTGGAGAGACGTCGCCAGCAGATCGCCGAAGAAGCCATCGCCGCACGGCGACGTCGGGGCCACCACCAGAATATCGCCGGCGCGGCACTGCTCGACCGCCACATGAAACATCCAGTTGTCGCCTGGCGTCACCAGCACGGTTACCGCGTTGCCCGCCCGGCTGACGCCCTGCTGAATCGGACGGATTGCCGGCCCCATCAGCCCCTGGCGCTCCCAGGCTTCATGGAGCGTCGCCACCCCGGCCGCCTCACAGCGGCGCAAAACCGCCTCGTCATGGCGCGGCAGATGGCGGATCACAAGGCCTTTTTTATTTAACAGGTTCATGCCAGGTTCTCCGTTACGCGGGGGAAGATGCTCTGGAAGGCTTCGCCGTGAACGATATCGCGCGCGGCCGTGATGCCGATATTGCGCTTGGCCTGCACCCCACGCTGCAGCGCCACGCGGGTGTAGTATTCCCACAGATGCTCCTGACCCTGCATGCACTGAATGGCCTGATACTTTTTCTCCCAGACGGCGGTGATGTCCAGTAACACATCGGGTTTCCAGTTGCACTGCTCCGGCTGGTGCGGTTCGAAACAGTAAACCGGGGGAGCAGCGACAATTTTCTCACCAGGGCGATAGCCCTCTGCCTGAGCGATAATCCGTGCTTCCTGCGCCAGATGGGAGGCCAGCGGATGATCGTAGTTATAGGGATCGTGCAGGGAGTGCGTCAGGACAAAGTGGGGCTGGATACGGCGATACACATCCGCCAGACGAAATAGCGTCTCTTTATCGGCGCGCAGCGGATAGTCGCCGATATCAAAGAATTCGACGCTGGCGCCCAGGATCTCAGCGGCGGCCTGCGCCTCTTCGCGACGCACCTGCTTCACCGCCTCCTCGGTCATGTTGCCTTTGCGCCACAGTTTGGCGGACTCGCCGCGCTCGCCAAAGGATAAACAGACCACATGGACCTGATAGCCCTGCAGGGCATGCAGCGCTATCGCACCGCCCGCGCGCCAGACGAAATCGGCCGAGTGGGCGCTGACGACAAGGGCACTTTTTTCGCTAACCGGATGAGACATGATGGCTTCCTCTGTTGTTTTTTTCAGCTTGTCATGTCCCGTCGCAGGGAGGTAATTCGTTAACTTGCGAAGGCTATGATTTTTATTTATGTTGTCGACTCACTCACTGTTTCAGGCCTGACGAACCATGCTGAAGAAAAAGCACGATAAAATCATAAATATCATGCAGCTGCGCTTTTTCTGTCAGGTCGCGCTGCGCGGCAGCGTCTCGCGTGCGGCCGATGACTTATTCCGCACGCAGTCAGCGATAACCCGGGCGATCCGCGACCTTGAAGCCGCGTTGAACGTCACGCTGTTCGAACGCCATTACAGCGGCATGGTGCCCACCGAGTATGGCAAGTGCATCCTGCCGCGCGCCCGGCGGGCGATTGACGACCTGCAGGCCATCCCGGCGCTGATGCAGAAGCACCATACCCGCAGCAGCGGCCCGCTGGCGGACGCCGGCTGGCTGTTCAATACCCGCCGGTTAGCCATTTTTATTCAGCTCTATCACGTCAACCATACCCAAACCGTCGCGCAACAGTTGGGGATCACTCAGCCGGCGGTCAGCGCCGCGTTGAAGGTCCTGGAGAAAGGGGCGGATTCGGCGCTATTTCGCCGGACGCCAGAAGGGGTGCGCCCCACGCCCGCCGCGGAGCTACTCTATCCCCCGGTAAGCAGAGCGCTCAACGAGCTGGAAAACATCTGGAGCGATCTCGCCGCCCGTCGCGGGGTGCTGGAGGGCACCGTGCGCATTGGCGCCCTGCCGCTGAGCCGGACCCGGCTACTGCCCTCCGCCATCGCCGCCTTTCTGGCCCAGCACCCGGGCATTACCCTCATGACCAATGAAAGCCCGTATGAGTCGCTGGTCGCCGATATGCGGGCAGGTAATATCGATTTTATTATCGGCGCCCTGCGCCAGGATGAAGATCTCCCGGACCTCTGTAGCGAGGCGTTATTCGAAGAGGATATGTTGATTTTACTGCGTAATAACCACCCGCTGCTGCGCCATCCGGATCCGCGCAGCCAGCTGGCGACCGCACAATGGGTGCTGCCGCGCGCCAACGCGCCGGCGCGCCATTTGCTGGATAAGGCGTTTATCACCCTGGGGCTGCCGCTGCCCCAGCCGAGGGTGGAGACCGGGGATGCGGCGATGGTGAGAGGATTGCTGCAGGACTCCGACATGCTGGCGGCGGTCTCCGCCAGCCAGATGCGTTTTGAAACTGACAATGGGCTGCTCAGCGTGTTGCCGGTCCCCCTGCCCGATACCACCCGGCGTATCGGGCTGACGTTTCGCGCCGGCAGCCTGCCCTCCCCGGCGACGCAGGCGCTGTTGCGTTTTATCTATCAGCAAGTTCAAGACGGGACCGTTTAACGTTTACCCGCCACCGAATAGGTTACCTGTTGGTTGCGCGTTTGCTGAAACGCCTCCAGCGTCTGCCCGCGCATCGCGGCATAAATATGCAGGTTGGATACACCGACCACCGCGCCCATTTTCTCCAGCAGGAAGAAACTGGCGCCATACTGAATCAATCCCCGCCAGTCGCGTGCGTTGAGCAACTGCTGTTCCTCCTCACTCAGTCCGGCTTCGGCATAAAGCGACTGAGGCGACTGCAGAAAACGTTCGCGCCAGGCAGGCTCAATCAGCCGATGCAGGAAACGGTTAAGCCGCAAGCCATTCAGGCTGCGCTCGTGGGTAAAAGGATAGGTTCCCGGCAGTTTCTCCACCCCGGCCAGCTGCTGCGCCATATGCTGGCGATGGCGCGTCAGGGTATCGACGGGGGGCAGGCGCGCATTGTTCTCAAGGATCAGCGTGGCGATACCGGTCATCGACGGCAGGTAATAGTCGCGCCAGGTTTCGGTGACATTGGCTGATAGCGCGCCGCGCATCACCAGCCACATGATCACTTCGGACCCCTCCATCCCCCCCAGCTCAGCATATTCGCCAAGGGTCATTTCGGTGAGCTTTTCCGGGTCATTAACCAGCATGTCAACAAACTGGGCATCCCAGTCGGGATTATTAAATCCGCAGCGCTCGCCATGAACCTGATGCGAGAGCCCGCCGGTCGCGACAATCGCCACATTGATATCTTCCGGGAAGCTTTCAATTGCCCGGCGCAGCGCCTGGCCGAGTTTGTAACAACGGCGCGCGCTCGGTACCGGAAATTGCAGCACGCCGATCTGTAACGGGATCACCGCCGTCGGCCACCCCTGCGCTTCATCCCAGGGCAATAGCGCCGAAAGCGGCGAGAAAAGGCCGTGGTCGAGCTTTTTATCCATAAAGAACGACATATCAAACTCATCGGCCATCAGGCTGGCGCCAATGTGCCTTGAGAGCGCCGCATTGCCCTGGACCGGCGGCAGACAGCGTGGTCCGCCCCCTTCATCGGCAACGTCATATTGACTATCGATTCCCAGCGTAAAAGTCGAATAGTGATCGAAGAAAAAGGCGGTCACATGGTCATTAAAGATGTACACCAGCGCATCCGGCTTTTTTTCCTCCAGCCAGCGCTGCAGCGGTTCGAAGCTCTGGAAGATCGGCGACCACGCCGGGTCCAGCTGTTTATGATGATCGACCGCGAAGCCGATAGTCGGGGTATGAGAGACGGCGATACCGCCGAGAATGTTAGCCATCAGATAACTCCACTTATCGGTGTTCCAGGGGGGATGACAAAGCGTTCAGTTCTGCCTCTGTGAGTCGAGGCTTAGCGTGATTCATACGGTGCAACAAAATACAGATCCCCGCCAGGCAGGCCGGCAGCGCAAGCACCAAAAAGATCGACGAGTGTCCCGGCACAGCCAGCATCAGCATCCCACCCAGCGTGGAGCTGAGAATAGCCCCGGTACGGCCGATACCATGCATCCAGCTGACGCCGGTAGCACGGATCTCGGTTTGATAATAGGCTGGCGAATAGGCCTGCAGACCGTTCTGCGCGCCGTTAATGCACATCCCGCTGATAAAAATCAGCACCGACAGCGCCGCCGATCCGAAATCCATCAACCCCTGGGACAACAGGCACAGGCAGCCGAGGAAATAGGTTGCCGCAATCACGGCTTTCGCCGAAGCACGATCCATCAGCATACCGACAAGGATCCCGCCCAGCGGGCCGCCGAGCTGGAACAAGCCGGTCATCATCGCCGCCTGCTGCAGCGACAGCCCGCCGGAGCGGAGAATGGTTGGCAGCCAGCCGTTCAGCAGATATATCACGAACAGCCCCATAAAATAGGTCAGCCACAGCGCTATCGTGCCGCGGGCATAGCCATGCCGAAACAGCTGCGCCACTTTGCTGCTCCGCGTGATGGACGGCGCATTTAACTGAAAAACGGTTTCCGCCGTAAACTGGCCCCCAAGCCGGTTAAGCGCCCTGGCGATCTGCTCGCCCGGTAGTCGGCGCGCCACCATGTTCATCGCCGACTCCGGCAACATCACGATCATAAAGGGGAGCACCACGAGCGGCAGCACGCCGCCAAAAATCAGCGCCGAGTGCCAGCTGTAATGCGATAACAACCCGGCGGCGATAAAGCCGCCGAGGCCAGAGCCCACGTTAAAACCGCTGTACATCAGGGTGATCATCACCCCTTTACGCCGCTCCGGCATATATTCCGCCACCAGCGTGACGCAGTTGGGCATCACCGCGCCAAGGCCAAGGCCAGTAAGAAAACGCATCAGCGCCAGTTGCGATGGGCTTTGCGCCACGGCGCCGGCCAGGCTGAACAGCGCAAACAGCGCCACCGACCAGAGTAAAATGCGTTTTCGGCCGTAGCGGTCAGAAAGCGGGCCCGCCACCAGGGCGCCAATGGCGACGCCGAACATGGCCGCCCCAAGAATCGGCCCCATTTCAGCCCGGCTGATGCCCCAGTCCTCGATGAGCGCCGGGGCGACAAAGCCCATCACCGCGGCGTCATACCCATCCAGCATAATGATGATGAAACAGAGCAGCAGCACGTTCCATTGAAAGCGCGAGACCGGACGGGCATCTATCCACGCTTTCACATCGACAACGTTCATGTGATTCATAGGGTCACTTCCTTAAGCAGGCGGTACGAATGTTCTGGTTAGGTTTTTTTGAGTGGAACTTTCGTACTCAACTTAAGGCAGGTCACGCAGACTGTCCGGTTCGAAAACCCGGCGTCAGATATGAGTTTTATTTATAATGTGAGGAATACGACAAAAACCAGCCAGCAAAAAACCCGCAGCCAACGGCGGCGGGTCAGGGCAAGAGCGGCGTTCAGTGCTTCGGAATAATTAAATCGCCGCGCAGCGGGCTGCCGCCCGGGTTGTCCGTTTTCTCGGTCAGCCAGTTGACGATCCGCGACGCCATCGCGTCCATGGAATATTCAATGGCCGGAATGGTGGGGATACCGGGCAGCTGTAACGATCCGGCGAGGCTAAACACCATCACATTTTGCGGAACGGCGCGGTTAAACGCCTGCAGCTGCGGCACCACGCGCTGCGCCTGCTGTTCATCGCTCACCAGCAGCGCGTTAAAGTTCAGCGTCGTGGCGTTATTGACCAGCTCCTGCACCGCCACCGACGGCGAGGTGTTATCCAGAAACACCAGGTTGCGATTAAACGGCAAAAAGTTTTTTTCCAGCGCGTGCTTGTAGCCCAGCAGCACCTGGTCGGCAAAGCCGCTGCTCTGCGGATGAATCAGCGCAATCTGCCGTCTCCCCTGGCTAATCAGATAATGACAGGCGGTTTCGGCAGCGAAAGCATGATCGAACTGAATGCTGTTGTCGCCCTCGCTGTCGAGGCAGTCCACCAGCACCACGTCCGGGCGGTTAATATTCAGGGGAAAACGCGCGCCGATGATCAGCACGTTATCGCACAGCCCGCAGGTCAACTCCTCCAGTGAGTTCATCACGCCGTTGCTGGTGTTGGCGAAGCGCAGCAGCAGGTGCTTCTGGTGCTGGCTGAGCTGTTTTTCCAGGGCGTAGAGATAGCTGGTGGTTTGGTTGATGTTGTCCTGGGCGCAGATGACGCCGATACAGCCGGTGGACTGGCTGAGCAACGACTGGGCTATCATGTTTGGCCGGTAATTGAGCGCTTCCGCCGCCTGCAGCACCGCCTGACGACTGGCTTCCTTCACGCCACGTGAGCCGCTCAACACTCGCGACACCGTGGCTTTGGAAACCCCGGCAAGTCGTGAAACATCATTGATTGTCGACATCATTTTCCCCTGCGCGGGCGCCGCGTCCCGCCAAAATCCTGTAAACCTGAATCGCTTCAATTGTGACCAGCGCAGTATATCCATTTCGTCATTTGTTTGGAAACCGATTTTCCATTTCAGCGCAAAACATCGCCAAATCGACAGAATAATGTGAGCGAAATCCAATAAATCCGCCCCATAAGCAGGAGATCTTGACCACTATCACAGTTCTGCTTTTTATGAATGGAAACCGGTTTCCGTCTGATATCAAATCATCCACGCAATAACTTTTTACATTTTGAGGATGGTCGTCGATGTACAAGATTATGCTGTGCTGCTCTGCCGGGATGTCCACCAGTCTGCTGGTCAGAAAGATGGTGGAGGCGGCGAATGAACGTGATCTGCCGGTGCAGATTGATGCCTATGGTGTTTCCGAATTTGACATGCAGTTTCCGCAGTATCAGGTGGTGTTGCTTGGCCCCCAGGTGAAATACATGTTGAAAACCCTGTCTGACAAAGCGGCTTCCCTGAACATTCCCGTTCAGCCCATCGATACGATGGACTATGGCATGCAGCGGGGAGACAACGTCCTGAATTATGCTCTGTCGCTGATCCCAGCGGCGCACTGAGAGGTGTTGAAATGAGTTCTCTGTATCAGTCCATGATTGCCGTGATCGAGCAATCTATTACTCCGCTGGCAGGACGCCTTGGGCAGCAGAAATACGTTATCGCTATCCGCGATGGCTTCACTGCCGCTTTGCCGTTTATGATCATCGGCTCTTTCATGCTGGTATTTATCTTTCCGCCGTTTTCACCCGATACCACCAACGGCTTTGCCCGCGGCTGGCTTGATTTCTCCCAGCACTACCGCGAACAGCTGATGCTGCCGTTTAACCTCAGCATGGGCGTAATGACCTTCTTTATCTCGGTCGGCATTGGCGCCAGCCTCGGTCGGCAGTTTCAGCTCGATCCGGTGATGTCCGGTCTGCTGGCGTTTATGGCCTTCCTGCTGGTCGCCGCGCCCTATGCCGATGGCAAAATTTCCACTCAGTATCTGTCCGGTCAGGGCATTTTCACCGCGCTGATCACCGCCATCTACTCCACCCGCGTTTACGCCTGGCTGAAGCAAAACAACATTACTATTCGTCTGCCGAAAGAGGTCCCCACCGGCGTCGCCCGTTCGTTTGAAATCCTGAACCCGGTGCTGGTGGTCATTGCGACTCTGCATCCGCTGAACCTGTTTATCGAAGCGCAGACCGGGATGATCCTGCCGCAGGCGATCATGCATCTGCTGGAGCCGCTGGTTTCCGCCTCCGACTCGCTGCCGGCGATTTTGCTCTCCGTTCTGATGTGCCAGATTTTCTGGTTCGCCGGGATCCACGGCTCACTGATTGTTACCGGCATTATGAACCCGTTCTGGATGGCCAACCTGTCGGCAAACCAGGCGGCGCTGGCGGCGGGTACGGTGCTGCCGCACGTCTATCTGCAGGGCTTCTGGGATCACTATCTGCTGATTGGCGGTGTCGGTTCGACCCTGCCGCTGGCTTTCCTGCTGCTGCGTAGCCGGGCCACTCATCTGCGCACCATCGGCAAGATGGGCATTGTGCCGAGCTTCTTTAATATCAACGAGCCGATTCTGTTCGGGGCGCCGATCATCATGAACCCGATGATGTTTATCCCCTTCGTCTGCGTGCCGATGGTCAACGCGGTGCTGGCTTACGGCGCGACGCGTCTTGGCTGGCTGAGCCAGGTGGTGTCGCTGACGCCGTGGACCACGCCGGCACCGATTGGCGCGTCGTGGGCGGCTAACTGGACCCTGAGTCCGGTCGTGATGTGCCTCATCTGCATGGTGATGTCGGCGGTCATTTACCTGCCGTTCCTGCGCGCCTATGAACGTTCCTTAATGAAAACCGAAGTTGAGAAAGCCAAAAATAGCGTTCCGGTGGCAGAAACCGTTAGCTAATACCTCTCCGTCCGGAGCGATAATAAGATGACAGCGTAATAATGCAGAAAATGGACTTTCACTGCATTATTAAATAATAAATACCTCAGGAATACACATGATTGAATTAGAAGATGCGGTAATGGAAATTATCGTTAATGCGGGACAGTCACGCTCATTATGTTTTGAAGCGCTGCATGCGGCCCGAACCGGAAATATCGACGAAGCGCGCTTACTCTTAAATGAGGCCGACGGCTACGCCCGCCGGGCGCATCAGATGCAGACCCAGCTCATCGAACAGGATGCCGGTGAAGCGCGTCAGCCTATGACGCTGATTATGGTACATGCCCAGGATCATCTGATGAACTCGCTGCTGGCTCGCGAGTTCTCAGAAGAATTAATCCATCTGTATCAGCGTTAATTAATATGGAATAACGTCAGCGAGAATATTATTCTCCGGCGTCGCTGTACCCTAAAAAACAAATCAGCTTATTTTGGTTATTTATTTTAGCCAGAATGGGATGGTTATTATCTGAAATATATTAATTATTAAAGCGAGATAACCATGAATACTGTGAAAAAACTGCCTTTAGCCATGGCGGTTGTCGCCGCGCTGTGCCCAATTTCTGTCATGGCGCAAGAATTTACGCAGGAACAGATCGACGCCATCGTTGCCAAAGCCGTTGATAAAGCGCTGGCCGACCGCCAGGCGAAAATCGACG